>JALYTS010000064.1 GCA_030854185.1 Actinomycetota bacterium | reverse complement strand
GCCCGGACCAGTTCGGGCGATGACGCCGCCACCCGGGTTCCGTCGGTGAACGATCCCGCGGCCAGGGCCATCGCCAGCGCCCCGCCGTCGGCGCCGACCGAGGCGAGCACCGCGGCCAGGATGTGCGGCAGGTGTGATACCCGGGCCACCGCGGCGTCGTGGTCCGCGGCGCCGGCCGGTACCACGTGCGCCCCGCAGTCCAGGGCCAGCCGGGCGACGTGCGCCCACACCTCCGGATCGGCACCGTCGTCGCTACCCACCACCCAGGGAGCGCCGACGAACAGCGTCGCCGATCCCGCTGCCCAGCCCGAGGTGGACGTCCCGGCCATCGGGTGCCCGCCGACGTACCGGGCCAGGGGGGTGTGCCGGGCCACTGCCGCTGCGACGGGTTGTTTGACGCTCACCACGTCGGTGAGCCGGCAATGAGGGGCATGCTGGGCCACCACCGGCAGCAGGTCGACCACCGCGGGCAGTGGTACTGCGAGGACCACCAGTGCGTCGTCTGCCGCGTCGGTCAGCATGTCCTCGATCGAGGATGTGACGTCGAAACCGGCTTGCCGGGCCGCGGTGACCACCGCGTCCGATCTCGCCATGCCGCGCACCTTCCACCCGGCGCCGTCGGCGGCGCGGAGCAGCGACCCGCCGATCAGACCCAACCCGATGACGCACAGCGTGCGCTCGCTCATGAAGTCCGTGCTGGTGAGGTCAGGGCTGGTGAGGTCCGTGCTGGTGAGGTCAGGGCCTCCAGCGCGAAGCCGGCGTAGAGGGCAACGCCGTGCACCATCGCCGCTTCGTCGAATACCGCCCGGTTGGAATGGTTCGCCGGGACCGAGTCGGGATCGCGGCCCGGCGGGCAGGCGCCGAGAAACGCCATCGCGCCGGGGACCTTCGCCAGCACGTAGGAGAAGTCCTCGGCGCCCATCAGCGGGTCCTGCATGGGCTCGGCGTTGCGTACGCCGAGCACCGAGCGAGCCAGATCGATCAGCTGCGGGGTCACCTGGTCGTCGTTGACGGTAACCGGGTAGCCATGCTCGATCGTCACGGTGGCGGCGCAGCCGTGGGCTGCCGCGACGTGCTCACAGACCCGGCGGACCTCGCCGTGCAAGGTCAACCGAGTGTGCTCGGACAACGCTCGGATCGTGCCCTCCAACTCGGCGGTCTCTGGGATGATGTTGGAGCTGGTGCCTGCGGAGATCCGGGTGACGGTGAGCACCGCGGGGTCGAAGACGCTCAGCGTCCGAGTGATCATAGTCTGCAGCGCGCCGACCATCGCGGCGGCGGCGGGCACCGGGTCCACCGCGTTCTGCGGCGCGCTGGCGTGCCCCCCTCGACCGGTCACGGTGACCCGCAGCACGTCCGACGACGCCATGATGGCGCCCGCTCTGGTCTGCACCACCCCACTGTCCAGGGTGGAGGTGATGTGTATGGCCAGCGCGCGTTCCGGCGTTCCGGCGACCTCCAGCAGGCCCTCGTCGAGCATGTGCCGTGCGCCGTGGAAACCCTCCTCCCCGGGCTGGAACATCAGCAGCACCCGGCCGGCCAGCTCGTCGCGCCGCTGCGCGATCAGCCGCGCAGCCGAGGCCAGCATCGCGACATGCGTGTCGTGCCCGCAGGCATGCATCGACCCGGGCAGCTCCGAGCTGAACGGCACTCCAGACTGCTCAGTGATCGGCAACGCGTCCATATCGGCCCGAAGCAGCACAGTCGGCCCGGGCCGCGCGCCCTCGATCACCCCGACCACTGAACTGGCGGCATGCCCGGTGTTCACCTGCACGGGGAGATCGGCCAACGCTCGCAGCACGGCGGACTGGGACTCGGGTAGGTGCAAGCCCTGCTCTGGGTGCCGGTGCAAGCTGCGGCGCAGTGCGATCGTGTGCGGCTGCAGGGCTCTGGCGGCGCCCACCAGGTTGCTCGCGCACCGACGATGATGGGGCTCAGGCATAGTCACAACCGACCATCTTCGCACGTCATCCCAGTATTCGGGGCCCGAATCGGTGATCGTGCTTCCGTCCGGGATCGGGGAGCGCATACTTGTGCCATGTCCGTCACCGGCTTTGCCATCGCTGTGGTCCGAGAGGACGGGCGCTGGCAGTGCACGAAACTGGATGCCGCGGCCCTTAAAGACCTCGACGCGGCCATCACCCAGCTGCGCGGGCAACGGTCCACCGGCGCTGTTTTCGGTCTGCTCGATGTCGATGACGAGTTCTTCGTCGTGGTGCGGCCGGTGCCTGGCGGCGTGTCCTTGCTGCTGTCCGACGCCGTCGCTGCGCTGGACTACGACGTTGCTGCCGACGTGCTGGACCTGTTGCGCGTCGACGTCCCCGAAGAAGACTCAGCCGACGCGGACGACGTATGGCCGGAAGGCGACCTAGGGCTGCTCGCCGACCTGGGGCTGCCGGCAGAGGAGATGCAGGTGATCATCGATGAGGTGGACCTGTACCCGGATGAGCAGCTCGACATGATCGCCCAGCGGTGTGGGTTCCAGCCGCAGCTGTCCGAGTTGCTGGAGAAGCAGCCGGGATGACCGCGCCGACCGGTGCCGACCTGGCGCTGGTACGGCGCGCGATCGAGGTGGCCGGCGGCGCGGCGGCCACCGGCGACGTCCCGATCGGAGCCGTGCTGGTGGACGCCGACGGCGTCGAGCTGGCCGCTGCCTGCAATGCCCGGGAGGCCACCGGCGACCCGACCGCCCACGCCGAACTGCTGGTTCTGCGGGCCGGGTCGGCCCGGCTGCGGGATGCCGGGCGCGGTGACGGCTGGCGGCTGACCGGCTGCACCCTGGCGGTGACGGTGGAGCCCTGCACCATGTGTGCCGGCGCCCTGGTCGCGGC
Organism: Actinomycetota bacterium; assembly: GCA_030854185.1. GTDB lineage: Bacteria > Actinomycetota > Actinomycetes > Mycobacteriales > Pseudonocardiaceae. The sequence goes on along the minus strand of JALYTS010000064.1, from coordinate 23,622 downwards.
CCGGGTGGACCGTGTCGTGTTCGGTGCCTGGGAACCCAAGAGCGGTGCGGTCGGCTCGCTGTGGGACGTCGTCCGGGACCGCCGCTTGCACCACCGGCCGCAGGTCCTCGGCGGTGTCCTCGAGTCGGAGTGCGCGGCTCTGCTCACCGGGTTTATGCGGCTTCGCCGCTCGTGAGTGGCATTGAGTGCTCCAGCACTCAATGCCACTCACGACCTGATCCAGCCGCCCCGCGGCTGGATCAGGTACCCTCACCGGCGGTAGCGTGTCCGAGCGGCCGAAGGAGCGCGCCTCGAAAGCGCGTGAGGGTTCACGCCCTCCGTGGGTTCAAATCCCACCGCTACCGCCAACTAACAGCACAAACACCGGTCATTTTTATTGCGGGTGACCGGCATTTGTGCGGCTGGTTGCATTTGTGGTGGCATTTGCCTCGCTACGCGGCTGGTACGGGGTCCCCAGCTGTGCTGTCGTCATCATCCAGCGTGACTGGTTGGGCTGGCTTCCAGAGCAGCCCACCGACGCTCGTGGCCACGTCTCGCCGGATGGCCGCGATGATGTGTTGGTACCGCGCAGCCATGGCCGTGTTGGACCACCCCATGATTGCCATCACTGTTCGGTCCGGGATCTGCAACAGCAGTAGCACCGTGGCAGCCGTGTGCCTGGCGTCATGCAATCGGCGTTCCGGTACGCCTGCTCGCTCCAGCAGTCGCTTCCACTCGGTGTAGTCGGTGCGGGGGTTGAGCGGTGCGCCTGTTGGGGTGGTGAACACATAGCCCGTTTCCTGCCAGAGCTCCGCCGCCTTGAGCCGCTCACACTCCTGCTCTGCCTTGTGGTGCTTGAGCAGCACAACCAACTCGTCGGGCAGGCCGATGCCGCGCTTGCCAGCCTTTGACTTCGTACCCGCCGTTTCCTTGCGGAGCGGCACCCGTTGCGGGCAGTGCCCTCCGAACTTGTGACCGCACGGTTCGGTGCATCCGTGCTTCCACTTCGGGCGTAGCCGGCTACGGCGCACGAGGAGTGTGTAGTCGTCAAGGTCGATATCCGACCACTGCAACCCCAGCGCTTCGCCCTGGCGTAGACCGAGCGCCAGCGCGACCGCCCACCGTGCACTGTTGCGTCTTTGCTGCGCAGTTTCAAGGAGGCGCTTCACCTGAGCGACCGAGTAAGGCTCCACCTCTTCCTCGTCGACTTTCGGTGCCCTGGCCAACAACGCAGGGTTCTCAGTGATTCTCTTTCGCCGCATGGCCTCGTTGAGTGCAGCTCGGATGGTACGGTGTACTTGGTGGACTCGCCCTGGCTTCGCTCCAGCTCTCGACATTTTTCGGTACAGCACTTCTAGATGCTCGGGCTCCAGCTTGTCGAGTTTGTGCGCGCCGATCCCGGGGATGAGATGCACGCGCGCCGCAACCTCGTAGGCAATGTAGGCGTTTTCGGTGATGACCGGCGGCGCGATGATGGTTTCAAGCCAACAGGTTAGCCACTGCTCGACGGTCCAGATTTGGCCCGGCTTTCGGACTTTGCCGTCGTCGCGCTCTCGTTCCAGCTTGCGAACCTTCTTGGTTACCTCACCTTGGCTCTGACCGCGCACGTGTCGTCGGTCTGGCCTACCGTTGTCCTTTACTCCGACGGTGACGTATCCGTGCCAGCACTTGTCCTTGTCGCTGTAGTAGATGCTCGATCGGCCGTTGGCGTTGCGGGTGATCTTTTGGCGTGACATTCAGCTCTCCTACGCTGCCGATCGATGGGTGTTCTGCTGGTCGGAGGTCAGCCGGGATGCGTAGGCGTCGACGGCGTCGATATGGACGCGTCGCAGGCGACCGATCAGCACCGACTCGATTTCGCCGGCCTTGACCAGGGCGTAGGTCTTGGTCTTTCCGATGTGCAGGCGCTCAGCGGCTTCCTCGACTGTCAACAGCACCCGCGCAGGCATCGGCCGGGATACAGGCGCTGCGGGGGCAGGGGGCTGATCCGACATGAGTACCGCCAGCCGCGCCAGCAGGTCGGCAATCTCAGTGGTGCGCGCGCTCACGGTCGTGGTCCTCCTGTTGTGGGGCTGGTGTGTGCGGTTACTGCGGTTACTGCGGTTACCTGCCTGGTCAGGGGGGTAACCGATGGATCGGGGGTAACCGCTGCATCGGTTACCGCTCTGCCACCGGTAACCGCTGCATCGGTTACCGGGTCGGGATCGGTTACCGCCTGACCTGCGGGGTAACCGCAGTAACCGGAGTAACCGATAGGGGCGGGGTGCTCGGGGAGGTAACGGCCCCAGGCGTCGGCCAGCCCGTGTTCCCCGGTGGTTTGGTAGCCCTTCATGGTTTCGCCGTTGACCTTGAACGGACCGGTTTTGACCCCGAATCGGTCGAGGAGGCGGGCCAGTCGGCGGGCGTCGAGGGGTTTGCCGTCGAGGTCACCCCAGGGTGATTCTTCGAGGTCGCACAGGGCGGGGAGGATGTCTGTGGTGCGCATCCTGCCCGTGCCAGCGCGGGTGAAGATTTCCTGGAGGTCGGCCAGCAGTCGTACCCCGCGTGAGGTGATCTGCGGTCCGGTGTCGAGGACGAAGTGGCGGCAGGCGTTGCGGGCTGTGTCTGGCCAGTGGCCGCCTGCGGTGTCGGCGATGGCTAGGAGCGATTCCCAAATTTCGGCGGGTCGATCGGTGACGCCTTCGGGCATTGCGGGTTGGGCGTCGCCGAGTCGGGTTCCTAGGGTGTCGATCCATGCGGCGAGTTCCTCTCGGATGGGTTGGGCTTCTCGGGCGACTTGGCGTTCTCGGAATGGTTCGACTGGTTCGTCAGCGCGGCGGCGGCGCATGTGGATAGTGATGGCGCGGGTGGTGATGGTGGTGGGCATATCCCCAGCGATCCCGGCGAGGGCGGCGGGGGCGTAGACGGCGAAGCGTTCCACTTTCATGTGCTTGGTGTCGCCGACGCACCGGGCGATGGTGGCTGATCGTTTGTATCCCGCGTTGAGCAACCCGCGGAGATCTTCGTTGTTTCCGCCGTTTTTGGGGTTGAAGATGGCATCGACTTCATCGAAGAGGATCGTGATAGGTCCCATGGACACCAGCCGGAACAGCGCGGCTGGGGTGGCGGAGATTGTCATTTCGGGTGCCCGTACGAGGTATTGGGCGACTTCTAGGACTCGGGTTTTGCCTGAGCCGGGTTCGGCGGAGTCTAAGACCAGGCGGGGTGTGACGTAGAACTGCTCGCTGGCGTGGGTGTGGGCGTACCACAGCGCCAGCGTCGGCGCGCAGTGCTCGGAGGGGAACACTGAGAATCGGGCCACGAACGCGGCCAGGGCGTCGAGCACCTCGTGACCGGCCCGAATGGCGGCCGCCCCGGGTGGTTGCCCAAGCCAATCCAGTGGCGGGGTCGATGTGGTCTCGGGTTCGGGGTCGCCGGTTGTGGTCCCGGGTGGGGTCGATGGCGTGCCGGTCTGTCGTTCGTGCCAGGTTTGTTGGCAGTCCTCGGAGCAGAAGTCCGGTGAGGGTGATCCGCCGACCGGATGCCCGCAGCGGCGGCATGCGGGGTCGCCGATGGCGATGGCGATCGCGGCGAGCGCGGTCCCTATGTCGGGTTTCATGCGGCCCTCCGGTGGTGGCTGGTACGGGTGGTGGTGCGGCGGGGATTTCGGGCCCCCGCCGTGAGTCCGGCGGCGATGACTCGGGCGACCTCGGCCGGGGTGCAGTCGCAGTCGGCGCTGATGAGGGCCCGGGCTGCGGTGGTGAGTTCGGCCCGGGCGGTGTCGGGATCGAGGAGCCCGGCGCCGATGAGTTGACCGAGGGCATAGGCGGCGCGGCAGAGCACGGCGTTGTGCTGGCCCGGCGGCGCTGTACGCACCCGCTGGCACTCGCCTCGCACTGCAGCGGCGGTGTAACCGCTGGGGTTCGCAGCGACCCTCTGACTGGGTGGTGAGAGCCTGGGAGACGGTTTGGGCGTGAGGGCCTGGTGTAACCAGGTGGGTAGTTCGGTGGGGTCTCGGTCGTCGATGAGTTGGTATCCGCTGGGGGGGACCGGGCTAGGGGGTGCGATGACGTACCCGCCGTGGGCCCGGGTGTCGATCTTGAAGCCGATCAGGTTGTGGGTGTTGCGCAGCGGCGTGCCGGGTGGGGCGGTGTAGTAGAGGTGCCAGCCACCCGAGGGTGTCCGCACGGCGTAGGTCGGGCCCGGGGTGGTGTCGTGTTGGCGTGCCAGCGCTTTGAGGACTCCGGCACCGGAGTTGATCCCGAGAGTGGCCCACCGATCGGGCACGGGCTCGCCGGGCTTGGGGGTGTCGAGATCGACCACTATCAGCCGGGACGGGCCGGTGGCGATGCCGATCGAGTACGGGGTGTGTTGCCACCAGTGGTGGATTTGGTCGGGGTCGGTGCTGGCCCGGGTTTCCCACCGGTCGATGACCGGCGGTTTCTTCGCGCCCGGGGTGATGGGGAAGACGTGCCAGCCTCGGGCGGCGAAGTGCAGCGCCCAGGCGCGCAGGTGGGTGGTGGTGTCCACAGCTGGTGATCTCCTGTTCAGGGTGCGGGCAGGGCGTCGGGGGTTGGGGTGGCTGGTCATGCTTGGGTGACACTCCGATCACTGTGGGTAGTCGAATGTGGGCGTGCAGGGGCCGGTCCGTGCGCCGGGTTCGACGCCGGAGACGGGCCTGGGATGGGTGGGAAACGGGGTGCGGGCTGGCCGAGACCGTGGGGGTCTACCCCCCGCTACCGTGCTGGTCGCGGGCCGTTACCGGGGGGGTCTACCGGGGTAGAGGCCCCCCGCTACCCACCGGTGTATTGGAGGTTGCGGGTAGCGGGGGTCCGGTAGTGCCCGGGGGTAGACCCCTCCCCCTCTACCTGTCACCGTCGGTATCCGGTTTCGGGGGTGGTGGGCTTGGGGAGGGTGGCTCCGGCGGGGACGGCGGCTTCGAGGTCGGCGCGGCGGTATCCGGCCAGGTTGATCCCGTCGACTTTGACTTGTCGGCCGGAGCGTTGGACTCCGGCGCGTTCGAGTTCCTCGGCCAGGCGCTCGGGGGTGTAGTCGCCGTAGTTGTCTTCGTCCATGTTGACCAGCCGGGCAAGCAGAGTGGTGGTGTGCATCCGCTCCACCCCGTGCATCGCGTAGAGCACATCAGCGAGCACGGTCGGGATCTGCACCCCGGCCGCTTCGGCGGCCGCTACCGGATCGCTTGCGGCGTCCCCGCTCAGTGTGCCCGCTGCTACCCGCAACGCCCGACCGTGCGCGCAGAGCGCCGCGAAGGTGGGTAGGTCCATGTAGTCGCAGCGGACGATCTCAAACGACCCCGGCCCGGTGACCAGCACCCCGACGCCTTTGTGGTCTTCGGACAGGATGGATGCGTCCGCGCCTTGGGCGGCTTTGCCCTTGCCGAGCACCATGTCCGATGACGTGCGGTCGACGACCTGGGTGCAGTACCGGTAGCTGATGATCTCCCGTAGTTTCGCGGGAACACTGTCGGCATCCGGTCGCTGCGAGGCGGCGTTGAGGATGAACCCGGCCGCCGGGGCGCGGCGGGCCAGTCGGGCGAGTTTCTCCACGGTCTCTTCCTTGATCGGTCCGGGCATCGCGGAGAGGTATTCCTGGAGTTCGTCGATGGTGATGAAGATGACCGGCATGTCGTAGCGGCGGCTGATCTCCGGGGTGAGCTTGCCCTCGGGGCACACCGACGTCGGCAGCGTGCCGAGCACCGCGAACCGGCGGCCCATCTCCGCAATGAGTTCATCGAGCATGGCCACGAAGGCGGTGATGGCTTCGTCTTCGGCGCCGATGACCAGCCGGTGTGCTACGCCGCGCATCGGGCGCCAGTCCGCGCCGCCCTTGCCATCGGCGACGTAGTGCCGCACATAAGCGTCGAGCACTCCGGCGGCGGACGGGAGTCGTTGGGCGAAGGTCTTACCCCGCCGGGGCAGCCCACCGAAGAACATCGACTGCCAGATCAGCGCCAGCAGGATCCGCCGCCCGCGAGCGTCCCGGCCGAAGGGGATCGGTTCCCACACCGAGAAGGTGTCCATCCTGGTCAGCGGCGACGGGTTCGGGACGCCCAGGTACGGGTCGTCATCGGCGACCCACACCGTCAGCCGCCCAGCGTGGCCCCCGGCCACGGCCCGGACCCGGGCCATGATGACCTGGATCTCATCCACCCCGAGCTCAGCAGCCAGAGTGTCGCGTTTGGCGATGACATCGGCGGCGGTCTTCCCACCGCCACGGGGAAGGTCCAGGGTGACCGCCCACCCGTTGCCGTCCCGCAACGGCGGGGTGACCAACTGCGGGGTGGCGTCAGCCTTGACCAGCCCAGCGGCGCGCAGGGCGTCGGTGAGCATGTCCGCCGAGAGTTCCAGTTGCACCGGTAATACCGGGCCGGGAGGCAGTACCGGGGTGGTGCGGGGGCGGCCTAGCCACAGTGCACCCAGCCCGGCCCCGACCGTGGCCCACCACCCGAACACCGGCCCGACCATGACGTAGCCGGCGGCCCCGGCCGAGCCCCCGGACACCGACAGCCACGCTGTGGTCTTCATCCGGACCCGGGCCAGCGCCCGACGCTCGGTGATCAGGTCCCGGACCAGGTCCCACCGCTTGGCGTCGTGGGCGGCGGTGATCAACGGCTGGTACTCACCGCGCACGCTGACCCACCGGAATCCGGCGGCGATCGCCCGGGCGGCGCCGCGCAGGGTCCACCAGCACAGCGCCAACCCGTAGGCCGGGGCGCGCCACGCGTGGAACCCGATATGCCGCCCGGCGTAGCGCACCGCCCACCGCAGCGTGCCCAGCGCGGTCTGTCGCGAACGCAACCACGATGGCACCACCACCGGCATCGGCCACCGGGTGAACTCCGCCTGACCGACCAGTTCCCCGTTCACCACCTCCGGCGCAGGTTCTGACCCCGCCCCCCTCGGGGGCGGCTGCCGGGAGGTCACGCCCGGGAACGGGATCAAGTTGTCATCCTGGTCGTCATCCTGCGGCTGTGGTGGTTCTGGTTGGGTGCTCATCGCCGGGCCCCCTGGTTGCCGTGCACGAGTTCGGTCACGGAGAACATCCGGGCGATGGCGCTGCCCGCGAACAGTGCTGGCACGGCCAGCGCGACACCCCACGCGCGGGGGTCGGTAGTGAAACTCACGACCGCCCACTGGATCCCGACGATGACCACGGTGGTGCCCAGCGCCCGACCGAGGTTGCCGCCCATTCGGGTCACCTCCTGGGTCTGCCGCGCGACCTTGTAGGCACCCCGGGCGCCGCTGCGAAACGCGGCCATGACACCCAGCCCGGCCAGTACCGCCAGCCCCACCAGGACAACATCAACCAGTGACGGGTTCATCGAGCTCATCACGCCACCCCTCCGGGCATCTCGGCGCTGGTCACGCCCAGCGGGCGGGACTCGTGCAGGCAACACCGGCGGCAGTACCGGTAGTCGCCATCGTCGATCAACTCCGGATCTGCCTGCGGGTAGTGCCACTCGGTGAACTGGTGACCCTCGTCCTCACAGGTCAACACCGCACCGCACGCCGAGCACCACAACCGCCCACCCGGGCTGACCTGCCAGCCCTCGGTGACAGCCGCGTCCAGCGCGGCGGATTCGCTGGGGTAGTGCGCTTCGAACCCAGGGCTGCCCAGGGCCTGCCCACACTGGTCACAGTGGACACTCACACAGGTATGCACCTGTACCATTCCGATCTCCTCGATTGCTTTTGCTGGTGATTCAGGAGCCCCGACCCGGCGGGTTGCTGGCCGGCATCGGCCGCCGGGTCGGGTGTCGAACACATCAATCCGGGTTCCGAAGACCGCAGCGCCCATCACGCGGCCCACCCACCCGGGCCACCAGCGACACCCCTCACTGGCAGCACACGCACCGCCGCCGCCACACAACGCCGCGCCTCACGCCGATAACGGCGCTGCGCCGCTTGCCCGTCCATCAACGCTGACGTCGGACGCGGCTTCGCCACCGCGGCGGCGCCATCCACCTCCCGGAGCAGCGCATCGATCATCTGCTCAGTCAGCCCGTCCGGGCTGAAACTCACTGAACCCTCGTCGTCGTTCAACGATCACTCCTCGGTCCTAGTTTGAGCGTTTGCTCTCAAACCCGCAAACTGAACGTTACCGACTGTGCGCGCAGAGTGCAAGATGTTTGCCCGCAAACTGACAAACTTGGCGTAGGCTGGGGTGCATGGAACCTCAGAGGACACCGGCACTGGCCCCCATCGCCCTGCGAGTAGCAGACGATCTGCGCATCGAGATCGAAACCGGGCAGCTCGCCCCCGGCGACTCGCTCCCGACGCTGCACGAGATCACGCAGCGATGGAAGTGCTCGATCACCTCAGCGCGGACGGCGGTCGCTCTGCTCAAACAGCAAGGGCTGATCACGGGGGGGCGGGGGAGAGCCCCAGTCGTGCGAGCGGAACCACCCAAGGTGGAGCGCACATCGCTGCGGCACCAGGCAGAGAAAGACCTCGTTCGCGAGTCTGAGGAGATCCGGCGCTGTCGTGGCCTTGCCGAGGACGACCTCCACGGGCCGCTCGGCGGGTTCGACTTCACCGCCGACTACACGACCGAGCCCGCCGGGCCAGAGCTGAGCGAGCTGTTCGGGATCGGCGGTGGGGACCTGGTGCTGCGCCGGGAGTTCGAGCACAAGGACCGGATGACCGGTGACCGTGCAGCATGGTCGGTGTCCTGGATTCCCGTGTCGCTGATCACCGCCAACCCGATGATCAGCGATCCAACTCATGCCGCGTGGCCCGGCGGAACTATGCACGCTCTGAGTACGGTCGGGATCGAGATAGACGAGATCGTCGATGAAGCCACGGCCACGATGCCCACCACGGTCGAAGCGAGCATGTGGGCTCTACCCGAAGGTGTGCCGCTACTGTGGGTTCGTCGAATCTCGATTGACACTACGGGCCGGGTGGTAGAGATCAGCGACGCGCAGTACCCGGCAGATCGGACGAAGCTGACCTTCTGCACTCGGCTCACGCGATGGGACACGAACGATTGAGGACACGTCGAATTTCGATCATCACTGCCGCCTACGCGCCGTTGGCTCAGTACTTCGCCGAGACGGTCGACAGCGTGCTAAGGCAAGGGCTTCCACATCCGTGGGAACTGGAGTGGCTAGTCCAGGAGGACGGCAGCGATCCTCGGCTAGCAGACGTCGTGACCGGGCTGCCAGGAGTGTCCTACTCGGCCAACCGGGCACAAGCCGGGATCGCAACGACGCGGAACCTCGCGTTGACCAGAGCGACAGGTGAGCTCGTCCAGGTGCTTGACCATGACGACGTACTGTTGCCCGGCGGGTTGGCTCGGCTGATCCCGCGCTTTGAAGACCCATCAATTCATTGGGTAGTGGGACAGGCTGATGATCTGATGCCCGATGGAACGCGAAAGCCGTACAAGTCAGCGCTTCCGTTTGGGGTAATCGAGGCTGGGGTGGTCAACACCTGGGCGATTGAGCACGGAGGTAACTGGCCGATCCATTGTGCAGGCTTGGTGCTGCGAACGCATCTGGTCAGAGCGTTTGGAGGTTGGGGCGCAGTACCGGTAGATGACGATGTGACGATGTTTAGCGCTGTGTCCGAGTGCGCGCCGGGGTACAACGACCCTTCGCTTACCTGGCTATACCGAATTCATGATCAGCAGACAAGCCGTAGCGAGACTTGGCGCGAGCGAAGCGCCGACGGGCGACGGATTGCGCTGCAACGAGTCCATGCGATACGCGCGGCTGGAGTCACGATCACGACGGATGGCAGTTCGGTCGAGCCTGTTAGACCGGTGCATGTAGAACCGTCCATCAAAGACGTTCACCTAGGAGCGCGCTGAAGTCCGCACCCCACACTCTTGGAACCGGCCGGGCCTCCGGGAGCCTCGGGAGCGTTGCGGGGGGCTGCTCCCTCTCGACCGGTGGCCCGGCCGGGGTCTAGTGGTTTCGCGCCGCGTCGCGGAGTTGGGTGTATCGGGAATGCCCGGCGTCAGTGATCGTGACCTGTTGTCGCCCGGTGGGATCGGGGTCGGCCAACGCCAGCGACCCGGCGTCGGTGAGCTGGGCGAACGGCTCAGCCAGATAATCCGGTGTGAGGACGTCGCGGTCGAAGTAGTCCCCGTGCTGGCGGGTCACACCACCGTCGTGCACGCGACTGAGCACGATCCACGCGAGCAGATCCGGGTCGGCGTCGCCGGTCACGTGGCAGCCGCCAGCATCGCCTGCGCCACCTCGGCGGCTTCGGCACGCGTGAGGATCGTCGCGGTGTTCATCGTGGCGTCCAACGTCACCACCAGCCGCCGCTGCACGATGCCGTCCACCAGGTCCGTCTCCTGCCACAAGATGATCGTGCGGTTGCGGCCCTCGGGATCCTGACCGGTGAGGGCGAACCGGTGGGACTGCTCGGGGCTCAACGCGTCCTCATCGGTGGCAGGTCCTTGGTTGCCCCGCATGGCCTGAACAACGCCAAATTGGGGTTGACGAGCGCCTGGATCGCCCGCCGTCGTCTCAAGAGCTCTTCCACGAAGGCGTCGTTTTCCGCGTCGCAGCCCTTATCGGCGTTGTCCATGAACAGCTTGGCCAGCGCCTCCCCTGGGGTGAGGGGAGCGTCAGCGTGGGAGGTGTCGACCATCTCGACGCTCCTGGCTCTCAGGGGTGATAGCGGTGCAACCGCGTGGCACCCTGGTTTGTCCTCAAACTCTCAGACTGAAGACTACCGGGCGCAAACAGGCGGACGCAAGGTGTTTGTACGCAAACATGCAAACTTGCTGTAGTGGACGCTGAGAGGGGAAGGCCCGCGTGGAAGTGGTTGCTGCGGCATGCCCCGCCCCGCCTCTCTCGCGGCTAGGCACGTACGGGTGATCAACGGAGGTGCTCTTCGGCGCGCCGTGGGTGGTCCCGAGATAATGCGCGGTCAGCTCGGACGCCTGGTCGAGGCCGCCGAACTTCCCAACGTGGCCGTTCGGGACTCCAAGGACGCGACTGGCCCGCACTGATCTTCACTGCGGCCGAGTGTCCCGGTTCACCGTCGGGTTGTGTACCGGCGACTTTGACTGACTGTGACCGGCGAACGGCCCCACCCAGTGTGAGCGGGTGGGGCCGTTCTCGCTGAATCGCCGTGGGGGATTTGTGACCGCGCCGCACTTTCACACGGCGGGACTGCTCTGCGTATCCGCACCTTCGGGCGCTTGCCTAGTTCAACCGGCCGCGCGAGGGGTGACGAGCTGCTCCTGGGGGCAATTGTGGTGGCATTCGCCCACAACCGCCGGTGATCGCCGAGGACCCGACGGCGGGTTGACCTGCCCGAAGACCCCGGACGATCAGCGCTGAAGTGTGGGTCGCAGACCTCGAAAGCGCGTGAGGGTTCACGCCCTCCGTGGGTTCAAATCCCACCGCTACCGCCACTGAATAGCGGAAATGCTCGATAAGTCGACCACAACTCAACGGGCGTTCTCCGAGTGGGTCTCAGTTGCCCGATCCCGCGGCCGGGACCGAGGAGGTGCTCCAAGGGCACGCGTCAGCGGTCCTTGGGCTGGGAGGAGGGCGTTTAAGCCCTCGGGTGGAGTAGCCTGTGACCGCAAGATCCCACTGTCTCGCGGCGAGACGTCGTAGGTGTGCCGTCCGTTGGTACTGACTACTTGTAACTCAGCGCCGAGTGCTTGTCGCCCTGTCTCGTTAGCCGCGGGTTGGCTGCTCTGACGGGAGCATCAGCCGTGACTCAGGGATGCTGCCCCACACGAACTCGGTCCACTGATCGCGAGCGGTCCAAGTGCCCACGTAGGCCACACCGGCCAGCAGATGGACCATCTCAGGGCGCCACTGCAGTGTCGCCTCGTCATCGAGCACAACAAGTTTCCGCTCAGTGGGCAGGCACCCATTGATGTCGGAGAACATCGTGAAGCAACGCTCCACTGCCGACCTCTGCGCTGCGGTGTTCTGACCGGCCGCGGTCTGGACGTAGACCGGCCGCCCTTCGCTGCTGCCGACCGCCGCGGTGACCTGGTAGGGCGAGCCGCTGGCACCTGTCAGTTTGGCTCGCGGTTCCACGAAGGGGAACTCGGCGGCCAGGTAGGTCGTCAGCCGCTCCGGAAACGCCCGGGCGGCGTGGAACGGGTGCCAGCAGCCTCAGGCCATCGAGGTTGGCCACCGCATCGGCCATTTCCTGCACCAGGTCGGCGGTGTGCTCGACGCTCGCCCGACGCATGAGCTGGCCGCGGTCGTCTTCAAGCGCGTGGGCCGCCATCAGCCGTTTCCACGACTTGCCCACCCTACTTTGCGAGTCCAAGTTCACACCCATGCTGTCGAGCCGCGCCAAGACCTCGCCGCCGTCCGACACGATCACTTCGTCACCGACGGTCTGCACGATCAGCTCGACAGTATCTCCGTCGGCGTAGTGGTGCGATGTCACCAGGAGGACGGTGTCAGCCGACACCTCGCGGCACGTCCACCGACTGCCCTCACCTGCGAGAATCGAGGAGAGTAGAGCGCTGCACTCGGTCATCCAGTCCCCTCCTAGCGGGTCGGCAACACCGGATCGATCCAGCGGTACTCGCCTGTCAGTTTGATGGCCGGCTCTCCACAGAACGCCTCGAACGTTCCACGGTAATGGTCTCCCACGACATTCGCCGTGGGAACAGCCGGAATGTCACCAGGGGTGTAGGCGACCGTGTCCTGGTCCTGCTCGGAGAACATGTGCTTGTGCGTACGCTCGCTCCACACTTCACGGTCTCCGGTCCGGTTGCCATGTCAGCCGTTGACGTCAAGCCGACGGAGGTGCTGGCCATAGATCATCAGGTAGGAGGTCAGCTTCCACGGTTTGGCTATGAGTACCTGAACGCCGAGGAGCAGAGGCAGATCGTAGGCGTTGTGCACGCCCATCTGAGCGCGGACGGTAGTGGCGCGGATCTCCCACTTCATCGGCACGCGCAGCTCCAAGCCAGCGGTCTCGCCGAGGACCAGCGCTGCGAGGTCGTTGTCCAATTGCACCCGGCATCCAACCCTTCGTCGTTGACCGAGCCGTCCTGGGTCGACCAGGCTACGGCGCCGTCCCGACTGCATCCGGGCAAGCGCACCGAAAAGCAAGACGCAGTGTGTAAACGCACCCGACTTACAACTGCCGGTCCGAGCCCCAATCGGCGCACACGGGCTACGCCGGCCCGGCTGAAGCCTGCCCTGGCCGTACAAGGCGTGAGACCTCAAAGGCATCGTGGAATGAGCGATCAATCATCACCAGGGAAGCTGCCCACACCGGGAGCTGTTGCGAGGCACATGACGAGGCAGGCCCGCGCAGGGTCTCATTTGGGGTGTCCGTCACTCACGATCGCGGACGTGGCCTCCCGCCAATTTGAGTCGTGACTTTAGTATCAGCTGCCGACTAATCACGGGTCAAGGCTGGCTGGCCTCGTTGAGGTCCACGTGCCGTACAAGGAGTTCCGTAGGTGTCGGAGGGTTCATCCCTGCTTCATGTCCGCGTGCACTGCGAGTCGTCTTCGGCCGTTCCCATGCGGGTGATGCCGGCTGCCCAGGCCGGTCACCTTCTGGAGGCTTGTTGCCATGCGCTTATCGCGCCGTACCACCGTGCTTGCCGCCGCTGTTGTAGCTGGGGCCCTGATAGCGCCGGCCGCGGCCGCCGCCGACCCGTCGCATGAGGACGGCGGCCGCCATGTGCTGCTGCTCTCGGTTGACGGGCTGCACCAGGCCGACCTGAGCTGGTATGTCGCGCATCATCCGGGCTCGGCGCTGGCGGCGCTGGTGCACCGGGGCGTGGACTTCACCCACGCGAGCACCCCGGTGCCGTCGGACTCGTTTCCGGGCATGGTCGCCCAGGCCACCGGCGGCAACCCCGACACCACCGGCGTGTATTACGACTCGAGCTTCAACCACGCCCTGCTGCCAGCGGGTACGACGACCTGCCCAGTAGGCGCGCCCACCGGCGCTGATGTGGAGTACGCCGAAAACCTCGACCGCAACCCCAACTCCATCGACGCCGGCCAGGGGCTGGCCGGGCTGCCCGGCAGCATCCTGCAGCTCACCGGCAACCCCAAGACCCTGATCGACCCGACGAAGCTGCCCGTCGACCCCAAGACCTGCAAGCCGATCTACCCCCACCAGTACCTCAAGGTGAACACGATCTTCGAGGTGGCCCGGGCGCACCACCTGCGCACCGCATGGTCGGACAAGCACCCGGCCTATGAGATCCTCGACGGCCCCTCTGGCGCGGGCGTGCAGGACCTGTTCACCCCCGAGATCAACAGCCAGGCCGACGGGCTGCCGGCCGGTCAGGACTGGACCAAGGACAACGCCAAGACCCAGCAGTACGACGGCTACAAGACCCAAGCCGTCCGCAATGAGATCGACGGTTTCGACCACTCCCGCAGCACCCACGTCGGTGTACCGGCCATCTTCGGGATGAACTTCCAGTCGGTGTCCACCGCACAAAAGCTGCCCACCTCCGGCGGTCAGCCCGGCGGCTACCTCGCCGACGGCGTGACCCCTGGGCCGGTGCTCGCCGGCGCGCTGGACTTCGTCGACGATCAGGTGGGCTCGTTCGTCAAGGAAATCCACGCCCGAGGACTCGACGCGAACACCACGATCATCCTGTCCGCCAAGCACGGGCAGTCGCCGACCGACCCGGCCGCGCTGACCCGCATCCCGGACGGCCCACTGCTCGACGGCCTCAACGCCGCATGGAAAGCCGCCCACCCCGGTGCCGGTAACCTCGTCGCGCACTCCACCGACGACGACGCCATGCTGCTATGGCTGACCGACCACTCGCAGGCCGCCGCCGACTTCGCCAAGAATTACCTACTCGCCCAGTCCGGCCAGGGCAACGACATCAACGGCAACCCCAAGTCATTCACCCACTCCGGGCTATCCACCGCATTCGCCGGCCGTGACGCGGCCAGGTTCTTCGGCGTCCCCGCCGGTGACCCCCGGGTACCCGACCTGTTCGGCATTGTTCAGCACGGAGTCGTCTACACCGGCGGCAACAGCAAGATCGCCGAACACGGTGGCGCGGACCAGCAGGACCGCAACGTACCAATTGTCATTGCCGGGGCCGGCGTCGACGACGGGGCGCATACCCTCGGCAAGCCGGTCGAGACCACCCAGATCGCACCGACCATCCTTCGCCTGCTCGGACTGAACCCCAACGAGCTGCAAGCCGTCCAACACGAGCACACCCAAGCCCTCATGGACTGAACACGTGCCAACCGCCGCCCGGCCGTTCGGGGGCGGCCGGGCGGTGGCAAGGGCAGTTCTTCGCGACCCGATAAGCGGTCGATCGGCTCCGCCCGTCGGGTCGCCGAGGTCTTGTGCCATGTGGAGCGCTCGCTTTAGACGAAAGGGCTCCTATCGTCTGTCGGCTGGCGATTCGCCGGACGACAATACAGCTGACGCCATCCCGCGAACGGATATCGCGACAACCTGGCAGACATTGGCATCCCTGATCTCATTTGCCGAGTGTTTGTCCCCAGTTAATGTCCTCGCACCTTATCGAGGGGATTCTGGTCATCGGACTGGCATACCGTTATGGCTGTCCGTGGCAACTGTTGCCTCAGGGTGGGAAGGGCAGTGGCTGATGACTACTTCGAGAACCCGGCATCGGTGGCGGATGATAACGGGACTTACGTTGGCCGCGACCCTCGCTATGGGGGGCACCGCACTGGCCGTGGGATTTCACCACGCTGGGCCCGGGGATGACGGCACCGGGGTGACTCCGATCGGTTACACGGTCACGCCGGCTGGGAAGCAGACCAACCTCGGGGATCTTCCTTTGGGGGCGGTGAGCTCCCCGGACGGTCGTTGGTTGGTGATCAGCAACGACGGCCAAGGCGAACAATCCCTGCAGGTCATCGACACCACCACCAGCAAGGTTACCCAGATTTTGCACTACAAGGCCCCCGCGACCCTGTTCGTCGGTATGGCTTTCACCAAGGATGGCAAGACGCTTTATGTCAGCGGTGGGGGCAATAACCTCATCCGCCGTTACGCGATGAACGACGGCACGCTGACTGAGGGCGCGTCGATCCCGCTGCCGACCACGAATCCGGCCGGGGTGAAGATCAACCCGTTGCCGGCCGGTATCGCGCTGACCCCCGACGGGCAGCGGTTGTTGGTCGCCGACCAGCAGGCTGACGCGCTATCGGTCGTCGACCTGGCCACCAGTGTGGTGCACACCGGCCCGGCTGGGCACCGGCCCTACGCGGTCGTGGCGTCGGCTGATGGGCACAGTGCTTACGCAACGAACCAGGGCGCCAATACCGTGTCGGTGCTAGATCTCACCGGCCCCGAGCCGGCGCTGCAGAAGACCATCACGGTGGGCACGCACCCCAACAAGGAGCTGGCCTCGGCCGACGGGCGCACCCTGTATGTGACCAACGGCGATTCCGATGAGATCAGTGTGATCGACACCGCCACCGCGGCGGTGACTCGCACCATCAGCCTGGCCCCGTATCGGGGTGCGTCGGTCGGCAGCAATCCCGATGCGCTGGCGTTGTCCCGGGACGCGCGCACGCTGTATGTCGCCAACGCGGGCAACAACGACGTCGCTGTCATCGACCTGAAATCGGGCCACGTCCAGGGTCTGATCCCGACGGCCTGGTATCCCACCGGGCTGGTCGCCACCGATCGGGCGCTGTTCATCACCAACGGTAAGGGCTTGGGTGCGGGTCCCAACAACGGGCTAGGCCACCCCAACCCGTACGACCCCAACACCCCCACCTCCGATCAGTACGCCGGCTCGATGATGGTCGGCACGCTGTTCACTGTGGCGATCCCAGCGGCCGCCGATCAACTGGAGAAGTGGACCGCCCAAGTCGCCCGCAACGACGGGTTCGACTCCCACGGCGACGCTCGCGCCCCGGGTCAGAGCTCGGCGATCGTGCCGGGCCACGCGGGTCAGCGCAGCCCGATCCAGCACGTGATCTACGTGGTGAAAGAGAACCGGACCTACGACCAGGTCTTCGGCAGTCTGGGCAAAGGCGACGGCGACCCCAAGCTGAACCTGTTCGGCCCGGAGTCCGCACCGAATGCCCGCACCCTGGAAAACAACTACGTCACTCTGGACAACTTCTACGCCGACGCCGAGGTCAGCGCCCAGGGCTGGAACTGGACCGTCGCCGCCAACTCCAATCCCTATTCCGAGCAGGTCTGGCCAGCCAACTACTCCGGTCGCGGCGCGCCGTATCCCTCGGAAAGCGGCGACCCGGCGACCGCCCCGAACCGCGACCCCGCCCAGGCCTACATCTGGGACCGCCTGGCCGCAGCCCACATCTCCTTCCGCAACTACGGCTTCTACGTCAACACCCAACCCGACGGAACCTCCAAGGCCACCGATCCGGTACTCGACGCCAACACCGACCCCGGATTCCGCGGCTTCGACCTAGCCTGCCCGGACAGCCCGAACAGCTTCACCCCGCGCAAAGCCAACTGCGGCTCGCCCCGGTTCACCGAGTGGAAAAAGGAGTTCGACGGCTACGTCGACGGGAACAACCTGCCCACCGTCGAACTGCTCCGCCTGCCCAACGACCACAACGCAGGCACCAAGCTCGGCGCCCCCACCCCTCGGGCCTACACCGCCGACAACGACTGGGCCCTGGGGCAGGTCGTCGACACCGTCTCACACTC
This sequence comes from Actinomycetota bacterium, assembly GCA_030854185.1. Taxonomy (GTDB): domain Bacteria; phylum Actinomycetota; class Actinomycetes; order Mycobacteriales; family Pseudonocardiaceae. Next base: position 6,044 of record JALYTS010000064.1, on the reverse strand, counting down.
GAAATACTGGGCCACCACCGCCATCTTCGTCACCGAAGACGACGCCCAAGACGGGCCTGACCACATCGACGCCCACCGCACCGTAGCTGAAGTGATCAGCCCCTACACCCACACCGGCCGCGTCGACTCCACCTTCTACAGCACCGCGTCGATGCTGCGCACCATCGAGCTCATCGTCGGTCTGCGGCCACTGACCCAGTTCGACGCCTACGCCACCCCGATGCTGGCCGCCTTCACCAACAAACCCAACCCCAGCCCCTACACAGCCACCAAACCCACCCAGAACCTGCAAGAAGTCAACCCGGTCAACGCCCCTATGGCGGCCCAATCCCAGGCTCAAGACCTCACCAAGGAAGACCAGATCAACATGCAGCAGTTCAACGAGGCCACCTGGGCCAGCATCAACGGCGCCAACACCCCAATGCCCGCCCCCCAACACAATGACTTCCCCGCCCCCGCTGACGAACCCGCCCCGGCTGCGCAGGGCCCGGCCACCGGTGACGGCGACGGGCACTGACTAACCCTCGATCACCAGCCGATCAGTACTGCAACGGCACATCGTTCGGTGCTTGGCCGCGGGATCCACCCAACAGGGGTTGATCACGATTTGGGTGCCTACGGTGACACGCACTGTCGTCGTAGGCACGCAAGCCGTGATCATCTTGCCTGAACGACGGACCTGCGGTCCTGATCGGCAGACCGCCGCCGCCCGCTGCGCCGAAGTCCGATCACCGCCATGGTCGACCATGTCCATGTAGCGACTGGCACACGGGCCTGTTGCCGGTTGTGGATGAGCGCTCACACAGGGTCGGTATGGTCGCGGTCCTCAGGACAGGACTCTGGACAGGAGCGGCGGTGGCGGTGGGCTTGGTGCGGGTCACGGCGGCGGCTTGGTGGGCTCCCGGTGGTCGTGCCGGCTGGAGCGTCGGGCGGGCTAAGCCGCGGCCGGGCAGGTGCGAGACGTGACCGGGGCGCCGCCGTACCCTCCCCGGGCCGAGGCGATGCGGCGGCCACCCTCGCCCGCCGCACCCGCCGTCACACCACCAGCGGCGGGTGGCACCGCAGACGGCGGCGACCAGGTGCGGCTGTCGATTCTGCCGATCACCGCGGATGCGCAACCGTCGCCGTGGGGGTTCGTGGGCCGCGATCAGGAACTCACCGCGCTGCTGGCCCTGCTGGATCCGCGTCCTGAGGCGCCGGCGGGGGTCCCCGTGTCAGTGGTCACGGGGATGGCTGGGGTGGGTAAGACCGCGCTGGCCTGGCAGGCCGCCCGGACCGCCGTCGGGCGTGGCTGGTTTCCCGGTGGGGCGGTGCTCGTCGATCTGTACGGCTGTGCGCAGGTTGCGCCGGAGCAGGTGTACGCCTCGCTGCTGCACGCGCTGGATCCGGACCTACCCGCCAGCGTCGAGGAGCCGGCCAGCGCTTACCGCCAGCTGATGTCCCACCTCGAGCGGTTGTCCCGGCCGGTGCTGCTGGTCGTCGACAACGCCGACAACACCGACCAGATAAGGGCGCTGCTGCCAACCGGTCGGGCGCATCGGGTCGTGATCACTTCTCGGGACACCCTGGAGGAGCTGCCCGGCGGGCGGCTCCTGACGGTTGACGTGCTGCCACCCGACCTCGCTGTCGAGTTGCTGGGCAGCCGCCGTCCCGGCGACCCCCGGCTGGGTGCGAACCCGGCGGCGGCCGCCGAGCTAGCCCGCTTGTGCGGGTACCTGCCGTCGGCCTTACACATCGTCGCCGTGCTGATGGCCGACGACCCCTCTCGCCCGCCCACCGATCTGGTCAAAGAGCTGGCCGCCGAGACCGCCCGGCTGAAGAGCGCTTCGGGCGAGCTGTGGGCGGGACGCGCCGCGGTCGAGCTTGTCAACCGCCGCGTCGACGACACCCCCGCCCGGCTGTTCCGCCTGCTGCCAACGGTGCCCGGTCCTGACGTGGCGGCCGAAGCCGAGACCGCCCAACGGTCCACACCACCACGAGCTCCCAAACACGGCCGCGCGGATAGTGCTGGTCGTCGCCAACGGAAAAGTCGGCTACTGCGCACCGCCGGCGCCGCAATGGTCATCGCGATAGCTGTCACGGTATTCGCGTGCGTGGGGTCCTTCAACGTCGATGCGGGTACCGGCGGGGCTCGGATAGTGTTATCAACCTCCCAGGCCAAGATGGGTGATACCTACCTCGCCACCGCTTCGGGGTTCTCGCCCGGGGAGGCCGTGCGATTCTCCTGGACCGGTCCGTCCGACGGCGTGATGGGCGTTTTCCCTGCCGACTCGAAGGGCGGCGAGTCGCTCGGTCCAGTCTTTGAGAGGCACCCTCCGGGGAACTACACCATCACCGGCACAGGACTGACTTCGGGGCGCATCGCCTCGGCTGTACTGCAGGTCGTCACCGGAACCGGCGCGGCCCGATTAATGCTGTCCACCTCTGAGGTCAAGATTGGTGATACCTACTTCGCCACCGTGTGGGGGTTCGCGCCCGGAGAGGACCTGAGGTTCTCCGTCGACCGGGCCAACGACGTGATGGGGGTCTTCCCCGCCGGGTCGGGCGGCAGCGGATGGCACCGAGTCTTGGAGAAGGGGCCCCCGGGGACACACACCATCACCGTCACGGGGCTGACATCGGGGCGTACTGCCTCGGCGGAGCTGAAGGTCGCCCGGTCGTGAAAATCCTGGCCGCCGGGGTCACAAGCGTGCTCGTCTGCCTGGCGACCGTCGTCATCGGGTCGTCCCCGGCCGCGGCCGGTCCGGGGCGCGCCGAGGATCTCGGGTCCCTGGTGCCGGTGCCGCCGGGCGTCACCGCCAGCTTCGCGGTCTATGACCGAGATCGACAGGACTTCACCGCGGTGCGAGACGCGCATGCCTGGTTTCGCACCGCGTCGGTGGTCAAACTGCTCATCGCGTTGGATTACCTCATCCAGCACGACCCGGTACTGGACCTGGAGCACGCCACCACCGACGACCGTGCCGGTGGCATGGGCGAGTTCGCCGGACCTGGTCAGCCCGTTGCTGCACACCACTGGGACGATCGGTCCGGGCGAGCGCAGCATCGTCGTGGTATTCACCACTTACCCGAGGGCCACGACGTGGCCGCAGGGCGCAGCAGCGATCACCCACCTGTGCCGGTCGTTAGCCCCCCTACTCCCCGAAGCCCTACCTGACTTGGAGCAGGACTAATAGTCGTTCATACGGTTGTGCGGAGGTCCTGGACGAAGGCCGTGTCTGTCCTGATGGCTCGCGCTGAGCTCAGCCAATCGCGACCACGCTGCGTAGGCGTCAGCCGGGATTTCGGGGGCGCGCTGTGCCGGAGGGCTCGTCCTGACGGCCGGAGGTCTGGACTGGCTGGTGCTCCGGATGGTTTGAGGTGTGCGTACCGCGGCGGCAGATGACGGGGCGGGGCCGTCTGCTGGGTTGTTCGGTGCGGCGACGGGTGCTCCGCCGGCGTCTACGCCGTGCGGGATGCTGCCGAGCTCTGATTCCGGGACGGCGGCCACGGGGGCTGCGGGCGCCGGGTTCCCGACGGCGACCCCAGCGATGGAGCCACGGTGCGGCGATATCAGCGGCACGGACGCCGCCCCCCCGATGAGGGCGAGAAGGCCCGCTGCCGCGACCCGCGTGAACCGCCGCGACGCACCCTGACGGCCCCGGTTGCCAGCGGATCCCGGTGGGATGGTGGGCCGCGATGGCCGCCGTATGACCGGCCGCTTGGAGACCTCGGTCTGGGCCGGTGCGTGGACGTCGGAGTCGGCGAGTCCGTGAGTCTCGGTCGTCGCCGGAACTGGCGGGGCGGTGGTCTCGATATCGGATCGCGACGCTTCGACGGTCCGGGCCAGCGGCGGACGGATCAGCTCCTCGAACTCGTGGCGACCCAGCCACATCTCGGCTTGAACGATCGGATCACGGTGGTCTTGAGTGAGTGGCTTCCGGGTCAGCCCGACGGCTTCGCGGCGCTGGGACAACCGCTGCTGCTGTCTTAGAGCCATGCCGTCACCTCTCGCGAACGTGTTTCCGCACCTGAGGCAGCTAGGTGGCTGCCCCGTCGCGACCTGCTACCCACCGTGGTCTAGACGGTTACGGATCGACACCTTACGCACACGGTCCCGTAGCCGAAACCAAGGGGCATCGAGGACTACCTACCGCACCTCGCGATGGCGGCCACAGCAGTGATGGCAGCGACGTCATGGATCTTGTCCGGATGACCAACATGTTGCCCGTCGGTACCGGAGTGGGATGGGGCGCCGGGCCCCGGTGACGTCAGCTGCGTGCGATGTAGAGGTCCCTTAGCAGCCCGGTTTCCAGCTCCATGTCCGCGATGCGCGCCTTGACGACGTCACCGATGCTGACCATGCCTACTAGCTCGCCATGGTCCACTACGGGCAGGTGACGGTAACGGGAACTCGTCATCTGGTGCATCAGCCGTGTGATGCTGTCCTCGGGAGAGCACACCGGAACGTTGCGCGACATCACGTTGGTGACCTGCATGGTCAGGAGCTTGGCGCCGTACTTGGCGAGACCGCGGAGGATGTCGCGTTCAGTCAAGGTGCCGACGAGCGGCCGCTGCTCGTTCTCGTCGCACACCACCAGCGCGCCGATCTGAGGTGGCCCGTTCAGCCGGCCTATCGCCTCGGCGATGCTCGCGTCTACCTCGATGGTCTCTACAAATCGGCCTTTGGACTTGAGAATTTCCTCAACCTTCATCAGTGTCCCTCCCGACGACGCACGTGCATTCATAGTCCCGCGGGGTGGGGGCGGCCACCAGAGCATTGACGTGTGCGTCACTGTGACGCCGACCTCAGTCAGCTCTCACTCCGGGCTGGACCAGCAAACCCGCAAGGGGTGGCTCAGCTCACTGTCCCGGCGGCGGGCCCGGTGGCATTGTCCTCGGCTAGCCGGACCGTGCCTGCAACGACCGGTACTCCTCGTTGGCCGTCAACCTCGTCTTCACCTTCAGGTCGAACACGTCCGGGGTTCGCCACGGTGAAACCCACTTGCGGTCCACTTCGACGGCGGCCTCTTCCTTGATCACAGCCATCCGCGCACGCATCTCCGCCAACTCCTGAGCAGCGTCCACGCCCTCTTGGACCTCCGCACCATCCTGGTTCACGTTAACGGTCCGCCCCTTGCCAAGGATCTTTCACTCAGCGAGCTGGCATGCCGCGAGCGGGCCTGCGCAGCACAACCAGAGTGACCGCCAGCAGGGCGACCCCGCACAGCAGCATGGCCAGCGGCACGCCCAACGACTCAGCGAAGAAGTGTCCGACTGTCCAGGGCAGGTAGCCGAACCCGCCGGCGAGGCCGACGACAGTCAGCGGCGTCCGGTCGGTGCCGACCCCCACTGCCACGAACACGGCCGCGGCGGCCAGGCCCAGTAGCGGGGCGGCGTCGGACCAGTCGTCCGAGGTGATCCCCGTTCCGGCCAGCATCGTGACACCGCCACCGGCTAGGGCCATCGCCGGAGGGGGCAACACTGCCATCCAGCCCGCGACAATCCATGCGGCTCCTGCCACGGCGACCGCCAACCCGACCGCGCCGGACCCGTCAGCCAGGCCCGCCGCGCCACCAGCCGTGGCGAGCACACCGGCTAAGCAGGCGAGGTGCTGCGCCGGCCGATCCCGCAGCCGCCAGAGCAGCCCGGCGAGCACAGCCGCCGCTGCCCCGGCCGACAACCACACTGTGGACTCCCCGGCGCGGGCGACGTCCCAGGCGACTTGGCCGGCGAGCGTCGCCACCGCCGCCGAGGACGCGAACCACAACGCGCTGCGCAGCCTGATCAGCGCGGGTGCCGACCCGTCACGGATCCGTGCGCCCACCAGCCAGGTGGTGGCGGCGACGAGGGCGAGCAGCCCGAGCCGGCCGGCCATGGGCACATCGCGCCAGTACTGGACGGCGAGCGTCACCGCCCCCGACAGCGCGAGCAGCCCGCCTAGCGGGAGTTTCCGGGCTAGCGTGATCTAGATCGGCGTTTCCGCTGGTCACGATGGGTGTGGATCCTCAGGTTTCCTATGACCTAAGTTTGGGGTGCCCAGCGGTGCAGGTCGAAGATCTCGG
>JALYTS010000063.1 GCA_030854185.1 Actinomycetota bacterium | reverse complement strand
ACCTCCAGCAGGGCGTCCGCGTTGCGCTGCGCGGCGGTCCGCGCGTCGGGGATGCCCGCAGCAGCAGGTCGGGGTGCGGCGAGTTGTTCGATCAACGTCCGGAACGCGGCGCTGTGTTCGGGTTCGAGGTGTCCCGCCAGCCCGAGTCGCCCGTCGCGGCGCTCCCACAACCGCAGCTCCCCCGCTGCCGGGGCGGGTTCCGGCTCGTCGCGGGGTGCGGGACCGTCGGGGTCGAGGTGCGCGAGGATCCGCTGGCCGATCTTGTGTAGGGCGGTGGGTTGGAACGATCGGGCGTGGTGGGCCAGTTCGGTTTCCGCGGCGTCGCGGTCGGTGGGGCTGACCGTGGTGGGGATCGCGTTGATCGTCTCAGTCAAGCGTCCTTCATGTACCACGAGGTGACCTGGTAAGAGGCGCGCAGACAGCAATCCTCGTGGCCAGCACTGCACTGTCGTGCCCCAATGCTCTGCTCTCCCGTGCGCTTGGAGCGGTCCTCGCTTGCTGGCAACAATCGGGGGCCCCAAACGCGGGGGCTCTACCCGACCCTGCTCGGTAGAGGGGCCCCTCTACCCCGGTAGACCCCCGGGTAACGGGTCCTGACCTGCACGGTAGCGGGGGTAGACCCCTTGGTCGGCGCTGGCCTCCGGCCCCGCTACGGCGCTGTGACGACGAGGTGCGCGGCGCTGTCAACGGTGACGGAGCGAGTTCCGGCGCTGGACGGATGCGCTCGGCGATGAACCATTCCGGCTGGCTCACGGTCACAGAAAGTCACAGGGACCCAACCTGGGAGGCAGCAAGGGAGGCAGGGAGTTCTCCCTGCCCGGGTCCCTCCCTTGCCTCCCCGCCCTGAGCTGCACAAACACCGGACAGGGAGGCAGCTCCCTCCGCTTCCCGATGCCCCGGAAACCCCCGATTTCCGGGCGAGACGACACCACGGCGCGCCTCCCTCCCTCCCTCCCTCCCTCACTATTCGACAGTCTGGTCGACCACCTTGAGTGACCGAAGGCCGATGGACGGTGGCGAGAAGCTACGTTCCGCCGACGTAGTCCAGCAGTTCGACAGCGGAGTCGAGGTCACGAGACGGACCCTCGACCGGCACCGTGTCCGCCGCTCGCGACATGCACCCCGCCCCAAATCCGGCGGTTACCGGCCGATCCGGGGCGAGGCAGACGTTGAGGCACTAGAGCGTGTCTCATAGATCTTGTGGGGTGTTACTTCCGTCCGGCGGACAGGTGTCCGTCGAAGGTGATCTCGAAGGCGTTGAGCGCGGCTTTCCATCGGTTGGACCAGCGTCGCTGTCCCTTGCCGGTCGGATCCAGGCTCATGATCGCGAGGTAGACGCATTTCAGCGCGGCGGCCTCGGTCGGGAAGTGTCCCCGGGCGTTGACCGCTCGCCGGATCCGGGCGTTGATCGACTCGATCGTTATCTTGAGGCCCTCGTGGGGATCGCGGTAGGGACCGCCCTTGCGGGCGGCCCCCCGCGCAGATCCCAGCGTGCGCTGCTAACGCACTGGGCTCCTGCCTTGGGTACGGACGTGAAAGCGCACGTCGGGGAAGGGGTGTTTTACGCGGGCGGGTGGTAGCCATCGGTTTGCGATCCGGTTCATCCGTGTCCAGTTGATGCGTGTGCGCTGTCCCTTGACACCCGGAGCGCCTTGTACCAGTGCCGCGTCGCCTGGGTGCGGAAGGCCGCTACCGCGTCGGTGTTGCCGGGCACGGCGTAGTAAGCGAGATGACCTCGCACCACGCTTGCCAGCCATGGCCTTGCACCGGGATGGGCTGATGCCGACGTCGCTTGAGCTGGTCGTTGACCTCGCGTAGCTTCGTCCGCATCCGCTTCGAGATCGTGATGCGCCGCAGCCAGAACCGTCCGGACCTGGTCTTCCCGCACAGGTGCGTGAAACCGAGGAAGTCGAACGTTTCGGGCTTCCCGAGGCCCCGCGCTCGTCGCCGTGGGGCGACGTGTCGCCCGAATTCGATGAGCCGGGTCTTGTCGGGATGTAGCTCCAGTCCGAACTTCGCGAACCGCTCGCGAAGCTCGGCCAGGAACCGCTGCGCATCCTGCTGATACTCAAACCCCATGACGAAGTCGTCGGCGAAACGCACGATGATCACGTCCCCGTGCGCGTGACGACGTCTCCACCACTGGGCCCACAGGTCGAAGACGTAATGCAGGTACACGTTGGCGAGCAGCGGGGATGCCGATGCCCCCTGTGGTGCACCCTCGTCGCATTCCGTCCACGTCCCGTTCTCGATGACTCCTGCGCTGAGCCACTTGCCGACCAGGCGCCAATGCTGCTAAGTTAAGGTTCTTCAAGATCGTCTCTTGACTCTGTGAGCTGCGGTGATGTCGAGCATGGAGATCGACTTCTCTGCCTAACTTAACGGCATTGGACCAGGCGCAGGACCCGTTGATCCGCGATCCGGTGCTCAAGAAACTTCACCAGCCAGCGATGATCAAGGCTGGTGAAGAACTCGCGGATATCCGCGTCGAGCACCCAGTTCACCTTCTTCTGCTCGATCCCGACCGCGAGCGCATCCAACGCGTGATGCGGGCTACGCCCAGGCCGAAACCCATAGGAGAAACCCCGGAAATCCATCTCGTAGATGGCATTGAGCACCTCGACGACAGCCCGCTGGGCGATTTTGTCTTCCAGCGTGGCGATACCGAGCGGCCGCTGCCGCCCGTCAGCCTTCGGGATGTAGGCCCTGCGTGATGGACTTGCCCGGTAGCGGCCCTGTATGCAGCTGTGTGTGCAGATCGCGGAGGTTGGCCTCCAGGTCCTGCCCGTAGGCCTCCCACGTCACCCCGTCCACCCCCGGCGCGGCTTTCGGGCGAATCGCCCAGTACGCCGCCCGCAGGCGATCCAGGTCCACGTGGTGCAGCAGCGCCGTGAACCGTGTTCCCTTGTCCCTTCGTGCTACCTCACGCACACGATCCAACGCATGTGACGCACCTGGCCCGGCTCTGTGTCCGGGGCGCGTTGCGGTGGCCGTGTTCCCCTTGGCCAGCCCCCTTTCCTCCACCACCTCCGCGACCGGAGTCTTGTTCAGTGGCTTCGCGGGTACTACGGGGCTGTCAGACTTCCCACGCTCGTTCATCTCAGGCTTACCGCCTCAGCGTTCCCTGAGCGGCCCGACCGGCCATCAACCGGACGGGCGATCGTGGGATCTCCCGGTTCGCGCGCATGAAGATTCCGTACATGCACAGGTTCTCCGACCGCGCGGGGTCCCCTGGCGGCTCGCGCATAACGCCGCCAGCGATGTTGCCTTCCGGCCTGATTAACGGCGTCGGCACCCCGAACTCCTTGATTTCGCGGCTCAATAGCCCAGCCTGCACGTACCCCTGTCAACGCTTCGCCGTTGTCCTCACGGACACCGACGCATGACTCGGGGCCATCGTGGGTCGCTACTCCTTCGATGTAGAGCTCTCTCATCTCCTTCTCCATGCCGGTTTATCCCGGCGCTCTAACCATTCAGCCCGTGGGTTGACCTGGTCTGACGCGGTGCCGTCGGCTGAAGGGACTGTAAGATCAACGGTGTAACTCCTGAGATGGAAGAGGCACCTGTGACTGTTGTGGCGATGGATGTGTCGGCCGAGCCGGGAGACGGCGTGGACGAGCAGCTGGTGCGGCGGTGGGCCGCGCGGGCCCGGGCCGAGGGGTTGAAGCTGACCGGGGAGAGTGGCTTGCTGGGCCGGTTGACCAAGGTGGTGTTCGAGTCCGCCCTGGAGGGTGAGATGGATGACCATCTCGGTTACGGCAAGCACGATCCGGCCGGCCGTAACGGCGGGAATTCGCGGAATGGGACGCGGTGCAAGACGCTGGTGACCGAGGCTGGGCCGGTGGAGATCGAGGTGCCGCGGGATCGGGAGTCGTCGTTTGAGCCGGTGATCGTGGCGAAGCGTCAGCGGCGGTTGTCCGGGATGGATGATTTGGTGATTTCGTTGTCGGCGAAGGGGTTGACCCACGGGGAGATTTCCGCGCACTTGGCGGAGATCTACGGCGCGGAGGTGTCGAAGCAGACGATCTCGACGATTACTGATCGGGTGCTGGAGGGGATGGCGGCGTGGCAGAGCCGGCCGCTGGACCCGGTGTACCCGGTGATCTTCATCGACTGCGTGAACGTCAAGATCCGCGACGGTAACGTGGCGAACCGGCCGATCTACGTCGCGCTGGCGGTGACCTGCGAGGGAACCCGGGACATCCTGGGGCTCTGGGCCGGTGAGCACGGCGACGGGGAAGGCGCGAAGTACTGGATGCGGGTCCTGTCCGAGATCAAGAACCGGGGCACCGGAGACTGCCTGATCGTCGTCTGCGACGGATTGAAGGGCCTGCCTGAGGCTATCGCGACCGTGTGGCCCCGGACCATCGTGCAAACGTGCGTCGTGCACCTATTGCGCAATTCATTCAAATACGCCTCGAAGAAGGACTGGGCGGCGATCGCGCGCGATCTCAAACCAGTCTACACAGCGCCTTCGGAGCAGGCCGCATTGGATTCTTTCGCCGAGTTCAGCGAGAAATGGGAGAAGAAGTACCCCGCGATCATCCGGCTATGGACCAACGCGTGGGCCGAGTTCGTGCCCTTCCTCCGGTTCGACCAGGAGATCCGAAAGATCATCTGCACGACGAACGCAATCGAGTCGATCAACGCCCGGATCCGGCGAGCGGTCAACGCCCGCGGACACTTCCCCACCGAGGCGGCCGCGCTGAAGTGCGTCTACCTCGCGGTCATGAGCCTGGACCCCACCGGCAAGGGACAGCAACGCTGGTCCAACCGATGGAAAGCCGCGCTCAACGCCTTCGAGATCACCTTCGACGGACACCTGTCCGCCGGACGGAAGTAACACCCCACAAGATCCAGTTACACCGTTGACTTGACAGACCCCGGCTGAATATTTACCTCGTGGGGTGTCCTCACCAAGTTGACAGACCCTGCCGTTGAGTTGACGCTGTCTGGAGGGTGTGCCACGGCGACCCGTGTCGTGACCGTGAACGACATCCTGGGGGAGGGGCACGTCGGTTTGGATCTGGAGTGTTTTGACCGGATCTATCTCAACGGGTGGGTACCAAACCTGCAGGCGACGGTGTCAGGCCAGCAATGTGCCCGGGTGACCAGCCGGCACGGCAGGAATCACGCGTCACTTAAGGCGGCGGTTACTGATGTTGTTTTCGGGGCGTGGTCGTCATGGAATGTGCGCCGGTAGGTGTCGGGGGGGATCCCGAGCGTGCGGTTGAAGTGGCGGCGCAGCGTGGCTGCGGTTCCCATTCCTGTACGGCCGGCGATCTGTTCGATGCTGTCGTCGGTGGTCTCGAGGAGTTCTTGGGCCCGGTGTATTCGCTGGGTCAGCAGCCACTGGAGGGGGGTGGCGCCGGTGACGGCGTTGAAGTGTCGGGCGAGGTTGCGGGGGCTCATGTGTGCCTGGCGGGCGAGGTCGCCCACGGTCAGTGGTTGGTGTAGATGTCCGATCGTCCAGGGCAACAGATCGGTGAGTCCGCGATCCCCGCGGGCGGGTGCGGGGGGGGCGATGAATTGGGCCTGACCGCCGGGCCGGTGTGGGGGCACAACTAGGCGGCGAGCTAGGGCGTTGGCGACGGCGGTGCCGTGGTCGGTCCTGACGATGTGCAGACACAGATCGATCCCGGCTGCTTTTCCGGCGGAAGTGAGGATGGTGCCGTCATCGATGTAGAGCACGCCGGGGTCGACCTCGACGTAGGGATATTGCTCAGCCAGTAGGGCGGCGTGCATCCAGTGGGTGGTGGCGCGTCGCCCGTCCAGCAACCCAGCGGCGGCCAGCACGAATGCCCCCGAGCAGATGGAGGCCACCCGTGCGCCCCCCTGATGTGCAGCGCGCACGGCCTCGACCAGCGCGGCGGGTGGCCTCTCATGGATGTTGCGGCATGACGGGATGATGACGGTGTCCGCGGTCGCGAGCTCGTCGAGTCCGTGGGAGGTGTCGGTGCGGAACCAGCCGCCGACCTGGACGGTGTTCGGGGCGCAGACGGCGAAGTCGTACCACGGGTCGACGAGGTCGGAGCGGTTGACGCCGAAGACCTCGCAGGGCGCGGCAACCTCGAAGAGTGGAATCCCGTCGGTGACGGCCAACGCAACAGAGGGCATGTCTGGAAGTGTACGCATGGTGTCGTTCTGGCCACTCGTGGTTTGTGTCCGCGGTGGCGAGCATGGACAGTGTGAACAAGCACATATCGGCTCCGGCCGGCGCTCCATGCAGTGATCAGCACGGCCCAGAACCGCTGCGACCCGGGCGGGCGGTCGTTGGTGACGCGCGGGCGTGGTGGGGTGCCGCGTTCGTGGTGGCGGCGGTGGGGTGGGGGGCGAACCAGTTCGCGCCGCTGCTGCTGATGTATCGGGCCGGGTTGGGGCTGTCGACGGCAACCGTCGAGGCGACGTTCGGAATGTACGCGATTGGGCTGATTCCGGGATTGTTGATTGGTGGTCCGGTCTCGGATCGGTACGGCCGCCGCCGTGTGATGGTCCCGGCGCTAGTCGCCTCCGTTGCCGGCACCATCTTGTTGATCTTCGGTGGCTCAGGAGTCGAGTGGTTGTTCGCCGGGCGCCTGATCGCCGGTGTTGCCAGTGGTGCGGCATTCAGTTCCGGTGCCGCCTGGATCAAGGAACTGTCCACTGCCGGCTCATCCGGCGGTGGCAACCCGGGCCCTCGGCGGGTCACCGTGGCGATGACTGTCGGTTTTGGCGTCGGACCATTGGTCGCCGGGGTCCTAGCCCAGTGGGCGCCGGCACCCACCGTGCTGCCATATCTGCCCCACTTGGCCTTGGCGGTCGTCGCCTTCCCGCTGATGCGACGCAGCCCAGAGACCCGTTCCGCGAATCGGCAGAACAGCCTGCGGCAACAACTGCGCATGCCCGAGGTGCGCGGTCGTCGGTTCCGAACCGTGGTGGTGCCGTTGGCACCATGGGTGTTCGGCTCCGCGTCGATCGCCTTCGCTTACCTGCCAGGGCTGGTAGAAAAAAACCTTGGCGGATACGCACTGGTGTTCAGTGCCATGGTCACCTTGCTCACTGCGGCCGCAGGCATCCTCGTGCAACCGCTGGCACGCCGGATAGACCATCCTGGCAGGCCCCGCCTGATCGGCACCGCCCTGGCGATCGTGGTGGCTGGCCTACTCATCGCAGCAGCGGCCGCGGCAACTTCCCAACCAATGCTCGTAGTTGCGGCGGCCCTCGTGCTCGGGGCGGGTTACGGCTGCTGCCAGGTGTGCGGTCTGCTCGAGGTGCAGCGTCTAGCCCAGCCCGATGACCTGGCCGGACTCACCGCGGCCTATCAGGCGGTCTCCTACCTCGGCTTCGCCGCACCGTTCCTGCTAGCCGCCGTCGACCATGCCGTGCCCGCCAGTGAGCTCTTAATCGCTGTGGCGGTGCTCGCCGCCCTCACGCTGGTCTGGACCACTCGCAAGGCCACGCTTCCTCACCAGGGCGTGGGCCAGCCCGATGAGGTCGCTCTGGCCGCTGGCAGGGCGGACGACGAGTCCGCACCCGCTCCCGATTCGGCGGCATCATGACCGCACAGCCCTCTAGCCCATCCCCGGCGTACCCTCCAGCAGATTGATCAACCCGCATATGCCTGTGATCTTCGGAAGTCCGATCAGCGCCGTTCAAGCTGTTCTGCGAACTCCTGCCACGCTTCCGCGCACGCGCGGGCCGCGTCGGAGACCATAGGTGTGCAGTGCCGCCGGCACGTTGTCGATCAACTGATCCCACTCTTTGTATCGATGGGGAGCGCGGCCAGCACGCGTAGCAGGACATGTCCCGCATCAGCAAGCTGGAGCGAGGGATCTCTTCTCAAATTCTGCAGGATCAAGGCTCGATCCCTGGCTGTTGTTCGTCGAACGATCTCGCGGTCGTACCGGTTGACTAGCTCATCGTGCGTCGGCTGATCCACATCGCGCTGCTTCGGTAGAGCCGGGGTTCTCGCCGGCGGCGAAGCCGCTTACGCACGTGCGCCGTGCCCAGTGAGATCCTGTATCGGCCTACCGTCTTGCGGCGAGACCCGTCTTTGATGCAATTGCACGGTCAGGCCACTGCGGGCGAGAACCGAGGATACGGCCAGCGGCTGCTGTGCGATCGGCACGCGAGAGCGGCAAACCATGCGCGATGTTCGCCTCAACAGCGAGAACGAAAGAATCTACATCGTCACCATCGAAGAACTGCACCTTGATCTCAGCACAGCGGCACGCAATCGGTGCATTCCGTCGATAATGTGCATGGTAGAGCGGTTACTATAATGGGCGGAAACGTCACTTCCACCTCGGCGAGTGCACGCGCATGCTCAGCGGCACTGTCAACTTGGTGAGGTCGTCTGGGCTGGGATGATCGGTGGGTTGATCTCGGTGGGGAGGGGCTGGGTTGATGGCTGCCGTTGTGCCGTCGTACAAGGGGTTCCGGTACCCGGTGGAGATCATCAGCCACTGTGTGTGGCTGTATCACCGGTTCCCGCTGAGCTTCCGTGAGGTCGAGGAGATGATGATGGAACGCGGCGTCGTGGTTTCCCACGAGACGATCCGGCAGTGGTGTCGCAAGTTTGGGCAGACCTACGCGAACGGACTGCGCCGCCGACTGCCCCGCCCGGGCGACGAATGGCACCTCGACGAGGTGTTCATCAAGATCCACGGCAAGACCCACTACCTGTGGCGTGCAGTCGACCAGGACGGAAGTGTGCTGGACATCCTGGTCACCTCTCGGCGTGACGCCAAGGCCGCTATCAGGTTCTTCCGCAAGCTGCTGAGGGGGTGGCGGTCCGTGCCACGGGTCCTGATCACCGACAAGCTAGCCAGCTACGGGGTGGCCCACCGAGGGTTGATGCGCCGTGTGGAGCATCGTCGATCGAAGTATCTGAACAACCGGGCCGAGAACTCCCACCACCGACCCGACAGCGGGAACGGGCGATGAAGAAATTCACCTCGCCCGACGACCCCGCCCTAACCGACTACTGGGCCAAGCGGCGCCGCAAGCACCGGCCCCCGCTCGGCGAGCACACTGTGCGCCTGTTGCACCGCCAACAGGCGCGTTGCCCGCTGTGCGGGGGCTACCTCTTGCACGCCGACCACGAACCCGCCTCCCCCCAGGAGTGGGAACAGTGGTTCCGCGCCGTCCGCAAGGCGATCACCAAGCAGGCGCTTGAAATCGTCGAACCCGGACGACACGGCAAACCGGACAGGAACCCAACCCGCCTCGTACACCGCCACTGCCAGACTGTCCCGGCAGCGGCAATCCAGCACTCCTGCTCTCCCGCCAGCCCTCGCGGCCTGCTTGAGCCGGGTGCGGGGAAAGCCCGCACGCCAGGTTCTGAGGGGGATGCGGCGCAGTAATGCGCCGCATCCCCCCGACCTCTTTAGGGTTCTCAAACCGCGCCTGGACAGGTCGGCCCTTCAACGAATACCTCCGCACCACCCTGTGACCTGCGACGGTTTGAACCTGGACGGCTACGACCCGACTTGAGTGGCGGCGGAGTTGGCCCAGGCCTCGTGGATGCGGACGTAGGTACCACGGTGGCCAGGGAGCGCCGACGGCGGGCCCGCATCCCCCCACTCTGTCTTCCGACACCTATGTGCCGCAGGAAAGTCAGACCAATTACGGCAAGCAGAGTTGTATCACCGTCGACACGACCGGACTCTTCTAAAGGCGGGAAGGACAACGTGTCCATGGCGACGCGCAGCTGGCGCTGCCCGGGTCAGTCCGCAGGAGGAGTACGGCGTGATCATTAAAGAGCCTGGGCCGGTGGAGCCCTCCCAGCAGCTCCAGGAGGTCCGGCAGCAACGGATTGGGTCTTCGAGCGATTCGAGCAGACCGCATTCCGCGCGGCGTACAACAGCGGGGCCCCCCGGCTCCGTGAGCGGTCTACGTGGATATGTCAGGCCATATATCTTTCCCATGCTTGATCACACTGCATTAACGTAACACCGCGTGCTGTTCGGCCTACCTTCGGGCGTAGCACCGGATTAGGGTCTAACTCGCAGCGCGCACGACCAAGCGACTACGAGGGTGTTTGTATGCATATGGACGACATCAACGGGTCTCCCGCGACGGCAGTAGCGTCTGGCTCGGGCGAAGATTCGCCCGGCGAGGATTTGGAGCCCGCCCGACGTGCGGGGTCAGAGGATTCCTTGCTCATGAGGTCGATGCTCAGCTTCGGCCAAAACCGGGGCGTGCAGCTTCGACGCCACGGATTGTCCCTGCCGAACGAGATGCCGTTCGATTCGTGGCGGGAGCTCGGATCGCAGGTCATCCTTGTCGCGAATTGCTCCGCATGGTGGCTCGGGGACTGGCTACTGTACGGGGAGCAGGCATTCGGTGACCGTTACGAGCAGGCGCTCACCGATACCTCACTGGGCTACCAGACCTTGCGGAATTATGTGTGGGTGGCGAGGAGGTTCCCCATGTCCCGCCGGCGGGACACACTGAGCTTCGGTCATCACGCCGAAGTAGCCGCGCTCGCCGACGATGAGCAGGACGGGTGGCTGGCGCAGGCCGAACAGTTCAACTGGTCCCGCAACAAACTACGGCAGAGACTTCGGGCCGCACAGTCGACCAACCGTCGAGGACCCGGCGGGGAGGTGTCGGTCAACACCAGGACACTAAAGATCGACGTGCCTGCCGAGCGACACGACCGCTGGCAGTCTGCTGCCGAGCGAATGAGCTGTTCTGTGGCAGATTGGATCATTGCGACACTGAACCGTGCTGCAAGCGAAGATACGAGTACTGAACTGTCCCCATGAGGCACTGCCAACTTGGTGAGGTCGTCTGGGCTGGGATGATCGGTGGGTTGATCTCGGTGGGGAGGGGCTGGGTTGATGGCTGCCGTTGTGCCGTCGTACAAGGGGTTCCGAAACCCGGTGGAGATCATCAGCCACTGTGTGTGGCTGTATCACCGGTTCCCGCTGAGCTTCCGTGAGGTCGAGGAGATGATGATGGAACGCGGCGTCGTGGTCTCCCACGAGACGATCCGGCAGTGGTGTCGCAAGTTTGGGCAGACCTACGCGAACGGACTGCGCCGCCGACTGCCCCGCCCGGGCGACGAATGGCACCTCGACGAGGTGTTCATCAAGATCCACGGCAAGACCCACTACCTGTGGCGTGCAGTCGACCAGGACGGAAGTGTGCTGGACATCCTGGTCACCTCTCGGCGTGACGCCAAGGCCGCTATCAGGTTCTTCCGCAAGCTGCTGAGGGGGTGGCGGTCCGTGCCACGGGGCCTGATCACCGACAAGCTAGCCAGCTACGGTGTGGCCCACCGAGGGTTGATGCGCCGTGTGGAGCATCGTCGATCGAAGTATCTGAACAACCGGGCCGAGAACTCCCACCAACCCACCCGCCAGCGGGAACGGGCGATGAAGAAGTTCACCTCGCCCGGTGGCGCGCAGCGGTTTCTGTCCGCGTTAAGTGGGATATCACCGCACTTCCGGCCCCGACGCCACCGACTCACCGCGGCCCAGTACCGACACGGGATGACCACACGCTTCACCACCTGCAACCAGGTCACCGGACTGACCAGCAGCCGCCTGACCACAGCGCCACAGTCACCCCATCCCGACCCCAAGACTGTCCCAGAAGCCCTCATCCGCCAACAAGTTGACCAGTGCCGTCGTCGTAGTCTTCGCGAAGCCCCAGTCGGTGTCGGAGCCGAGGTAGCGCAGTCGACATAGCGGGAGTTGTCCGTCGCTGGGCAGGTGGCCGGTCACGTAGCCGTAGCTACCGCGCCAAGTGATGGTGATCTCTTCTAGCTGTGGCCAGCGCTGGGAGGCGTGGAAGTCCAGATGACCAATGATGTAGGTCTTCAGTCGTGCGCAGGCTTCGCGGTGTGGTGGGTGGTCGTGCACTTCAGTCCGACCTTCGCAGTAGGGGGTAGGGGCGTATATCAAGATGAACACTCATCGTCCTGCCAAAGAATATTATCGAAAGAAATCTACTTACGTAGAACTGAACGGCACGAATCGTGGCTTCCAGTGATAATTTTTGCTACGTGCGAGTTGGATGGGTCACACTTCGCTGGATTGGTTGACCTGCCCTGATTTTACATGCAAGACTTTCTTAAGATGACAAGTTCAAATCATCCGTCCGTAGTACATCTGCTACCCATATCTGAGAGATTTCGGTGCAATGACTACACTGACTGATCGAAACGGCTGAATCCGAGGTACCCCCGCTTTTACAGATCATGGGGTTAAAAGCAATCACATCTTCACGTGGACTTCACCCCCATGATTCGCCTTAGACTATTATATGTTTCTGCCCGCAATAACCAGAAAGGACCACCTGCATGTTGCGCACTTTTATGAGGTCGAAGATCCACCGCGCTACTGTCACAGACAGCAACCTCGATTACGTCGGATCGCTCACGCTCGCGCCAGAGCTACTTGACTCCGCCTCCATCGGCGTCAACGAGCTGATACAGGTCGTTAACATCAACAACGGAGCCAGATTCGAGACCTACACAATTCTCGGAGCGGCCGGCGCCAATGAAGTCGTCGTCAATGGCGCCGCCTCACGCCTCGTCGAACGAGGCGACAAGGTCATCATCATCGCCTACGCGCAGCTAGACGAACACGAACTCGACGATTTCGAGTCATTCGTCGTCCATGTAGACGATAAAAATTGCGTGAACAACCTACCAGAAAGTCGCCCGTTGCTCACCTATTTCTGACGAACAGCAATTTTCACTAACCTCTTATGCAAGTTCGTCGAAAGCGCGGTCAGCAATGGTTAACCAGTCCGTCTACTCCGTACTAGGCGTCGGGTTCGGCCCGGCAAATTTGTCCCTCGCGGTGGCGCTTGAGGAATTCGCGTACTCTGGGAGGATCCGGTTCGTCGAGAAGGCCCGCTGCTTTCAGAGGCAGAGTGAGTTGCTGCTGTCCGGAACGGATATCCAAAACAATCCGCTTCGCGATCTCGCGATGCCGCGCAATCCACACAGCAGTTTTACCTTTATCAACTACCTCACCGCTCAAGGAAAATTGGTTGCTTATCTGCACCGCGCCTCCAAGTTTCCGCTGCGGAGGGAGTACGCAGGCTATCTTGGATGGGCTGCGGACGCGTTCAGCCGCTCGGTGGATTACGCGCGATCGGTGACGCAACTCGCGCTCGTCGAGGGCAACGAAGGTGAAGTGTGGTCGGTCGAGACGGAGGACGGCCGGCGGCTTTTCGGAGAGACACTCGTTATAGGCACGGGCCGATCGCCTCGAATCCCGGCTCAGCTCCAGCGACATCTGAGCTCTACCGTATTTCACTCAACGCAGTACTTGAGTTCCATCGAACGCCTGCAAGACAACGACATCCACGTTGTAGTAGTCGGCGCCAGTCAGAGTGCCATTGAGATCTTGCTCGACCTCCTTGAACGTCCCAATATTCGACGGGTTTCATCTGTTCAGCGGGGTCTCGGTTTTCGACTGAAAGACACTAGCCCCTGCAGTCGACGGGTATTTCTCCCAGATTTCGTTGACTACTTCTACCCGCTTCCGTATGAGACAAAGAAACGCATTCGCGCGGAGCTACGGTCGGTCAACTACGCAGCGTGTGACCAAGACGTGATCGAGCGGCTCGCTACCCTGCAGTACGAGTACGAGCTCACCGGGTCCGACCGGCTCCAGCTCATGCCGTACTCGGAGGTGGCGGAAGTCGCCACGCATCGTGGCGTACACCGACTATCGGTGCGGGACGTTAACTATGGGACGGTGAGTGCGATCGATGCTGACGTCGTCATCCTGGCCACCGGCTTTCGTGACTTCGGTGTCGGAGTCGACGATGAGTGGGCTCATCCCCTCTTCGAGGGTATGCTGGATCGGCTCGCCGTGGAACGGTGGAGGTTCAAGCTCGCTCGGCCGATCGGGATGTGCGCCGCTTCCCGCATACGAGAGGTGATCGCTTGACACGCGACACGTGCAGCATACCCAGCGTAGCGGTTCGCTCATTACGTGAGTCGGACCGAGCTCGGTGGCTCCAACTTTATCTGGCCTACATCGACTTCTACGAGCAGTCTGCCACAACCCAACACCTCGATCGACTGTGGTCGCAACTTCTCGACCTCGACGACACGCTTGCCTGCTTCGTGGCCGTGGACAATCGTGATGTTGCTCTCGGCCTGGCCCACGTGCGTCCGTTCACCCGACCGCTGGACGGGTCGAAGGGACTCTACCTCGACGACTTGTTCGTAGACGTGAGCGCGCGTGGCGCCGGCGTCGGGCGAGCGATCCTGGAGCACCTGCGAAAGCTGGCGGTGGAGGCAGGCTACAGCGTCGTTCGCTGGATTACCGCCGACAGCAACGCAGCGGCGCGAGCGCTGTACGGTCGCGCCGCTGTAGCCACGCACTGGGTGACCTACGACATGGCGCCGGAGCCAGCGAAAAGTGCCTACGAGACCCCTCTTACATCCTCCGACGGAGCCTGATCCGATGACCGACCGTCTGAGCCCGACCGACGAGGCACTCCATGAGGCACTGATGCCCCATATGGATGTCAAGCTGCTGACGACTCGGTCGATCTACAGGAAATTTCCCGACGAAGTTGTGAAACCATGATAGTTGTTGATCCCGGTGGCTTTCGTCGTTTCGGTTCCGGTGTAGGAGATTCGTGCTCGTGGCTTCCTTGACCTTTTCCTAGCCAGGAAATCGCCCGCTGTGACACGAGGAGATCGAACTCGAAACGCGGTCCAGATACCGCATAGTATGTGTCGCCAGGGTTGTCCCGAAATGTTCGGATACTGGCGCTGAGCGGCCTCGTCTTTCCCAGTCGTCAGAGGAAACTTGGAGTTGGACAGCCCATCGACGCGGTGTGTCCGGGGCCGTTTCTCCACTCCGTCTAGCAATCGCGTCGCGATTAAATATTCAGGGAGGGCCCGTGGGTAAACCTGAGTCAGCGAACGTGGACGTCGTCGTTGTCGGAGGAGGCATCGCGGGGTCCGCGCTGGCCGCGGCGCTCGCGGGTGACGGCCAGTCGGTCATGTTGCTGGAACGTCAGATCATCTATCGAGACAAAGTACGCGGCGAGGTGGTGAACTGCTGGGGCGTCGAGGAACTGTTCAAACTTGGGCTGGAGAAGCCGTTGCTCGACGCCGGCGGCACCTATGTCGACCGGTTCGTCGGCTACGACGAGACCGTCGACCCCGCCGTCGCCGAGAGTACGGCCCTGCACATCGACGAGATGGTCCCCGGGGATACCCGGCGTACTCGACGTCGGCCACCCGGAGGCGTGCGAGGCACTCGCCACTGCGGCCGTCGAGGCCGGGGCGAGGATGGTGCGCGGCGTCAACGACGTGTCGATCACTCTCGGGGACAAGCCAAGCGTTCGCTACGAGCTCGACGACATCGAGTACGAGGTGTCGTGCAGGCTGGTGGTCGGCGCGGACGGGCGGATGTCCACCGTCCGCCGCCAGGCGGGCATACAGATGGTCCAGTCGCCGCCCAGCTCCCTGGGCGGCGGACTGCTCGTCGAGGACCTCCACGACTGGCCGGTGAACACCACGTCCTTCGGCACGGAGGGCGATCTGCTCTACTTCGTCTATCCCCGGACCGGCGGCAAGGCGCGGTTGTACCTGCTGCACGACGTGGCCCAGAAGGGACGGTTCGCCGGGCCCAACCGGCGAAAGGACTTCCTGACCGCGTTCCACTTCCAATGCATCCCCGGCAGCGAGATGTTCGGCGCCACCCGACCGTCGGACTCGTGCGCCTTCTACCCGATGATCGACTCCTGGACCGACCAGCCCTTCGTCCCCGGCGCCGTGCTGGTGGGTGACGCGGCGGGCTGGTCAGACCCGATCATCGGCCAGGGGCTGTCGGTGGCGTTGCGCGACGCCAGGATCGTCTCGGACGTCCTGCGGTCGCACTCTACCTGGTCACCGGAAGTGTTCGAGTCCTATCGGGAGGAACGCGAGGTCCGGATGCGCAGGCTGCGGGTGTCCGGCCGGATCCGCGCTGCGATGAACATGACGTTCACCCCCGAGGGCGCGGCGCGGCGCAAGACCTACGCCAAGCTGTGGCCGACCGATCCGCTGCTCGCCGGACTGCGGCTCGCCACGTTTAAGGGACCATTCGGCGTGCCCGCCGAATCCTTCGAGCGGCCGGCCGTGGAGCGCATTTTGCGCTGCGGTGATCATCGCCGTCACACGCACGCAGACACACGCATCGACATCGTGATCGTGCCGTCCGTGACGCGCCCGGCTCCGATCACCCGAGGAAGAGGAGAACCCCATGTACGTGCGAACGTCCATCAAGGACGGACAAACCCGAGAGAACAACTGTGACCTCCGGCGCATCTACCCCTGGCAAGACGTAGTCGTGCCACCGTGGAACAGCTCGCTGGTCTCGATCCGGCCGCACGAGTCGAGTAAGGAGCACAGCCACGCCACGGACGAGACCTTCATCTTCACCGGCGGCTCCGGGACCGTGCGCGTCGGCGCCGAGCAGCGCGTCATCGACACCGGCGATGTCATCTACATCCCGCACGGCATCGACCACATCGTGACGAACACCGACGACAGCGAGCCGCTCACCTTCCTGAGTATCTACTGGCTGCAGACCGCCGACGCCTCGGACAGAACGTCATGACCGACGCAGCGCGGCCCACCGCCGTCCGCCGGGTCGACGTCACTTTCTCCCCACCGACGCCCAACGGCGACCTCCACCTCGGACACCTGTCAGGTCCGGTCCTCGCGAGCGACGTATGCGCGCGGTCGCAGAAGATCCTCGGCCACGACGTCGCGTTCGGCTGCAGCACCGATGACAATCAGACCTACGTCGTCACCACCGCGCAGCGGCGGGGAGTCTCGCCGGAGGACCTGATCCGGCAGGCACTGGACAGCGTCCGGGTGTCCCTCGATCTCGCCGGGGTCCAGGTGGACTTGTTCGAGCGGCCCGACGCGGACTACGAGAAGTTCGTGCGGGAGTTCTTCTCGCACCTGTGGGGGCGCGGCGCGTTCGATCGGCGCGTCGTCGACCTGCCCTACGACGCCGAGACCGGGGAGTATCGGGCCGAAGCCTTCGTGACCGGCAGGTGCCCGGTGTGCCTCGCGCACGCCCGGGCCGGGGTCTGCGAGGCGTGCGGCCTGTACAACCTGCCCGGCGCGCTGCTCCCGGTGCGCGACAGCGCCTCGGCGCTGCCCCGCAAGCCGGTCCCCATCTGGGTCCTGGATCTGGAGCGGTATCGGTCGCTCATCACCGAGCACTACGCGAACCCGGACGTCGTTCTGCGCCCCGATCTGCGGCGGGTGGTGACGGAGTCGCTCGGCGGGCGGCTGCCCTACATCCCGATCACCTACCCGAGCACCTGGGGCATCCAGGTGGATTGGGACGGGCCGGACACCCGAACGCAGGCGATCAACGCTTGGCCGGAGATCTATGTCGGACACGTTTACTGGCTCCGGCGCGCCCGAGAGAACCGGCTGTCCGGACGCGACGAACTGGTCCAGTTCATCGGCATCGACAACGGGTTCTACAACGCCTTCGTCTATCTGGCGCTGTCAGTGCTGGCCAACGGGTTCGGCCTGCCGATCGACCTGCCCGCCACACGGACCGTGACCAACCAGTACTTCCTCCTGGCGGGCAAAAAGTTCTCCACCAGCAAGGGTGACGTTCACTGGGCGCGCGACTACCTCGAGAGCGTGGGCCGGGACCGGGCGCGCTTCGTGCTGTCGCTGACCAGTCCCGAGCTCCAGCAGTCCGAGTTCACCGAGCAGGTTGCGGCCTCGACCCTGCGGACCCGGTTCGACGAGCCCCTCGCGGCCGTCGGCGCCGGACTTGCGGCACTGGTCGGCCGCCGGATCGACGCACCGTCATCACCGTGGTGGAACGTCGCTTTGGCGGCCTCGGTCGGGCGCTTCACCGCCGCCTACCACCTCGACGACTTCAGCATCCGCCGCGCCGCCGAGGCGCTTGCCCAGCACCTCGAGGTGCTCAAGATCGGCCTCGACCAGCTCGGCGAGGCCGACGTCGCGGGCGCGCTGCGGTTCCTCTGGGCGCTGCGAACGCTCGCCTGGCCGATCACCCCCGATCTCGCCGGCGAGGTGGCGCTCTCCTTCGGCGCCGACCCGTCACCGCTGCCGCTGATGGCGGACATCGCGACTGTCCCTGCCGGGGTCTTCGCGGGGCTCTCGCTGCAAGCGTCCGCACCGGCCGCCGTCAACGGCGTCCCCGTACCCGCGTCGGCTTCCGAGTAGCCCACCCGCACGCCGGCACCGTCTTTCATCACTCCCAGAAAGGATTATGGTCATGCTGCGTACCTTCATGCGCTCGAAGATCCACCGGGCGACCGTCTCGGACAGCGACCTGAACTACGTCGGGTCCCTCACCTTGTCTCCCGAGCTGCTCGACGCCGCGGATATCGGCGTACACGAGCTGGTGCACATCGTCAACGTCAACAACGGCGCCCGGTTCGAGACCTACACGATCCTCGGCACCCCCGGCGCCAACGAGGTCGTCGTCAACGGCGCGGCCGCTCGCCTCGTGCAACGCGGCGACAAGGTCATCATCATCTCCTACGGCCAGCTCACCGACGACGAGGTGGGCGACTACAAGCCGCGCGTCGTCCACGTGGACGACGGCAACCGCATCCTGGAGACGATCCTGGGCCACTGAGCCGAGGACTCACCCAGCGTCCAAGGTGGAGTGTCACTCCACTGGAACTGTTCACCGACAACACAAGGCGGAGGTAGTGGACAACGAGCAGGTCTACTCAGTGCTGGGCATCGGGTTCGGCCCGGCGAATCTGTCACTCGCCGTGGCACTCGAGGAGTTCGGGTACCCCAGGGACGTACACTTCATCGAGCGCGCGGTCGCGTTCCGATGGCAAAACGAGCAACTGCTGCCGGGGTCGGACATCCAGAACAACCCGTTCCGGGACCTTGCGATGCCGAGGAACCCAGACAGCGCCTACACCTTCGTCAAGCACCTCGCCGCGCGCGGCGCGCTGACGGACTACCTGCACCTCAACGCCAGGTTTCCCTCCCGCAGGGAGTACGCCGGCTACCTGGCGTGGGCGGCGAAGGCGTTCCGCGGCTCGGTGGACTACGGGCGGAGCGTGGTCGGACTGTCCCTGGTCGAGCACGACGGCGACGAGATGTTCCGGCTGGAGACCGACGGCGGACGGCCCCGGCTCGGCCGGACAGTCGTCCTAGGCACCGGCCGCTCGCCCCGGATACCAGCGGAGTTCCAGCGCGGCATCGGGCCGACGGCGTTCCATTCGACCAAGTACCTCAGCTCCATGGGGCAGCTCGGCGACCGGGGGATCCGGGTCGCGGTGGTCGGATCGAGCCAGAGCGCCATCGAGATCATGCTCGACCTGCTCGACCGGCCCAACGTCACCCAGGTGGTGTCGATCCACCGCGGGATCGGGTTTCGGCTCAAAGACACCAGCCCGTACAGCAGGCGCGTCTTCCTGCCGGAGTTCGTCGACTACTTCCACCCCCTGCCCCGCACGGTGAAGGCGCGGCTGCGGGCCGACCTGAGGTCGATCAACTACGGGGCGTGCGACCAGGACGTGATCGACCGGCTCGCGGGCGTGCAGCGCGAGTACGAGCTGATCGGCTCGGACCGGCTCGTGCTGGTCCCGTTCTCGGAGGTCGCGCAGGCGACTCCGCACGGGCAGCACGACGGGCGGCGATTGGTGGTGCGCGACGTGAACCACCGCAAGGAGAGCGTGCTCGACGTCGACGTCGTGATCCTGGCGACGGGGTTCCGTGACTTCGGCACGGGCCGCGACGACGAGCGCTGCCACCCCCTGCTCGGCGGTGTGCTGGACCGGCTCGTGCTCGACGACGACGGGGTCCCGGTGGTGGCGCGCGACTATTCCCTGCAGTTCCGGCCTGACCGCTACAGCGGGCCCTTGCCCAAGCTCTATCTCAACGGGTTGTGCGAGGCGAGCCACGGCATGGGCGACGCGGGCGCGCTGGCGATGCTGTCGGTGCGGTCGACCGACATCATGGAGTCGCTGACGCGGCATCTGGACGCCATTGGCGGCGAGCGCCATCTGACCGCCGAGGCGTCGAGGTGACCGAGGCCATCGCGTCGGCGGATGTCGCCGTCGTCGGGTGCGGGGTCATCGGCCTCGCCACCGCGGAGCGGCTCGTCGCCCGCGGCCTCTCAGTCGTCCTTATCGACGGCGTCGGTGTGGCCGCGGGGGCCAGCGGCGCCTCCGGGGGACTAGTCAGGGCCTTCGACCAGGCCGGTGGTTCCTGGGCCGCACGAGGTTTGGAAATCTACCTGCGGCGGGGGTGGCGCGGCCGCTGGCCCCGGGTCCACGAACGGGGAAGCCTGGTGCTCGTCGCCGCCGACGAGGCCGAGCGCGCGGCCGAGGGCGTGGACCGGCTGCACGAGGCGGGTCACTCGGCCGAGATCCTGTCCGCTCCGGACCTGCGTGCCCGCTTCCCCGGCCTGTCCCTGCCCGCCGATCTCGTCGGGGTATACGAGGACCGCGCGGGATGGCTGCCCGCCCGCGACGTGGCGGCCGCGATGCTCCGTGACGCCGCATCCGGGGCGACCGCGCTCGAAGCCGTCCGCGCCACTGCGGTGGTCACGTCCGGCTCCCGGGTCGCGGGTGTCGAGACGACAGCGGGCCGTGTCACCGCCAGGGCTGTTCTGCTCGCCGCAGGCGCGGGCAGCACAGCTCTCGCGGCGACCGTGGGCGTGGAGCTACCACTGCGGAACCGGGCCGTGAGTTACTGCGTCTTCCAACCGCGCGCCACTGGCGGGGGTGCCCTGCCGGTGGTGGTCGACACGACCACGGGATTGTGGATGCGTCCGTGGGACTCGGGCACGGCTGTGCTCGCCGGGGTCGCGTCGGCGACGTGCGACGTGCCCGCTTTGGTGAAGCCGTGGGTATCGGTCACCGAAGAGCGACGCGTCCGCGAAGTCGTCCGGCATCGGGACCTGAGGTTGACCGACGCGGACGTCGTCGGAGGGCTCACCGCCTATGACGCCTTGGCCTCAGGTGGGCGCGGGGCGGTCACCGCGTGGCCTGAACCCGCTGGGCTGCTGACGGCCACCGGCTGGAACGGCGGCGGGTTCAAACTCGCCCCGGCGATCGGCGCCCACGCGGCCACCCTGGTCCGTGCGGCGATCGGGTGAGCGGGCCGAGGATCGCGGAGGTGCCGACATGAGGGCCGACCGTCTCAACTCGACCGACGAGATGCTCGCGGGCGCGGGCGGCAGTCTGGGCTCGTCCAGGATCGTCCAGGTCCTCTGGCGGTTCCCGACCGCGGTGTCCGTCGCGGCGCTTCAGGGTGAATGGACTCGGCTGAACACCGGCAGGCTCAGTCGCGGGGCGGTGCCCGCCCAGGTGCCCGGGGCCCGCAGACGCTGGGTCGCCGCGCACAACGGCGAACCGCTGCACGAGAGCACGCGGGTCCTGACCGGCGAGACCGTGACCGAGTGGATGGACGAGCAGATCCGCGCGCCGCTGCCGGTGGGCTCGGACGCGCTCTGGCGGCTCGCCGCCGCCCGGTGCGGCAGCGGCACGATCGTGTCACTGACCGTCCCGCACTTCCGATCCGACGGCCTTGGGGTGTTTGCCGCGATCACCGCACCACAACCGCGAGGCGGTCCGCCGTCCGCGGCGAGCATGCTCGGCGACGACATCGGCGACGCACTGGGCCAGGTGGTGCGTGCCGTGACCGGCTCGGCGCACTGGATCGCGCGCCTGTCGGCCAACCGCCCGGAGCGTGATCGGGTCCGCGCGGCACTGCGGAGCGCCGGTCCACCGGCCCCGGCGTCAGAACCGAGGTTCTTCGTCTCAGCTGCCCTTGACCTCGACGCCGACCGCTGGCGCGAGCGGGCCGAGGCGCGCGGCGGCACGGTCAACAGCCTGTTCGTCGAGATCGCCGCG
This sequence comes from Actinomycetota bacterium, assembly GCA_030854185.1. Taxonomy (GTDB): domain Bacteria; phylum Actinomycetota; class Actinomycetes; order Mycobacteriales; family Pseudonocardiaceae. The sequence continues at coordinate 4,704 of JALYTS010000063.1, read as the reverse complement.
AACCTCGTGCGCGCCAGGGTTCCCCGGGCCGACGACGCCGTCACGGTTGGCATCCCGACGAACCTACGGCGCTCCGGCGCCGACGGCCGGGCGAACGCGCTCGTCGTGGTGCCGCTGGGGCTCCCCGGGGGCACACCGCAGTACGACGACCTGGTTGGCACCCGCCGCGACACGAAAGCCGTCCTGCGCGACATCGGCGACGCGAGCGCGACGCTCGTCCCCGAACCGCTATGGCACCTGCTTCCCGCCCGGTACTCGACCAGGCTCAAGGCGCCGGGCGGCCAGCAGACCGACGTCGTCGCGTCGAACTTCGGCCCCGTCCCGGACGGCGTCGTCCGTTTCGCGGGCGAGCGAGCGGACAGTGTCGCGGTCCGGACGATGAACGTGCCCGGTCTCGTCCCGGAGAAGGCGCGGCTGCGCGCCTCGCTGTGCCTGTCGCAGGTCGGTGACCGCCTGACCGTGACCGTGACCGGCATGCCTGACCTGTTCGGCGACGCCGACGCCCTCACCCGGCTCGCCGTCGAGGAGTTCGCCCGCTGGGGGCTGACCGCCCGGTGCTGGCCCTGAAGTCTCCAGCCACCGAGGAGGAGGAGCACCGACCATGACCCTGACAGACCGCTGGTTCCGCACAACCCCCGACTCGTCCGTGCTGCGGCGGCCGCGACTGCTTGCCCGGTCGATGATCGCTCTGGCCGATCTGGACGAGCACATCGGGTTCTATGAACGGCTGCTGAACGCGCGCGCGGATCTGCGGATGCCCATCCCGGACTTCGGCGGCCTGGAACTCGCGGCCGTGGGCGATCTGCTGCTCATCGCCAGTGCCCGACCGTTCACCCCGATCCAGCTCACGACCACGTACTCGCTGATCGTACCCTCGCTGGCGGGCAGGCTTGCCGCGCTGCAACCGCTCGGCGTGACCGTCATGGAGCCGCCGGAGGTGATCGTGCCCGGATCGCGGGCCCGCGTCCGCTTTCCCGACGCCACGATCGCGGAGCTGGTCGAACACCGGCCCCGGCCGAGGGAAACCGCGGCGGAGCTCGGGAGCGCCGACGGGTCCGCGGTGCGTCTCCTCGTGCGCAGGGCGGTGCCGCACGGCACCCTCGACGACGCCGTGCGCTTCTACGAGTCGGCACTGCAGACCGAGGCCTGTGCCCAGTTCGCCGCGTGCGGGCGGGACTCGTGCGAGCTGGCCATCGTGGGCAACCTGCTGCTCGTGGGCTCGGACAAGTTGTGTCGCGACGACGACATCCGCCTCGCCGTCGCCCGGCCCGCCGCGGCGATGGCCGAGTTCCGGGCCCATGCGGACCGGGTCGGCGCGGAATCCACCGTAGGCGATGCGGACGGCAGAACCGTGCTCACTCTCGCGAGCGGGATGGCACTGGAATGCTGGGTGGTGTCGTGAACCACCCCGGGTCTGATGGAGGCTCTGTCCTAAGTGGAGGATGGAGAGATGGCCCGGTCTACGAGGCACCCTCGTGAGGTGCGTGAGCGCGCGGTGGGGTTGGTGCGGGAGCATCAGTCGGAGTACGCGTCGCAGTGGGAAGCGATTGTGTCGATCGCAGGGAAAGTTGGTGTGTCGAGCGAGACGTTACGCCGGTGGGTGCACCAGGCCGAGACGGACACGGGTCAACGGTCGGGTACGACTAGTGGGGATGCGGATCGGATTCGCTTGTTGGCGCGGGAGAATCGTGAGTTGCGGCGGGCGAATGAGATCCTGAAGGCGGCGTCGGTTTCTTCGCGAGGGAGCTCGACCCTCGACTGCCACGCTCGTAGCGTTCATCGCAGAGCATAAGAATCGGTTCGGGGTCGAGCCGATCTGTGCGGTGCTGGCTGATGCCGGCATGCAGATCGCCCCGTCCACCTACTATGCGGCGTGTTCTCGTCCGCCGTCGGCGCGCGCAGTGCGCGATGAGGAACTGAAGAAGGAAATCACGCGCGTGTATGAGGAGAATTACTCGGTGTATGGGGCGGAGAAGGTGTGGTGGGCGTTGAACCGGGAGGGCATCGTCGTGGGCCGGTGCCGGGTCGAGCGGCTCATGCGCGCGTTGGTCCTGGTCGGCGTGGTGCGGGGCAAGACGGTCCGCACCACGGTGTCCGATCCGGACAGCGTCCGCGCACCGGACCTGGTGAAACGCCAGTTCACCGCCGGCGCCCCGAACCGGTTGTGGGTGGCCGATTTCACTTACGTGGCCACGTGGGCGGGCACGGTGTACACCGCGTTCATCGTTGATGTGTTCTCCCGCCGGATCGTCGGGCTGGAAAACAAGCATGTCCAAGGAAACCAGTCTCGTCCTCGACGTGATCGACATGGGGTTACGGCAACGAGATTACCACTGCAAGGAAGGAGAACACAAACTCGTGCACCATTCCGCCGCGGGCAGTCAGTACACGTCGTTCCGATTCACCCAACACCTCCTCGATGCCGGCATCGACGCCTCGATCGGTACCGTCGGAGACGCCCTCGACAACGCGCTGACCGAATCGATGATAGGATTGTACAAGACCGAGTTGATTAAGCCGCACGGTCCATGGCATACTTTAGAAGAAGTCGACGTCGCCACTGCGGCATGGGTGGATTGGTACAACAACCGTCGACTCCACGGAGCCTGCGGAGGCAGGCCACCGGTCGAGTACGAGGCCCTGTACGAGCTGGGCGACCTGATCAGCCTGGTCGCCTGACCCCAACAATGAGTCTCTACCGAACCCGGGGTGGTTCACTGATCCCCGCGAGCCCGGCGACCATCCCGCAGGGACTTGTGTCGCGCCTGGCGGATCTGCCGCAACCCCGCGCCCACTGTGCGCGCGTCACCGTAGTCAAGCCCCGTTCATGTACTACTTGATGACCTGCATGGGCGTGGTTCGGACAGCAACTCCGAGAGCTGAGGCAGGTGGTGAGGCACTGGCCCCTGCCGAGGCACATGCCTCACCCCCGTTCCCGGCTACTGCCCGGCACCTGACCTGCGGGAAGGCAGACAAACGGAGCGAGGCAGACCAGCACCACGACCCCGAAAACAGCCCCTTTTCAGCGGCTCGGGTGGGGTACCCGTGCCTGCCTCGCGCGCTCAGGGATACGGAGGGTGACCGACAGGGTGGGGACCTGAGGTGGGGACCCGGCCGGGGACCCGGGGAGTTCTCCCCACCCGGGTCCCCGGGTTTGCCTCCCCAACCTGACCAGCCCAAATCAACGGTAGGGGCCCCGCGTCAGCCGGGCTGAAAGACGCCGATAACCCCCCCCAAAAAACCGGGGTAGCAGTAGCCGTCAGCCGGGTCCCTCCCTCCCCGAACCCTCACCCACCCGAACCGACCACGCAAGGTAACTCGACGGAGATCCGAACAGTGACAACGATCAAAGACCAGCGCACGACCTGAAGCGACCGGGGACCGACGTCGAAGTTCGGGCCTTGACCGACAAGCCCCTGGCGCTGCGCTACCGGCGAACCCCATCGACCGTGGCTAAGGCTGTCGTCAAGCTGGACGAGAAGTCCGTTGCGGTGGTCACAGAAGGTGATAATCCTGGCGGGGAGGCGATGGGGGAGGCGCCGGAGATGACGGGGAGTTCTCCCCGCTGCCTCCCCGGGCCTGCCTCCCCCGCCTGATCAGGCCGTACCCTCGGCGGGGACCCTCGTGACCACCCTGCGGCAGCCTCTCCATTGGCCGGAATCTGGGGGTTGCGACGCGGGGCGGTCGCCTCCCTCCCCAACTGGACTACTCCTTCGTTCGACTACCCAGCGTCACGGAGAGTCCGAGCGGTGGCAGGTGACGACCTGGTGGTCCGGTCATCCCCGCGGGTGACGTGTGGCATGCGGGCGATGATCTTGCGATTCTGGTCCTCCGTGCGTGTAGCTCAGAAGAAGACGCCCACTATCGGCCCGGAAACGGGGTGCCGGCGTTCGAGCTAGGGGGTCTACCCCCCGCTACCGTGCTGGTCAGGGCCCGTTACCTGGGGGTCTACCGGGGTAGCGGGCCCCCGCTACCGCCCGGGTGCGGACAGAGGTAGGTGGCGGGTGCGGTAGAGCCCTTGCCCCCGTCACGTAGGTGCCCGCCCTGTCCGTCCCTGTTGCGGGCAAGAGCGCCACGCCGGTCGCGGACAGCTCCCGACGAGTATCGGTGTCCCGTCCTGTCCCGGGCTCGGGGGTCGTTGGCGTGGCTTGTGTTCGGGGGGTTGGGACGGCTGGGACACCCCTCAGCACCCCGTCCCGGCCTAGCATCGATGAACCATTCCGCTGGTCAGCAGTCATTCAAACCTGTCCCACCGCACGTGTGCCGCACGAGATCTGGCAGGACATGTAAGACGGTTTCCCGGACCACCCCGGCGTGATCACCGAGTTTGTTCGGAGGTTTCCACTTACGGTTGAATTTGGCATCAAACGCCGTGACTTTCCGGTCGTTGACTCGTTATTGCACCTTGCCTGTTCAATGCTTGTGACCCGAAGGAGGTTGCCCCTGCCAACCCGGCCATAACCGCCCCGCCCAACGCCCCGACTGGAGGTGAGCACGACCACACCCCGGTGAGCACCGCACGCCGGGATGATCGCGCTTATCACCTGGCCCGGGTGTGTGACCGCTTTCCCCGCACGATCAGCACCCAGGGCGCCCACCGGCTCGCACGTCTGCTCCGCGTGAGCACCGTTCAGTCACCATAAACAGCCGTTCGACCCGGTTCTGTGACGGGTGTGACGGGCTGCGGCCCGACCCGTCACACCC
>JALYTS010000155.1 GCA_030854185.1 Actinomycetota bacterium | reverse complement strand
GTCCACAACCCGCGCCAACGCGCGGGTTGTGGACAACCCGCGGGCGGTGCACCAGCAGGTTGAACGGGGACAGGTCGCCATGCGCCAGACCCTCGTCGGTGAGCAGCGCCACCGCGTCGACAAGCTGATCCCACAGCGCGCGCAACTGCGCAGGCCCGGGTCGTAGCTGCGCCAGCCGGGGAGCCGCTTGCCCGTCCGGCTCATCGAGGTACTCCAGCAGCAGCTCGGTGCCATTCAGCTGCACCGGGTACGGCACCGGGGCTCCCAGGCGCCAGAGTCTGCAGAGCGCGGTGAACTCGGCGGTTGCCCACTGCCCAGCCAGCAGGTCACGACCGAAGGCGGTACGGCGGGCCATCGCCCTGGTCTCCCGGGAGCGGCGCACCCGCCGGCCCTCGAGGTAGCCGGCATCGCGATGAAACATCCGGTGCTCGGGGGAGCGGTAGCGCTTGGCCGCGAGCACGCAGGACCGGGACGTGCCAGGCACCTCGCGCTGCACCAGGTGCACGTCGGCTTCCTTGCCGGTCTTGAGCACGCCGAGCTCGGTGTCGACCGCGGCGAGCTCGGTGACCAGCCAGTCCGGGCAGGGAGCGGGGCCCCGCTGCGCGGTGTCCCAGGTCGACCACCGATCCCCGGCAACCAGTCCATCGTCGGGTGGCGCAGGATCGGAAGTGCGCCGGCGTGCGATGGGCCCGTCCCCGTCCCCGTCCTCGTAGTCGTCGTCCTCGTAGTCCCCGTCCTCGTAGTCGTCGTCCTCGTAGTCGTCGTCAAAACGACGTCGCTGCCGGCGTGCAGGGGTGTCAACAAAGCGGCTGCGCCGCACGGGCAGCCGGTCGTGCTGTGGCACGGGAGGGTCTCCTCGGGAGTGGCGCCACCCGCGGAGCAGATCAGCCGGTCAGCTGGCGGGAAGGCGGAGAGAGGGCAAGGTCATGTCGAGTTGCGCGTTGTTGGCGGCCATGGCCGGCACCTCCTCCCGCTGTTCACCCGCCATTGAGGCCCGCATGGCGGGCACCTTCGGTCGTCGGGTGCAGCATGGCCGTACCTCAGGTGGCGGGCAACCGATTTCCGACCGGGGTGGTGCGCACCGACTTGGCCGGGTAAGTACTCCTGGTGGGATTCGACGCACTGGACCTCGACGTGCTCCGAGCGCGACGGACGATGAAGTGGTCCCGTTACCCGCCTGACGTGCTACCTGCCTGGGTCGCGGAGATGGACTTCCCGCTGGCCCCTGCGGTGCTCAAGGCGGCACGCGGTGTACTCGACGCCCACGACCTGGGTTACCCCGAACCGGCGGGCCTTGCCGAGGCGTTCGCCGGCTGGGCCGCCCGGTATCAGGGCTGGCGGCCCGATCCCGCGCTGGCCTGCCCGGTCGCCGACGTGATGGCCGGGCTGGAGGCAGCCCTGCGGGTACTCACCGAGCCGGGCGACGGCGTCGTGCTGCTCACGCCCGCCTATCCACCGTTCTTCGCGTTGCTCAAGCAGCTCGGCCGATCTGCGGTGCCATGGCCGCTGCTGGACCGACCCCGCGGGTGGGCACTGGACCTGCAGCGGCTGGACGACGCGCTGCGAGACAGTGCCCGCGCGGTGCTGCTGTGCCATCCGCACAACCCCACCGGCCGAGTGCTCACCGGCCAAGAGCTGGCTGCCGTATCGGAGATCGTCGATACCCGGGGCGCCCACGTGATCTCCGACGAGGTACATGCCCCATTGCTGGCCACCGATGTCAGCTTCACCCCGTACGCCGCGAGCGCGCCCGCGGCGGCCGCCCACTCGGTGACCGTCACCAGCATCTCCAAGGGTTGGAACGCGCCTGGCCTGAAGTGCGCGCTGCTGCAGGCACAGCCCGCTACCGCGCGGGTCACCGCTGCGGTACCGCAGTATGAACGGCTGCGTGCGTCGGTGCCCGGTGTCGCGGCCAGCATCGCGGCCTGGACCGACGACAGCGGCTGGATCGACGAGTTACGGGTCCACTTGGACCGGACTCGCGCCGAGCTCGCCGACTGGGTCCGGCGTGCCCCTGGCGTACGGGCACATCCCGGTCAGGCCGGCTACCTGGCCTGGCTGGATCTGCGCGATACCGGGCTGGGCGAAGACCCGGCCGGGGCGCTGCTCGACCGGGGCCGCCTCGCGGTAAGCCCGGGACGCGACTTCGCCCTACCCGTCGAACAGGGCAACGGCCGGATCCGGCTCAACCACGGCACCTCGTTGCCCCTGCTGCGCGAGGCGCTACGCCGCATCGACCGCACGATCGGCGGCTAGGTACCGCGGGTGAACTGCGCCGTTGCCGCCTACCGTTACGCGGGCGGCACGATGCCACCATGGATCTATGGACCGCCAGCAGCTCCGAGTCCTGCAAGACCCGCTCAAGCAGCAGTACCGGCACGACGCTGCGCCTGCGCTGGTCACCCTGAAGGCCGAGGGCACCCTCGGCGAGGGCATCACATGCTCGGTCCAGACCGGCTCTCGACATCCCGGTCGCGGGCGGCACGATCCACGTCGAGGGCGACCTCGATTTCCGGGGCACGCTGGCCGTTTCCAAGGAGGTGCCCGTTGGCTTCCGGGCCATCCGCTTGCGGTACACCCTGGACACGGCCGCTACGCCCGAGCAGCTCGACACCCTGATCCGGCTCACCGAGCGCTACTGCGTCGCGTACCAGACTCTCGCCGGCTCGCCCGACTTCTCCTCGAACTGGGAAACCGCGTAGGCGAGACAGCCGTCAGCTACCCGTGATGACTGCCGACACAGAACTCGTTGCCTTCAGGAATGTGTGAGGCATGACATGTCTTATGCAATCGGCTCGCTCACTAGGAAGTTCGCCGCATGCTCACCGCGAGGGTGACCGTCGAGCTGGTGGTGACCGTGGTGCACCGCGTCCGGGCGGGACATCCGGCGCAGCAGGCTGCGGCGAGGTCGTGGCGCTCGCGTTCCTGGTCGCGGTGCCGGCGTCCGTACCCCCCGTGCAGCTCGTCGTAGAGCTCGTGCCGGCCGACGCAGCTCGCCCCGGGCAGCCGCCGCACGCCGGCCAGGATCGCGCTGATCAGCTTGATCGAGCCCTCGGGATCCACGGTCGCAGTGTCCACCTCCAGGCGCCCGCGTAGCCTTGAGCCACCTCCTCACCGAGGTTCTTGGCCCCGGGGCGACGGCCCCGGGGCATCGGTGAGGGGACCGGTGAGGAGTGGTTCTCGTGGACGACGATGCGCGCACTCAGCCGACCATCGGCGAGCGGATCAAGCAGCTTCGCAACGACGTGCTGATGACCCAGGACGACCTGGCCGCGGCCGCCGGCGTGTCCACCGATCTGGTGCGCAAGCTGGAGCAGGGCCAGCGGAATACCGCCTCGATCGGGAGCTTGCACCGCATCGCCGCGGCGCTGGACGTCGACCTCGGCGAGCTGCTCGGCCGGGAGAGCCTGCCGGATGCCGCGCCGGATGCGGGAGTACTCGCCCTCCGGCAGGCCGTGGCCGATGTCGCGGACCTACTCGGGGACGTGGAAGGCGAACCCTTGTCGCTGCGCGACGCCGAGCGATCGGTCACCTACTTGTGGGGCACGTATTGGAGTGGCAAGTGGGACAAGCTCACCGGGCTGATCCCGCAGGCTCTGATCGGACTGCGCGCCACGCTGCACGCCGCCGATACGACCACCCGGCCCAGGGCGGCCGAGCAGCTCGCATGGTGCTATTCGGTGGCCGGTGCCACCTTGACCCACCTCCGTCAGCCCGACGCCGGCTTCATAGCGGTACGGCGTGCCCTGGATCTCGTGGCGGGGGGTGATGACGCGCTGCTCGCCGCGGTCCTGAAAGGTTCAGTGAGCTGGCATCTGCTGGTGAGCGGTCGGTTCGCCGAAGCCGAGCGGGTGGCGATCCGAGCCGCGGAGAGCGTCGAGCCCCACGGCGAGGTGCCCGCCCAAGCCCTGTCGGTGTACGGGTCGCTGCTCGTCCAAGTAGCTAATGCTGCCGCTCGGGACGGCCGTAGCGCCCTCGCCGGAGACTTCCTCGCCTCGGCCAGCGAAGTAGCGCAACGGATGGGCCATGACCGGGTGGACTACGAAATCCCGTTCGGCCCCTCGCTGGTCACCATGCAAACGGTGGACGTCGGGGTGGTCACCGAGAACTATCCGGCGGCCCTTGCTTCGGCGTCCCGGATGCCTGCCAACCCGGCATTACCGCTTGCTTCCCGCTGCCGGCACCTGACCGACCGGGCGTGCGCGCACGTGAACCTGGGCCAGCAGGAGCAGGCGCTGGCATTGCTACTGACGGCCAAGGGAATGGCGCCGGACTGGATCCGCCATCAGACTCTGGTCCGCTCGGTGACCCTCGACCTGCTCACCGCCGAACGGACCCGATCGACCCCGCTGCGCGAGCTCGCCAAGCACATCGGCGTCAACCGGTAGGACAAGGTGTCCTAGCGCTCACGGGTGATCGCCTTCACCGTGGTCAATCGTGACCACCACCACAGACAAACCCGACACACAGCCGGCCAGCCACCATCGCACGATCCTCACGACTTGTCGGGTGCACGGGGCTGAGGGGTTCTGCAACCTGAGGCTGACGAAGACCGGCGGCGCCATCGTGCTCGATCCGCACGTCGACGGCTCGTGCGTCCTTGTTCTCGATGAGAAGGCCGCCGGCGAAGTGTTCGACGCCATCGGGGCGTGGTTGGGGTGAGCGAGCCGGATCGCGTGCACCTGGTGTCGGCCGATGGGGCGCTGACCGAGCGGTACCGGACCCGCGCCTACCTATTCACGATGTGCGGGCAGGTGATGGCCGACTCGGACCTGCCGCCCGCGAGCTGCCCCGACGACGGGTGCGAGTGTGAGATCCGGTACTGCCAGGAGTGCATCCGCTTCGCCGTGGGGTGGAACACCGACATCCAGCCGCCCGCACGGGTTCCCGATGACCGATAGCCCGGACGTGGCGGCCGCTATGACGCTGCTCGACGTCGCCAAGGACGGCGGATTCAGTTTCCAGCGGATCGCGCCCGGACCGGACGGGCCGCTGCTGGGGGTGCGGGTAACCGAGCACTGGCGAGACGAGATCTACCTGGCCGGTTTCTGGGCGGCGGACTCGTGTAGCGCCACCCGGCGGCGGCGCTCGTCTCTGGTCGTGCCCGGTGGTCTGCCCGTGGCCCAGGAGCTGCGCGGCGACGCCCTCACCGTCCTGGGAACCGTGCTGCGGGACTGGAGCACCCGGTGAACCGGCCAGGCCCGCGCTGGGCCTTCCTGATCGGCCGGCACCGTCCACCCTGTACTCGTGCGTCATCAAGGTATGGACCCGGCTCCGGAGTCGAGCGACGATGGGCGCATGAACGACGAGGACGAATTTCCCACCGAATCGATCGGGTCGCCAGGCAGCCCCGCTGTCCGGATCCGTGGGACGAACGGATGGACGATGACCCTGCGGACCGACCCGGCGACTCGGCTCGCCACCCTGGATTCGGAGAACCCCGAGGGCGTCCTGGTCGGGACCCGGGTCCTTGGCACGGACGACGTCCAGCGGATCGTTGATGCGCTGAATGAGCAAGCCCGGACATCCGGTGGCCCGGTGGTGCTCGATGTCTCGCAGGTGATCGGGCGGGACTGAAGTGCTTCAGCACCGTCCACCACAACTCCGGTAACCGGGAGGACCGGCAGTCCCAGCTCCCGATACGCTGCGAGCTCTGCAATCCGCCCGTCGAAGGAGCCCCTGAAGCATGATCACCAGGTTGTCGGCGCTGTTCCTGCGTACCTTGCGCGAGGACCCGGCGGACGCCGAGGTGCCCAGCCACAGACTGCTGGTGCGCGCCGGGTACGTCCGCCGCGTCGCCCCGGGGATCTATTCGTGGCTGCCGCTGGGCCTGCGGGTGCTGCGCAACATCGAGGCTGTGGTGCGCCAGGAGATGGATGCGATCGGCGGGCAGGAGATCCAGTTCCCCGCGTTGCTGCCTCGGGAGCCCTACCAGACCACCGGTCGTTGGACCGAGTACGGCGCGAACCTGTTCCGGCTGCGCGACCGCAAGGGTGCCGATTACCTGCTCGGGCCCACTCACGAGGAACTGTTCACCCTCACCGTCAAGGGTGAGTTCAGCTCCTACAAGGACTACCCGGTGATCCTCTACCAGGTGCAGACGAAGTACCGGGATGAGGAGCGGCCTCGCGCCGGGATCCTGCGCGGCCGGGAGTTCCTGATGAAGGACTCCTACTCGTTCGACCTCTCCGAGGACGGACTGGCCCGGTCGTACCAGGCGCACCGCCAGGCATACATCAAGATCTTCGATCGGCTCAGGCTGCGTTACGTGATCGTGTCCGCGATGTCCGGCGCGATGGGCGGCTCGGCCAGCGAGGAGTTCCTCGCCGAAGCCGAAACCGGCGAGGACACCTTCGTTCGCAGCACCGAGTCCGGGTACGCAGCCAACGTGGAGGCGGTGATCACACCAGCGCCACCGGAGCTGCCCATCGACGACCTGCCGCCGGCCCGAGTGCTGGACACCCCCGACACGCCGACCATCGCCACGCTGGTCGAGCACCTCAACGGGGCCGATCTAGGCCGTATTTTCAGCGCTGCGGACACCCTGAAGAACGTCATGGTCAAGACCCGGCAACCCGGAGCGCAACACTGGGACCTGCTGGGAGTCGGCCTGCCCGGGGACCGTGAGGTCGACATGAAACGGCTGGCGGCCTCGCTGGGCCCAGCCGAGGTGGCGCTACTCGACGACACGGACTTCGCGGCACACCCGTTCCTGGCCAAGGGATACATCGGGCCGCGCGCACTCGCTGAGCACGGGGTGCGCTACCTCGTCGATCCCCGGGTGGTCGCGGGTACCGCGTGGGCCACCGGTGCCGACCGGGCCGACCACCACGTCGTAGGTCTGGTGTGCGGGCGTGACTTCACCCCAGATGGCACGGTCGAGGCCGCCGAGGTGCGCGCCGGCGACCCGTCACCCGACGGCGCCGGCACGTTGGTCGCCGCCCGTGGTATCGAGATCGGCCACATCTTTCAGCTCGGCCGCAAGTACGCCGACGCCTTCGGGTTGGACGCCCTAGGCCCCGACGGCAAGCCGATCCGGGTCACCATGGGGTGCTACGGCATCGGCGTCTCCCGGTTGGTCGGAGCGATCGCCGAGCAGAGCCACGACGTGCACGGCCTGATCTGGCCCCGCGAGGTGGCCCCGGCCGACGTGCACGTCGTGATCGCGGGTAAGGACGCCGCGATCGGCGCCGCCGGCGACCGGCTGGCCGCTGAGCTGGATGAGTCCGGCCTGCGGGTGATCCTCGATGACCGCCCGGCGACGCCCGGGGTGAAGTTCGCCGACGCCGAGCTGATCGGCGTGCCGACCATTCTCGTGGTGGGTCGCGGTCTCGCGTCAGGTGTCGTCGAGGTCAAGGACCGGGCCACCGGGGAGCGCACCGAGGTGCCGGTCGACGGTGTGGTGGCACACCTGCATGAGCTGTGCACCAAGTAGGCGTCAGCCGGCCAGGAAGCTCAGCCGGACAGTCCGGATCGGGTTGTCCTGGTTGGTGTCGACCAGGCAGACCGACTGCCAGGTGCCCAACGTGAGCTGCCCACTGAGCACTGGGACGCTGGCGTAGGGTGGCAGCAGCGCGGGCAGCAGGTGATCTCGGCCGTGCCCCGGAGAGCCGTGCCGGTGGCGCCACCGGTCGTCGGTGGGCAGCAGCTCGCGCAGGGCGGCAAGCAGGTCGGTGTCACTGCCGGCCCCGGTCTCGATCACCGCAAGGCCGGCGGTCGCATGCGGCACCCAGACATGCAGCAGACCATCACCGGCAGTGGCCCGGCGGAGGAAGGCGCGGCAGTCCTCGGTGAGGTCATAGACCTGTTCCCGCGAGCCGGTCTCGATGCGAATCTGCTCGGTATGCACGGTCGGTACGGTAACCGCGAGCCCGGGCGCGCCGTCCGCGGTACTCAGGGTGCGCCGGGAAACGGCACCGTCAGGGGGGTGGCACCCGCGGTTGCCCGCCAACGGGTCGCCCGCACGGCTGCTTCGGTCAGTGCTTCCAGCGCGGTCCCACGCAGGTCCGCATCAGCCGGACTGCGCTCGACCACCGAGCGCCACGCCGCGGATGCGTCGGTCTCCGCGATGATCGCCAGCCGCAGCGCCGAGGCGGCATCGGTGACCGGTTGTGGAATGAGGTAGCCCGGTTCGGGTGGCACCGGCGGTGCACCCGCGTCGATCAGGATCCGCTCAGTGGCATCGCGCCGAGCCTGATGCGCGGTCGCGGCCTCGTGGAGCCGACCGTTCAACGCGCCCGGGACGAACGCCCCCACCAGGGCATAAACCCAGACCGCGGCATGCTCAGCCGCCAAGGCGCCCTGCAACGCTCCCACCGGCACGCCGGACTGGGCCAGAAGCCGGCGTCGGGGGCGGCGGTTCATGAGAGCAGCGCCAGGTGGCAGGAGCAGCAGGCGGCTACCGATGCGAGCAGCGCCGCGCGGTACCCGGGCAGCGTGACGACCAGTGCGGCTGCCTCGGCTTGCGCCGCGCGCGCCGCCTGGGTCAGAGCCGTCCGCGCAGCGGGGAGGTCGGGAGCGGCGGCCACGGCCGAAGC
>JALYTS010000154.1 GCA_030854185.1 Actinomycetota bacterium | reverse complement strand
GGCGAACCGCGACCATCGGCCGTGGCCGAGGGTCGCGGCCACGTCGTCCAGGGCCGGGTCCAGCGCGCCGAACGCCGAGCGGGCCGCCACGATCAGGAACGGTGCCGCGACGAAAGTCTGGGCCAGCACGATGCCGATCCGGGTGTCGGTCAGCGCGCCGTGGAAGACCTGCCCGAGAAACGTGTACGGACCGACCAGGTAGATCAGCAGGATGCCGCTCATCAGCGGTGGCAACGCCAGCGGCAGCTGCACCGCGACCCCGACCACCGTCGAGGTGCGCCCGCGCCCGCGGGAGAGCAGGTAGCCCAGCGGGATCCCGAGCACAGCGATGATCACTGTCGAGATGCTGGCCGTCTCCACGGACACCGCCAGCGCCGAACCGAGCCCGGGGGCAGCGAGGGCGCTGACCGGGGTATCGGCCACCCGGATCGCGTAGGCAAGGATCGGGACCAGCAGGTATAGCGTCAGCAGCCCGGCCAGCCACGGCAGCGGGGTACGGAAGATGAGCGCCGCCCCCCCGGCCGGCCTGGCGGTCATCGGCCGCCGGGCGCTGAACTGGTCGTGGGAGTGGCTGGGGCGCTTGCCGTCGTCGGCAGCACCGACTTCAACGCCGGTGGCACTGCGGCCAGGTCACCGTAGAGGGTCAGCGGCAGTACCGACAGGCCGTCCTGCTTCAACAGCGCCTGACCCTCCGGGGAGACCAGGTACTGCACGAAATCCGCGGCTGGTCCGGGATCCGGGGCCATGTTCAGCACGGCCACGGTGTAGCTGGCGGCCAGATGGACCTGATCGAGGCTGGCGGTCTGGATTTTCTGCTCGCCCGCCTCGTTGCTGTAGAGAAAGCCGGCGTCGAGTTGGCCGGACTCCAGCCGGCCGACCAGCTCGGTTTCCGGCAGCACCGTGATGTTCTGCTTCGCGGCGGTGGGCAACTCTGGATCGTTGTAGATCTTGGCACCTTCGGTGAGCGCCTGCTGGGCGAGCTTGCCCTTGGGGTCGACCGCGGGATCGGTGCTGCCCAGCTTGAAGCCGGGCTCGGTGATCACCTGGTACCACGGCTTGGACCTCAGGTCGGTGGCGAACTTCGAATCGGGGTTGTAGCCGATCACCAGTGGCGCGGAGGCGAATTTGACGTACCAGGGCACCCAGTCGCCGTTGGCGGGCCCTTGCAGGTCGGCGTTGACCGACGGGCTGGCGCTGATGAACACGTCACCCTGGCGAACCTTGTCCTTGATCTGCGTCGCCAGCGCGCTGGACCCGGCGCTGAAACCCTGGAAGGTGTCGCCGTTTGCCTGCTCGAACTTCGGGCCGAGGCTGTGTTCCATCAGGTTGACCAGCGAGCCGGCATAGAGCACCTTCACCGGACCCTTGGGCCCGGTCGATGTGCTGGCGGTGCCGCCACCCGAACCACCGCACGCCGTCAGCGTCACCAGCATCGCAGTCAGCACCCCGAGCGCACCCGCGACTCGCATGGACTTCACCGAGGCCACGGCCAGGACGCCGGGTTCCAGCTCGAGTTCGTCGACGGCCTCGGCGGACATCAGCGACACGATCCGGTGCGGTCCGACCTGGATCTCCACCTTGGCCATCACCTGATCCCGGATGACCCTGGTGACCAGGCCGGGTAACTGGTTGCGCGCGGACGCGGGCAGGTGCGGTAGGGCTTCCTCGGTATCGACGGCCAGCGAGGGGCGAACCGGGCCAGCTCAGCGTCGTCCACTCCGCGCCTGCCGGACTCGGTGGTCGTGGAGGCGAAGCGGCCGGCGTCGGCCCAACGTCGCAGCGTGTCATCGCTGACCCCGAGCAGGTGGGCCGCCTCACCGATCCGAAACACGGGCACCACGGCAGCCTAGCCGCAGAGCGGACTCCATACAGGGCTGTAGACGTAATTGAGATCTTCACTGCACGGCGAAGCCCGCACGGACCGCGCGCACACGCCACGGATACGCACCGGCGGATCAAAGGGCGCTTACGTTCCGCTGATAGGGAGGGAACCGGTTCGTACTGACGCTTGTGCGGAAACGATCTCCGTGCAACGATCTCCGCGACCCCGGCATCTCTATTCCCTGGCGGCCGAGCTTGGTCTGCCGACCGGTGTACTGACCGATGTCGGAGCCGCGGTCGCTGACCAGAACGCACAGATGCTCGGATATCTGACGGCCCGCCACGGTGTGCCCGTGGTCGGCGGTTCGGCATTCGGTGCGCTGCCGCTGTACCTGGCTCAATGCGGTGCGGCGATCTTTTCGGGAATGCCTCCCCACGGATGTTATCTCGTGGCGGAGGTCCACGGCTGCGCCAATATGATCTACGTCAAGGACGAGGACGGGTTGTATTCGGCCAATCCGAAGACCGACCGGAGTGCCAAGCTGATTCCGGAGGTCACGGTCGAGGAGTTGATCGCCGCCGATCTGCCGGATCTCGTTATCGAGCGCCCGGTGCTGGAGCTGATGCGCCGCGCCCGGCACATGCGGTCGGTCCAGATCATCAACGGGCTGCGCCCTGGCCTGCTCAGGCGCGCGCTGGCCGGCGAGCACGTCGGCACGATCATCTCGGCGGCCTGAGCGCCGCCACCCGCCCCGTCTGCACCTTTGGAGAACGCCATCGTGATCGGCGGCCGATCGCCGGAGGCACCGTCGTCCACGCGGACTGACGTCCAGGGCCGTCTGTTATAAGGAAATTCTTAGATCGCATTGGTATTCTTGGCGACGCAGGGATACCCGGGCAGGTGTCCGGGCAGGCACAATCAGTGACTGGCGAAACAGTGGCGTGCCAACCACGTCGTCGCTGATGTCTTGTATGCAGGAGTGAGAGGGTCGGTGACCGGGAGCGGACACTCCCGGTCACCATTTAAGCGATCACGCCATTTCTGGGCGGCGACGTGCTGAAGGTGTGGATGACCGCCGGAGTACGGTGCCAGCATGCCGCGGATGAGGGCTACTACGGCCGAGGGCTGTATTTGCAGAACCTGATCCCTTACTCGTGTGGCTACGCGTATTTGGATTGGCTGCGGCTCCGCATCAGCGGATAAACGGCCAACAGGTGACTGACGCGAGCGCCGGCGGCTGGGGCCGGAACCGGAGCGGTAGCGCTCCTAGTCCACCGCCCTCACGCGTATGTGCTCCTCCGGTCACATATCGTGAGCTCCCTGAGCGCATCCTGTACGTGAACAGCCACGGTAAGTGATTCACCGGAATGCCACTTCCGGCGAGCGTCTCAAACGTCGTGTACCGATGCAAGAACTGATGATATCTAATATAGGGTCGGACGCATCGTTTCGAGCGTTATGACCGCTCTGGAGGGCCCTGCCGGCCGACCAGGGTCGATAGGAGGAGGCGGATGCCGCCGGTGACCAAGGGTATGCCGGCCACGCTACTGCGGGGAGTCAGGTGGACCAAGAGTAGTCACAGCAATCCCAGCGGGAACTGTGTGGAGTTGGCGGAGCTTGCCGGTGGCACCATCGCCGTGCGCAACTCGCGGCGACCGGGCGGCCCTGCCCTGTTCTGCGCCCGCGCCGAGATGGCCGCGTTCGTGCGTGCCGTGAAGGACGGTGAGTTCGACGAGGTGGTGGGCTGACGCCCAGTCCGGGGTTGTGCAACGGCAGGCCGGGGTTTCGGGTGAGACAGGTGCGGTCTATGGTGAGACGATCCGTAGTGCTTCACCCGTAGGAGGAATGGTGAGGACGGCTCGGTCGAGTAACGATCCGATCATCGGTGACGCTCAGATACGATCGCAGGGGCCGACCGCGCTGCGTATCGTTTTGGGCAACCAGCTACGTCAGCTTCGAGAAGCAAGCGGAATTACCACCGGAGCAGCTGGCCACGCGATCCGGGCGTCCCATGCCAAGATCAGCCGCATGGAGCTCGGACGGGTCAGCTTCAAGGAGCGTGACGTGGCAGATCTGCTCACCCTTTACGGCGTGACCGACGAACACGACCGGGGCGCGTTTCTCGCGTTGGCCCGGCGGGCCAACGTGCCCGGCTGGTGGCACCACTACGGTGACATCCTGCCGAGCTGGTTCGAGATGTACATCGGTTTGGAGCAGGCCAGCTCTGTCATCCGCACCTATGAGCCCCAGCTCATACCCGGCCTGCTGCAGACGCAGGAGGGTGCTCGCGCGGTGATCCTGATGGGCTACCCACACGAATCTGTCGAAGATATCGAGCGCCGGGTCGCACTGCGGATGAAACGGCAAAGAGTGCTCACCCAACCCGGTGCGCCCAGCCTGTGGGCAGTGGTCGACGAGGCGGCCCTATGGCGCCTCGATGGCCGTAGGGCGTTGCAGGAACAGCTCGAGCACCTGATCGAGATGGCCGAGCTCCCCAACATCACCCTGCAGGTGATGCCGCTTTATTCCGGTGCACACGCGGCCGTAGGCGGACCGTTCACGGTGCTCCGGTTCTCCGAGCCCGACTTACCGGACCTCGTTTACCTGGAACAGTTGACCAGCGCCCTGTACCTGGACAAGAGCGAGGATGTTCAACACTACCTGGTGCTCATGGACAGGTTATGTGTCCAGGCCAAGTCTCCCTCAGAGACGATCAGGTTCCTGACCAGTACTCTCAAAGAAGCCTGATCAAGGCTTTCGGGCGACCCCGCAGAACTGATGTACCTCGGCATGGGTGCCAACGTCGCTGGACTCAGGGCGCCACAGCGAACACGAGACAACACCGGGTGGCAACATCTCCAGCCCGTCGAAGAAACGAATGAGCTCCTCGCGGCTGCGGGTTCTGATCGGGGCTGCGCCGCTTTCGTTCCAGCGCCGCATGGACGCTTCCACAGCCGCGCCGTGTATTTCAGCGGTGGGGTGGGACAACGCCAGGTAACTGCCCGAAGGCAACGCATCCAGTAGCCGGTCGACCACAGCATGTGCCTCGACCGTATCCGTCACATAGTTGATGATCCCGAGCAGCATGAGCGCCACAGGCTGAGTGAAGTCCAGTGTTCCGGTAGCTGCCTGCAGGATTGTGTCTGGGTCGCGTACGTCGGCGTCGAGGTACGCGGTGGCCCCCTGCGGAGTGCTGGTGAGCAGCGCGCGCGCATGAACCAGCACGAGCGGGTCATTGTCGACGTAGACGATGCGGCACTCCGGCGCGGTCGCCTGAGCCGCCTGGTGGGTGTTGTTCACGGTGGGTAGCCCGGTGCCGACGTCAAGTAGCTGACGGATGCCCAACTCGCCGACCAGGGCCTTGACCGCCCGGACCAGAAACCCCCGATCCGCGCGAGCGGAGTCGCGAAGATCGGGATCGATGAGCAGTACCTGGTCCCCGACCGCGCGGTCGACCGGGTAGTTGTCCTTGCCGCCCAGCAGATAATCCCAGAATCGAGCCGAATGCGGAACCGTGGTGTCGATGGTCGGAAGCGGCTCCCGCGCGGCCGCGGGCGGGCGGTCCTTCACGAGTCGTCTCCCTCCGCTGCCTGCTGCTCTGGACGTGACCGTGCAACTGTAGCCTCCGCGCCGCGGGCGACCGGCTCGTCGGCGGGCCCCAACGACCGAGAGGATGCATCATGTCGACCAGTCTTGAGTGCCGGCTGCTCTGCGCGAGCATGACGGCTTATTCCATCACCAACGACGGACCGATCACCCCACCGCAGCCGTATTTCGACGCGGCCCAATTCCTCGACGACCCGGTCGGCTTCGTCGGCGGAAACGATGCGATCAATGCCTGCCTCGTCGGCACGACGGGTGATGGCGTGGTGCTCGCCTTCCGCGGGACGTTGCCTCTCGACAGCACCGACTGGGAACAGAAGATTCGCGACTGGATCAACGATCTGGACGCCGAGCTGGTGCGGGGCGCAGGACTGCCGGGGCTCGTGCACGCCGGCTTCTGGGGATCATTGGAAAGCCTGTGGGCCAAGGTCGTTCCCGAGGTGCAGCGAAGGCTCACGCAAGCCGGATCGACGAGTCAACTCTATGCCACCGGGCACAGCAAGGGCGGCGCGGTGGCGGACCTCGCTGCGATGCGGTTCCTGATCGAGCGCGGCTTGGACGCGAAGGTTTTCACCTACGCCGGGCCGCATCCCGGCAACGAGGATTTCGCCGCCGCGTACGACGCACACATCGCGAGCGTCCGTTACGAGTATGCCGACGACATCGTGCCGCTCCTGCCGCCGAGCCTCGCGTTTCGTCAGATGTTCGCCTCGGTGCCGTTCGCCAAGCCGTACGTGCATCGGCTCGACCTCGACTACTCGGCGGTGGGCACGCTGCGCTACATCACTCGAGCGGGGAAGATCGTCGGCGATTCGCCGATGCTGCGCTTCCAGCGCTTCACGAGCCTGGCCGAGCTGATGGTCACCGGCGGCTTCGAGGAAATCGCCAAAGATCACCGCGGTGCGTGCGGGGGAGGCTACATGAGCGCCGTGTGTCCCCAGGGCGTCTGCCCATGATGTCGCATTCTCGCTAGCTCTGCCGGCGGCTACCGGTGATGCTGAGACCATGTATGAGGCTGAGCGACTGCATGAGGCTGAGCGACTGCATGAGGACGGGGAGCGGTGCGTGCGGGCGGTGCAGTCCAAGGACGCGCGGTTCGACGGCTGGTTCTTCACCGCTGTGGTGACCACCGGTATCTACTGCCGGCCGAGCTGCCCGGTGGTGCCGCCCAAGGCGGTCAACATGCGCTTCTACCCGAGCGCGGCTGCGGCGCAGCTGGCCGGGTTTCGGGCCTGCAAGCGGTGCCGGCCCGACGCCAGCCCCGGATCTCCACAATGGAACGAACGCGCCGACCTGGTGGCCAGGGCGATGCGGCTGATCGCCGATGGAGTGGTCGATCGCGAGGGTGTCCCTGGCCTGGCCGCGCGGCTGGGATACAGCGTCCGGCAGGTCCAGCGGCAGGTGCTCGCGGAGTTGGGGGCCGGCCCGCTGGCTCTGGCGCGGGCGCAGCGCGCTCAGACCGCGCGGTTGCTGATCGAGACGAGCACCGTGGCGATGAGCGACGTCGCCTTCGCCGCAGGCTTTGCCAGCGTGCGGACGTTCAACGACACCGTCCGCGAGATCTTCGCCCTCGCGCCGACCGAGCTGCGTGCCCGCGCCGGCCGCCGGCACCCGCCGGCAACCTCTGGACTCCTGGCGCTGCGGCTGCCGTTCCGCCTGCCGCTGTGTCCGGACAACCTGTTCGGACATCTCGCGGCGACCGCCGTCCCCGGGGTGGAGGAGTGGCGTGACGGCGCCTACCGGCGCACCGTGCGCCTGCCGCACGGCCACGGTGTCGTCACCTTGCGGCCGTTGCCTGATCACATCGACTGCCGGCTGGCGTTGACCGACCTGCGCGACCTGTCCGCCGCGATCACCCGGTGCCGGTGGCTGCTGGACCTCGACGCCGACCCGGTGGCCGTCGATGATCTGCTGCGCACCGACCCGCTGCTCTCGGACGTGGTGGACAAGAATCCGGGCCGGCGGGTGCCCCGCACCGTCGACGCGTCGGAGTTGGCGGTGCGTGCGGTGCTCGGGCAGCAGGTCTCCACCAAGGCCGCCTGCACCCATGCCGCCCGGTTGGTGGCCGCCCACGGCGAGCCGGTGACCGACCCGGCCGGCGGCCTGACCCACCTGTTCCCGGACCCGGCTGCGCTGGCCTCGCTCGATCCGGCCGCCCTGGCCCTGCCGCGGGCTCGGCGCACCACGCTCACCTGTCTGGTCGGTGCGCTGGCCGGCGGCGAGATCGTCCTCGGCCCGGAAAGTGACTGGCAACAGGCTCGATCCCAGCTTGGCGCGCTGCCGGGTTTCGGCCCCTGGACCATCGAGACGATCGCGATGCGCGGTCTGGGCGATCCGGATGCCTTCGTACCGACGGACCTGGGAATCCGGCGGGCCGCCCGGGACGTGGGTCTTCCTTCGACCGCCGTGGGGCTGACCGGTCACGCCGGCGCCTGGCGGCCCTGGCGCGCCTACGCCGTGCAGTACCTGTGGGCGACCGGCGACCACGCCATCAACCGGCTACCAGCCTGAAAGGAACACTCGTGTTAGTTCACACCGGGCTAGTTCACACCGTGCGGGACAGCCCCGTCGGCCAGCTCACCCTCGTTGCCGTCGATGGCGCCCTCGCCGGCCTTTACCTGGACCTGCAGCGGCACCGACCCCCAGCGGAGATGTTCGGCGACTCGGACCCCACGCCGTTCACCGAAGTGATCAGGCAACTGGATGAGTACTTCGCTGGGCAGCGCACCGCGTTCGACGTTCCGATGGCGCTGGTCGGCACCCCGTTTCAGCGCACAGTGTGGGCCGCTCTGCAGGAGATCCCTTACGGCGAGACATGGTCCTACGGCCAGCTCGCCGAGCGGATCGGACGTCGCGGCGCTGCCCGGGCGGTCGGTCTCGCCAACGGCCGCAACCCGATCGGCATCATCGTGCCCTGCCACCGCGTCGTCGGCGCCACCGGAAACCTCACCGGCTACGGCGGCGGCCTCGAACGCAAGCAGCACCTGCTCGACTTCGAGCGCCGCCACCGACGCGGATCCGCCCACCCCGAGCCCCTATTCGACCTGCCGGTCACAATGCACACGTCCGCCAACGTGGGATCCAACTCGCAGTCTGGATGCAGACTGCGGTAAAAGTGGCCCGAATTACCGCAGTCTGCATCC
>JALYTS010000153.1 GCA_030854185.1 Actinomycetota bacterium | reverse complement strand
CCGGCAGGTGGCATCCGTACCTGTTGGAGGTCAACGAACCGTTGCGGATCGGCGGCACCCGGGTCTACCTGCTCGGCCACGGTTACGCACCGCGGTTCACGGTCACCTTCCCGGACGGGCAGCAGCGCAGCGCCGTGGTGCAGTGGCCGCCGGTGGAGCTGGCCACCATGCTGTCGGAGGGGACCACCAAGTTCGACCCACCCGGGATCACTAACGACGCGGTGCGGCGTACCGGCCAGCTCGCGATCACGGGGCTGTTCGCGCCGACCGCTGCATTTCGCGGTTCACTGCTGTCCTCGGCGTTCCCGGATATGCTTGATCCGGCAGTCGCGATCGACGTGCTCAAGGGCGACCTGGGCAACAACTCCGGCCGTGGCCAGTCGATCTTCGCCGTCGATCAGTCCATGGTGGACTCGGGCCGGCTGAAGCAGGTGAAGCGAACGAACCTGCTGCCCGGTCAGCAGGTCACCCTGCCGGACCGGACGGTGGTGCACTTCGACGGGGTCACCCGTTTCGTGTCGCTGCAGGTTTCCTACGACCCTACGCAGCTCTGGGTGCTCGGCTTCGCGATGCTCGTGCTCTGCGGCCTTGCGGTGTCCCTGACGATCAAGCGCCGCCGAGTGTGGGTGCGCGTCACACCGGCGGAACTGGCCGGTACCGTGGTCGAGCTGGGTGGGTTGGCCCGAACTGAGGCTGCCGGCTACGGCGAGGAATTCGACCAGATCGCTGGTGACGTGCTGCTGCCCGGTCTGGCACAGCCACCGGTGCCTACTGTGTTGTCGAAGGAACGGGGATGAGCGAGTGCCGATCAACCCGGTTGTGGAGTACTACAGCGACGTCACGTACGGCACGGCGCTGGTTCTCTATCTCCTCGCTATGGTCCTGCACGCCGTCGAATACTCAGCGAGTCGTATCCCGGCGGCCACCGCAGCTGGGCGGGTGGCTGCTGGTGGCAGCGGGGCGGTCGCGACCCTAGCTCCGCCAAGCGAGCCACTGCGCGGAAAACCTGAGCGGATCGGTCGGTCCGCGGTGGCGTTGACCGGGCTCGCCGTGCTGGTGCACGCCAGTTCGTTGGCGCTGCGCGGCGCCGCGATCGGGCGCGTGCCGTGGGCGAACATGTACGAGTTCGTGTCCGCCGTCTGCTGCGTTGCGGTGGCCGGTTGGCTGGTTGCGTTGTACCGCCAGCGCAATGCCGCCACTTTGCTGCGCCGGCTGGGCGGGTTCGTGCTGCTGCCCGTTGTGGTGCTGATGTTCTTGGGTGGCACAGTGCTCTACGCGCAGGCTGCGCCGCTGATCCCGTCGCTGAACTCGTACTGGATCACCATCCATGTCTCCGCGGCCATCGCCGCGACGGGGATCCTGCTGGTCTCCGGGGTGGCCAGTGCGCTCTACCTGGTCGGTGCACCGGCCGGTTCACGGATCGCCACCTGGCTGCCGGATACCACCACCCTGGACCGGGTGGCTTACCGCACCGCGGTGGTCGCCTTCCCGATCTGGACCTTCGCGATCATCTGCGGCGCGATCTGGGCCGAGGCCGCGTGGGGCCACTACTGGGGCTGGGATCCCAAGGAGACGTGTGCTCTGGTCGCCTGGGTGGTGTATGCGGGATACCTGCACGCCAGGGCGACGGCCGGATGGCGTGGTGTGCCGGCGGCTTGGATCAACGTCGTCGGTTTCGCGGTGATGCTGTTCAACTTGTTCTTCGTCAACATCGTCGTTGCGGGCTTGCACTCCTACGCCGGGCTGTGACACTGTCCCCCGTCGGCGACAACCAGGCTCCTATCGGAGGCAACCAGGTGTGATCGGACGACCCGACGAGCCCGCGAGCAGCGGCCCGTCTCGCCCGAATCAGGTTCGTGGCCAGCCGGTGGATTCGTCGCACGACCTGTCCAGCACGCAGTTACTCCGGCAGACGCGTAGCGGCCCGCGGTCCGGTTGGCGCCGGGCACTGTTCGTCGCCTCTCGGGGTTCGGTCAACCTCGGGGAGAGCACCGCCGACCTGCAGCGTGCTGAACTGGTCTCCCGGGTCAACCAACCGCTGAACGGTTGCTACAAGATCGCGATGTTGAGCCTGAAGGGCGGCGTCGGCAAGACCACGATCACCGCCACGCTGGGCTCGACCCTGGCGTCGCTGCGCGGTGACCGGGTGGTCGGGGTGGACGCCAATCCTGACCGGGGCACGCTGGCCCAGAAGATCCCGCTGGAGACCAGCGCCACGGTGCGGCATCTGCTCCGCGACGCCGAGGGGATCCGCCGCTACTCCGATATCCGGGCCTATACCTCGCAGAGCTCCAGCCGCCTCGAGATCCTCGCCAGTGAGCAGGATCCCGCGGTATCCGAGGCGTTCAGCGAGGCCGACTACCGGCGCACGGTCAACGTGCTCGAGCACTTCTACAACATCGTGCTCACCGACTGCGGGACCGGGCTGATGCACTCCGCGATGAAGGGGGTTCTGGACCTGGCGCACTCCCTGGTCATCGTCTCCTCCAGCTCGATCGATGGCGCACGTTCGGCATCGGCCACCCTGGACTGGCTGGATGCGCACGGCTACCGCGAGCTGGTCAGCCGGTCAGTCGCTGTGATCAACTCGGTACGGCCCACCGCGGGCAAGGTTGACCTGGAGCGGGTCGCCACGCATTTCGCTGCGCGCTGCCGTTCGGTCTGCCGGATGCCCTTCGATGAGCACCTCGAAGAGGGCGGTGAGATCGACCTCGACCGCCTCGGGCACAGCACCCGGCTGGCCGCATTGGAGCTGGCGGCGACGGTCGCTGACGACTTCCCGAATGCGGTCACTTGGGCCAGCCGGTAGCGAGAGCGGGTCAGCCCTCGTCTCCGGGCTGCTGGCGCTTACGGTTCAAGCCTCGAATGAACTCCGGATCGTCATCCGGTGCGAGCACTGAGCGTACGGGTGGGCGCTGCGGGCCCAACGCCTTCCACAGCAGCGCGGCGACCCCCGCAACCCCGATCGCCGCCATCAGGTACGGCACGGCGGCCACCTCCTCCACGTCACCACCCAGCGTAGTAGCGTCGCGGGAAGCCTGCGAACCTGTCACCCGGATGTCATCCGGCGGCCCTTCGGGAAGGGCGGTCTGACAGTGGCGCCGGGGTGGTAAGCGAGGCGAGCAGCGCGCGCACCTCGGTTTCCCGGAACCGCCGGTGACCGCCCGGGGTTCTAATCGAGCCGATCCGCCCTGCGGAGGCCCACCGGGTGACCGTTTTCGGATCCACCCGGAACAATGCGGCCACCTCCCCAGGGGTCAGCAGGCGTTCAGAGGGCTGTGCCTGGGACATCGCGGGCCTCCCCAAGGACCTCACAGTCTGGACCTACCGGAGTATCGTGACAGGTCACGCGCCAGGTACTCGAACGGTGCTGTAGAGGTAAAGCGTCGGTAATGGGATGAACCTGCCAAATCGGTGCCTCAACCTAGCATCGGGACTCTCCTACTGTAGGGGCTTGCCCCGATTCCCCGGACGAACTCAGCGCCCGCATGGCCATGTCCAGGCGTTCGCTCGGGATCGCCCAGGCACGGCCCTGCGCGGTCAGAAAGGGGGCAAGCCTTCGAGTGGATCGGGCCGGGGCGGCGGGTCCGGTTCGGGATCGGGTTCGGCGGGTGGGCGCTCCCAGATTTGCGTGTCTTCCCAGCCGTCGTCGGGTGGAATGATCAGCGGGTAGGTGGGTTGATCACTGGCGATGGGGTCGGGGAGCTGTTCGATGATGGCCGGTGGTTGGCGGTGGTAGGTGTGGCCCAATCTGCTGGTCCAGCGGAAGTGACCTGGTTGAGGTTGATCCAGGAGCCAGCCACCTTCGTGCGTCAGTCGATGATCATGTCGGCAAGCGTTGCCGAGGTTCCTGAGTGTGTCAATATGTACCCACAACTTTAAGTTATGGGCGTCCCCCGCTCTGGATCAGTTCCCCGGGGTTGGGCCTCCTCCACCTCGGTCAGGTATAGGAAGGCGGGGTCTTCCCCGTGGTCTGGCTTAGCGGGTCGGGTCGTCCAGCCCGGTGGCCACCCAGAATTCAGCCCAGCGGCCGAGGCGACCACCCGGGCGCCCTCGAAGTCGGGCAGGTCGAAATGGGTGTAGACGAACTGGGTGTCCCGGAAGTTGGCCGCGCAGGTGTAGTCGGCCCCGCCGCCGGTGAACTGGGAGCCCATGAAGTCGGCCTCGTCGACGAACTTGGCGTCCTCGAAGTTGGCTCCGCCGGTGAACTGGGCGTCCTCGAAGCTTGCTCCGTCGATGAACCGGGTCTTCCGGAAGTCGGCTCTTGTGAACTCCGCGCGCTGGAAGTCGGCCAGGTTGCGAGTGAACCGGGCGCCCATGAAGAGGGCCCCGCCGGTGAACTGGGCGTCCCCGAAGTAGGCCCCGCCGGTGAACTCGGCGCTCCGGAAGGAGGCCTCGCCGGTGAACTCGGCGCCCGCGAAGGAGGCTCCGTAGGCGAACTGGGCGTGCCCGAAGTGGACCATGGTGAACTCGGCGCCCGCGAAGGAGGCCTCGCCGGTGAACTCGGCGCCCGCGAAGGAGGCCTCGCCGGTGAACTCGGCGCCTGCGAAGGAGGCCTCGCCGGTGAACTGGGCGCTCCGGAAGGAGACCTTGCCGGTGAACTGGGCGCTCCGGAAGGAGACCTTGCCGATGAAGTACGTTTCGAAGTTGGCTTCGCCGACGAACTGGGTGTCTGTGAAATTGGCGTAGTCGAGCAGACAATTAGCAAGGGAGAACTCAAGGAGGAACGCTCCTGCGAGATCCAGCCCGATCCCGCCCCACGCCAGAACGTTCGGTGGTGTGCGATGCCACCAGCGTCGGCGGCCCCGGCCGACGACGCGCAGATTGCGGGACAGGATGTTCTGGGCAGTCAGCCGAACCTGCTGCTCCTGGCGGCGATTCTCATAACGCTCGTGCGCTTCGGCGAGGGCATCCTCGGCCGGGGGTTGTTCATCGGGTGGCGTGTAGGGCATGCGCAGGTAGGCGCATATCACATCCACGATGGTCTGCCGCTGCTCCGGGGTGTTCTGCGCGAGGCGCTCTAGAGCATACAGGCCCGCCAGCCGCACCGGGGCCTTGTCGGAGCCGAGCTGGTCAGCGGCCTTGGTGTACAGCTCGGTGATGCGTCGCTCGGTGGCGTCACGGGTGGTGTGCACCAAAGTCAGTTCGGTGTAGCGCTGCCGGCGGGCGGTCAGCAGTAGCGCCATCGCACCACCGGTGCCGATCACCAGGGTCCCGGCGGTGCGGATCGCGTCGAGCTGGATCTGCGTTCCACCGTAGTGGCGTAGCAGCACGAACCAGATCACCACCGCCGCGACGCCGAGCACCACCAGCGCCCCCGCCAAGATGGTCCAGTTCGACAACGGTCGCGGCGTGGGTGGATCGGGCCGGTTGCTGGGGGCAGTCACACCCGGATCATCGCTCACGGTCCCGGAAGTCATCACAGAGTCTGGTATGCCGAGCTGGTCGCGACCGTCAGATCCAGCGGCCAGGGGTGCGCGGCGTAGCCTTGCGTCACCTCCTCGCCGAGGTTCACGCCCCGGGGCATCGGCGGGGAGTCCGGCGAGGAGAGGGTTCTGGTGGACGCTGAGGAAGCGTCGACGATCGGTGGGCGTGCTCGGATGATCCGGCGTCGTCGCGGGTTGAGCTTGGATGTGGTGGCCGGGCTGGCCGGGATCACCAAGCAGTATCTGTCGATGCTGGAGCGTGGCGAACGTGGGTTCAACCGGCGTGGCCTGATCGAGGACTTGGCCGACGCGCTGTGCTGCTCCGTAGCTGATCTGACGGGGCAGCCCTATCCGGCGCTGGATCGGGCGACCGTGGAGGGCCGGGCCGCGCTGCCCGGGATCAGCTTGGCGCTCAACGACTACGGGCCCGATGAGGTGCCCGATCTCACCCCGCGACCCCTTGATGAGCTGCTGGCCTGGGCCGAGCGCGCCAACGAACATCGTGACCACGGTCATTTCTCGCTGGCCGGACGGGATCTGGGCACGCTGATCACCGAGCTGCAAGCGCACGCACTGATCGCCGGACCGGCTGACCGGCCCCGCACCTTTACAGCGCTCGTAGTGGCTTGCATCGTGGCAGGTGACGTCGCGAACAGGATTGAGGGCAATATCGACTTGTCGGTCTCGGCAGCCGGCCGCGGATACGACATGGCCACTCGCTCGGGCGATCCCGGGCTGATCGGCTTTACCCAGTGGTGCTGGGCGCTGCAACTGATCTGGCTGACCGCACGGGGCCGGGCGTCGCGGGTACTCACTACCGGTATCAACGAGCTCGGAGGATCCGTCCGGCTGCGTGGTGAGAACACGCTGCCCGGCGAGATGTTTGGTTTTCTGCATTTGTCGGCGGCGCAGTGCGCGGCGCGGGACAAACGGTATGACGACGCGCGGGGGCATCTGGACGAAGCCACCGCGATCGCCGCGCGGATCGGGGAACACAACGGGCTGCGCATGCACTTCGGTCCAACCAACGTCGCGGTGTGGCGGCTGGGAATCGGGGTCGAGCTCGGGGAGGGTGGCCGGGCCTACGAGGAGGTCACCCGTACCCCGCTGGAGGTAGCCACGCTGGGTAGCCAGGAGAGATCCGCAGCGCTGCATTTCGATCTGGCCCGGGCACTGGTGCAAGACGGAGCACGTCGCGACACCGTAGCGATCCGGCACATCGACACCGCAGACCGGCTGAGCCCGACCAGGCTCCGCAATGACCCGATCGCGCGGGACCTGCTGCGAACGCTGGACCGGCGGGCCCCCCGGCGGACCTGGGAGCTGGACAGCCTGTGTAACCGCTTCGGTATCCGCGGGCAGGGTCAACGGAGTGTGGACAACTAGCGTGATCTAGGCCGCAGTCTCTGCCGAGTGACCAACGAAGCCACTGACGTACCCGCGACGCGCTCCCCCGCTAACCTCCCCTCACCCCGGGGGAGGCCCTGGCGAAGCTGTTCCTGACCAACGCCGACCGGGGCGCCCACGCGGAAAATGACGACTACGTGGAAGAGCTGCTGCGGCGACGGCGCGAGGTTGCAGCGCTAGCCAATCGGCGCGGGGCGATGACCCCGCGCCAGCGCGGCGCCTAGTCGCGTGGGTAGGCATAGCAGGCAGCAGAGTCGGCACTCACCGGCCCGGCGCACCATCTCGATGGTTGACGTCACCGGCACGGAGCACCTAGTGGCGCCCGATGCGGCGGCTGATGGGTTGCACCGCGGCCTCTACAGCACGTTGTGCGGTGCGGATGTGGTGCCCGCTGCGCTGGTCGCGCGGGCAGCCCGGTACTGCCGGTTGTGCGCACCGATCCCGGCGCAGCGGGGTAGGGGCGCGCGGTGAGCACCACCCAGCCCGGTAAGCGTGATCCGAACCGCCGGGTGATCATGGTGCACTGCACGGTGCACGGCGGCGCTAAGGGTTTCACAAATCTGGTTATCAGCAAACGTGACGGCCAGATAGTAATGGACCCGCACGCCACCGGCGGATGCGTGATTGTTTTCGATGAGAAAGCCGCCGCCGAGGTATTCGATGCACTCGGGGAGTGGCTCGGATGACCTTTACAAAGTAAAGACTCCGGTCGGGCCGCCGGTTGAGGGAGCTGACCCCCGTAACCGCTCCGGAGACTCCCGGCGGCCCGGCCGGTTCCACCGATAAGCGCCCGACGGCTATCGCCTTACGATTCGGTTGACCAAATCAGCAACAAACGGTTTCACCCGTGCTTGCAGCAGCGAATGGAGCCGTTCCTGCTGGACTGGAGCTGACTGCCCGGCCCGGACCGGTTCTCTCTTTCCGGTGCGACGCCACTGCACACCGGACATGTCGAACGTAATCGTCACATCATCGACAAAGACAACTCTCTTGATCTTGTCGTTGAAGAAGTCATCCAGCATGCTGATAGGTCGGCCGTCAGCGTCGATGTGCTGATACGGCACGCGGACCGGCCGCGTGCGCGGCAGCAGCGAGTCATCTGGCTTTATGTAGTACTCGTCTCCATCTTCGTCGACGAACAACACCCGATCCGCCCAACGCACCGGGGGGAGAGCATCGCTTATCGACTCGATCTTTAACCTCTCCAACTGAAGCTCGCTGTAGTTAGCGATCTCCACCCACCCGTTCTCACCGTTGCTGTGCGAGGTGTAGTCCACTGTGATGACCACCAGCCTGGCCTGTTCCATCTCACGGGCGCGCCGCTCCTCAGTGCCCCGCCGGCGCTGCCATTGATCGACTTTGAGCGCGACGAACACCGTCGCGCACGCGCTAGCCCACTGGCCGGCCACGCCTAACCAGTTCGTCACCGAGTCCGCCTGCGCCAGCACCGCTGTGGAGGTCATGGCGACCGAAACTAGCCGGTCCACCGGAAGGTAAGCCCGTGACCCCGTCCCGCGGGGTGGCGAACCTCGGTGATCCCGATCAAGCGCACTCGGAGTGCAGACGGGGGCCCGCTGAGTCCCTAACCGAGAGGGATCAACCGTCGATCTCGCGACGGGCGCGGTGGCGTTGAACGCGATAAGGCGTATAAGCAATTATCGCCCGATACGCGAGGATACAGCTAGTATCGAGGGGATAAGTGCGATTAGCGTCACTTTCGGCCGGAAATCGCCGATTCTATCGATCTGCAACAATTCCGCAGTTGATACAGATTGCATCAACTGCGTGCGGTCATTTTCGGCCGGAACTCGCTATCCGAAACAAGCTTACTACGTAAGCGGAATTGTGGCCCCTGACCGGTTAACCGGTCAGGGG
>JALYTS010000152.1 GCA_030854185.1 Actinomycetota bacterium | reverse complement strand
CATTTTGGTCGCTGGAAACGTCCGTGCTGTCGAGTTCACGACGTGCACGATCGCTGGGCAGGTGGCGCTGGAGGGGTCCGGTCGGCGCCGACCCCGACGGACTTCCGGTGCCGACCACTTAGTTAGGCCCGTGCCGTACAACGTCGCTGGCTGCGCCCCGTTGACGGAGTTCGGCCCGTCGGTCACCATGACCGGGAACGGTTCGCCAAATTTCTAGCAACGGAGGTGCTCTATGCGAGCCCGATTCCTCGGCAAGATCCAGAGTCCCAGGAAGGCCAATCGCCTACCCTGTACGCCACTGACCGCATCGACCGCGCGACCTACATAGCCCAGGGGTGGAAAGTGACTGACCCCCAGGCCCTCGCGGACGTCGGCCACGTCCCGGACCACGAGACGCTCATTGAGATCCCGGAAGACGTGCTCAAGATGTACGCCCGCCGCTACTTGGAGCAGGAGGGGGAGCACTGAGCCAGCGCATCCCACCCGGCCCCGAATTCAGCCAGATCTTCCACAGTTTCGAGCACACGGCCTTCCGGCTTGAAACGCGCGACCACTACAAGTCCGCCAAGGAGTCGGAAGCGCTGCGTCAGTTCGTCGCGGGCGAGCTGGTTGACATGGCCTGGTTCCAGAACTGGCTGACCATGATTCGTGAGATGTCAGCCGACGGCCGCCGCTTCTCCCGCGTACGGGTGGTGAGCTTGCCGCTCACCGACTACAGCCGCTTCGGCGTGTTCTGTTCCAAGCACACCAACGCGGCTGGCGAGGACATCCGCTACCTGGGGCGAGATGAAGCAGCCCACCTACCTGACTACGACTACTGGTTGTTCGACTCGCGCAAGCTGGTGCGGATGCGCTTCGATGACGACGAGAACTTCCTTGGCGGTGAAGCCATCGAAGATCCCGCCGTGATCGTGGAGCACAACTACTGGCGTGATGCCGCCTGGCACCGCGCCGTACGACGGGACGACTTTGCCACTGAATAGGATTACCGGCGTCACCAGTGTGCACGAAGCTCGCGACGCACTGGGCAAGCGACTCCGCGAGCTACGCCAACAGGCCAGCATGAGTGGTCGGCAGCTCGCGGAGTCTTTGTCATGGCCACCATCCAAGGTATCCAAGCTAGAGAACGGCCGACAGTCCCCCACAGATGACGACATTCGTGGATGGGCACGAGCCACCAACAGCGAGGACGAGACGGAAGCCCTGCTCGCCTCGCTACACACGCTCGAA
Source organism: Actinomycetota bacterium (assembly GCA_030854185.1). Taxonomy (GTDB): domain Bacteria; phylum Actinomycetota; class Actinomycetes; order Mycobacteriales; family Pseudonocardiaceae. The sequence goes on along the minus strand of JALYTS010000152.1, from coordinate 7,489 downwards.
GTCCAGCATGCCGAGTGGCAACGGCAACTCAGGACCGGCCTGAAGCCGCACCAACAAGAGATTGCCGAGCTGGACGCCAAGACACGGCTCTTTCGTGCGTTCGAGCCCACGTTCATTCCTGGTCTGCTCCAGACGATCGAGTACGCCCGTGCTCGCTTCGCCCAGAGCATCACCTTGTTCAAGGTGCGCAATGACATCAACGAAGCGGTAGCCGCGCGGGTGCAGCGGCAAGAGATTCTGTACCGACCCGACAAGCGATTTCACTTTGTGCTGACTGAGGCGACGTTGCGTTACCGGCTGTGCCCACCCGAGATCATGCTTGGGCAACTTGATCGGCTGATTTCCTTCTCCGCGCTGCCGAACGTGAAGCTCGGCATCATCGGGTTCGAGATGGCGTACGTAGTGGCGCCTGCTCACGGCTTTTGGCTGCTTGACAACGACCGCGTGATGGTCGAGACGTTCTCGGCAGAACTGAACCTGGCCCAGCCGAAAGAGATCGAACTATACACTACCGTATTTGAACAACTTGCAGCCATCGCAAGCTATGGTCGCTCGGCTCGGGCGATCACCACACGTGTGATAGACGAGCTGGTCTCAGAGCTGCCGGAGGATGGCGCGTAGTTTCCTGCCGCTTTCATCTGCCGTCATGCTTCGAGAAATACAGAGCAACTTTCTGGACGGTCCGTCGCCCTGGCCTTACGCTCCCAAGCTGACGGCAGTCAGCCGTGACTCTGCGCTACTTGGGAGACAGTACGTGACCATCTTTGTCCCGCTGCTCAGTCGGGCGCAGATTGACCAACTACCTGAGCGTGCCCGTGTGGTGGTCGAGTATCGAAAGAGTGGCTTGAGCCTGAACCACGTCCAGGGCTGCCCGTTGGACTGCGCGTACTGCATCAGGCACACCTACGACTTGTGGGACCAGCGCCAACCCCGCGCACTGATGTCAGATGCGCAAGCGGTCGATGAGCTGGTGGGACACCGTTACTTCCAGCCGCATATGACGCCAGTCCAGCTCTTCAACCGATCCACCGACCCGTTCTTGCCGGGTGTCCGGTCGCACACCTTCGCTGTGCTTGACGACCTGGACGCGCGCGGGTTGCGCAACCATGTGTTGGTCATCACCCGACACCAGATGAAGCCGCAGGACGCCGCGCGGCTCAACCACCTCACGAACATCAAAGTGACGCTGCTGTTCACCTACTCCGGCATCGACAACAAGCAGATCGAGCCCTACCCGTCGGGTGTCGCGGCCGAGTCCTTGAAGCTCATGAGCGCCGTGTCACCGCGCAAGTACCGACCATCTTGTACTGGCGTCCGCTGGTGTCGGGGTTGAACGACACCGACCGGCACCTGGCCGAAGCGTGCGACTTGGGCAAACACGCTGACGCGACCGTGTTCACCGGGCTGTTCTACCGCGACCAGATCGCCGAGTACTACAAGGCCAACGGCTTGCCCGAGCCCTACGAGGCAACCGCGCGTCGCAAGATCGTCCCCGAAACGCTCGAGCAGCGCGTGCTTGCCGCCTTCTCGGTACCACGCCCGCTGTTCCGCAAGACCTCCTGCGCGGTGTCCTACGTGCATGGCCAGCCTGACTACAACGGGCACTACGGCGTCCGTGAACTGTGCGACATCTGTCCGCTGAGTCAGCTCGAACTGTGTCGGGGTGCGCATCGCGTTCCCACTCCCGGCCAGATTCACGAGACCGCCCGCGTACTGCCTGAAGCCCAGGGGTTGGTGGTCATAGACATCACTGACCGGGCGGCGGTTGTCGCTGGCCTGACCGATGAGCAACCCCGCTACTACCTGCAACATGCACTTCGGTTCCAGGTACACGACGTGCGCCACCCACACCACGAGCGGCGGCATGGCCGAGCTGACGTCGGATGGAAGGACACCGCGCAAGATGGCTGATTGGACGAGCGTCCACTACGTCGTCGTGGACGTCGAGGGCAACGGCCAGCAGCCGCCCGACCTGGTGGAGCTGGCTGTTGTGCCCATCGTCGGCGGTGTCATCAATGAACCGATGAGCTGGCTGGTACGCCCTGATACGCCGATCACCGCTCGCGCCCGAAGTATTCACGGCATCACTAACGCGCAGGTTGCCGACCTGCCGGTGTTCGCCGACATTGAAGCCGACGTGATCCAGGCGCTTAATGACTCCGCCTTGATTGCCCACAACGCGCATGTCGATATCGGCGTGTTGCGCCGCAAGCTCGGCACGTGGGAGTGCTCCGAGGTATTCGACACCCTCAAGCTGACTCGTCGTCTGCGCCCTGAACAGGGTAGCTGCCGTCTCGGTTCCCTGGTCGCTGATTTGTCGCTCGCCGGCGGCTTGTCGTCTGACCTCAAACCGCATCGCGCGACCTATGACGCGCTGGTGACGGCACGACTGTTTATGCATATCGCCGCCGGGCGGTCGCTCGAAGAACTCCGCGATACATCTTCGGGGGGCGGTGACGATGGAGCTTCGTCCCTTTTCTAGCTGCGAGCGAGGCATGTTCGTCGCCGTTGATGGGCCTAGTGGTGCAGGAGACAAGCGAGCGCCTGAACAGTCCGCCGCACTCATCCGGGATCGACTCATAGCCTTCTTCGCATCACCCAAAGAATGACGATGGTACTGCTCGAACAACTCATCACCCGTGTCGCCGAGGTTCTGAACCAGCCAACCTTGCTGTCATCTGACACCCCTTGAGCTGGAAAGACTGACGACGCACGGACGCCACGGGAGGTACGCACCCGTTGTCAGTTCGTCCATTCAACAATGCGTACGGGAGATCGATGGTGAAAACCTTGATCTACGGGTTGCTCAAAGGCGACACCAATGACCAACCTGCCAAGTCGCTTGCGGAGGACACCGAAGTACTGGAACTGGGTGACCGGTAGTGGACCAGCGCGACCTCACTATGTCAATCCTCGACCAGTTCAACCACATCAGCCAGGACGTCGGAGATTTCACCGCGGGCATCTTGTCCAACGACATCACTAAGGAAGACCAGATCGCATTTATGCAGCGCATTGTAAGCCTTGCCGTGACCATCAGGGACCGGGCAGAAGGAACCGCTGGCCTGGTGGTTGAAAGGAGCGTCATCGATGAGGGCAGTGCTTCAGCGGGCAGAGAATCACAGCACAACGAGAGCTGACATGGGTGACCCCTCGGCGGCTACTTATGACCCCCAGGCCTGGTACTTTTCCTGGCCAGGGCGCTGCTGATAGCCTCAACCGCGATGGACTCGCCGTCACTCCTTCGGGATCTACCTGTCCGGAAAGAATGCATCGACCCCGGGCCTTCCGTTTGAGCAGTTGGGGTTAGGAAAATGGGTCACGGTATTCGACCGGGCGACGCCGGTAAAATACTCAAATCCTGAACTGTTGACACCACAACGCATTTGCCCGTGCAACGTAACGTCTGAATCGTTGATGTTGTCACACTTGAGACCGTCGCAGTTGACGCCTGGCGCGGGGGTTGTCCTAGGAGACGCCATGGCACTGCCGGGGACAAAAGCGCCGGAGGTTGCTATCAGTGCCGCCACGAGAATACCGAGGCCAACCGTTCGTCGCTGGTTCATGACTAGGATTGTAGGGAAGGGGGCGGGGACCGGTCCCAAGCACTCCGCACGTGGACCGGTTCAGTCATCTCAACCCGAGCCACATCGGCCGGGTAATGGGATCGCATCGGCCGAACGTGCACCCGAATTCGGGCCCACTGGCTGATTTTGTGGGGGTCCAGGCAGATCAGCCGCAGGTGCCACCGGTGGGCCTTCCGTGGGCTGTACCGTCCTCCGCAGGCGTTGTCTTGCCTGGTGGCGGCCCTGCCTGCCGCTCCGGAGTTGCGTCGGGTGGTCGATGTTGGTGCCGGTACCGGCAAGCTGACCGCGGTACTAGCTGAGGCGGGGTCCGACGTCGACGCCGTTGAGCCCGACGCCCGGATGCGCGCAGTGCTGGTTGAGCGCCTCCCTGAGGTTCGGGTGCAGGCCGGGCGGGGGGAAGCATTTGCCGCTGGCAGACGCAAGCATGAACGCGGTGGTCTACGGCAACTCGTGGCATTGGGTCAACGCTGCAGCCGGGGCTCAGGAGGCTGTAAGGGTGCCGCGCCCCGGCGGGATGCTGGCCATCCTGTGGAATTACGAGGACGATGACAGCGCCTGGTTCAGCCCGTTCGAAAGGCTCGTGGGCATCCGATCGCGCGAGCGGCCAACGCCGTCGCTGCTCCAGGGTTTCCGCCTCGCCGAGGTGACGCGGATCCTATGGTCACGTGAACAAACTGTGGCGGCGCTACCTGACCATGCGCTAAGCATCAGCCAAGTCGCGGTGTTGCCTGACCGACAGCAACAGCAGCGGGGCGAGCAGCACCACAGTGGTGACCAGGATGCTGGCCAGTACGTTTTGGATGTAGAAGCCGGTGAGGTGGCGGTCGGCAGCGACGGTCATCGCGGCGCGGGAGGCGTCGGTGTGGTTGAACGCCGCCCAGTACATGAAAAAGAACGCGGTCATCGCCGCCGTCATGGTGGCCGACCAGATCACCGGGACGAACTGCCCGTACCGGGGCTCGCTGTCGTGTCGCGGGTCGGCCCAGGCCGCCCGCAGCGGCGTGGACATGATCAGGACGATACCGAGGAACAAGGTGAGGTGAGTCGGGCTGAACAACGCTTGAATGTCCTGCTCAATACCGAAGACCTCATGCCAGGCCAGGTCGGCGACGCCGCCCACCGCGAAGATCCCCACCCCCACGGCGCCGAGCCCATAGCCCAGCGGCACCGCCGCCCGGTTGAGCCGGCCGTGCTGCACCGCCGGCCGCAGCTGCCACATGATCCAGGCACCGACCGCGACGAAACCCGAGTAGAGCAACGCGTGCCAGGGCGTGAAGAACGTCTCCAGCTCGCGCAGATTATTGTGCGCCCAGCCGTCGACGAACACACCCACCAACAGCCACGTGCCCAACGCGATCGTCACCACGTCGACCCAGCGACCGAGCCGCGGCCGTGGCGAGCTCGGCGTGGGACCTCCGATCCCCGCAATATCGCCGCCGGAGATGGGCAACTCCGCCTGGTCGGCCCAGGCGATCAGCACCGGCGCCCAGCGCTGACCGTAGCGGTGCGGCTGGAAGGACGGTCTGTTACGCAGGTTGGGCGGCTCTTGGGTGAGGCCGTCCTCGATGAACTTCAACCTGATGGCCGTGCTGATCGCTCCGACTGCGTCGCGGATGACCACCGTCCCACCGGGGGGCATTCCGGCCGGGTTCACGACGTAGTGGATCGGGCGGCACCGATCGTAGGTCACGGGCCGGCCGTCGGGGGTGGTGGCGAGAAAGGCGAACGGTCCGGTCGTCGCCGTACTTGGCACCGAAAGATGAGCTGCTGACGGGTGCCGCCTGGGTTTGCCAACCAGCCAGGGAAAGGCTGATCCAACGCAAAAGAGCAGACCGACGATCGCCACGAACGACAGGACGTAGATCAGCACGCCCTTACTGATCAAGGGCCGTCGCACCGCGAGCGGTGTGGTATCTCGTCGAGGAGCAGCGGCGTTGCGGTCGGGGCGATTCAGTTCCGCAAGACGAGCGGACATTCGCCGATACCGGCGCCACGCCTGCAGCCTGCGCACGAGTCCGACGACGCCTCCTCGACAGCTCCGTCGCAAAGACGGTGGTCCCGGACCCCTCCCACCCGAAACCTGAGCTGAACACGTCGCCGCCGACGAGCTGCCCAGCCATCGAGTGCATCAGCGGTCACCTCACTGTGGTGTATCGGGGATGTTTGCTGGGACGTTGCAAACATTCTGATCGGGTCTGGGTGGGATACGCGCCATCCCTGTCATTTGAGCAGCCGCCGGCCCTGGACCGGTGGCCCCGCACTGTCGGCGGCTAACAACCATGGTGTCGAAGTCGGCGACAGGCGAGTCAGCGCCACAGACTCAAAGATCCGCGGGACACGCGCCAATGCAACAGTGCCCCGGCAGATCACGCAGAGCGGCCAGGACCTGGGTGGTATCTCGGGTAGCGCCGCACACCCGCGCTTCCTGCCGCGGCCGTCACGGCTTTCTTAGCAGCACCTCGCCTTCGAGACCGTCCGGATCGCGAAAGAAGATACTCAACACCTCGCCGAAGTCGGTGACTGTGCCGTCGCTCGCTCCGGTCTCAACGAGCCGGTCACGGATCGTCTCGAAGGCCTCGCGGGACGCAGCGGCCAGCCCGACGTGATCGATGCGGCCCCGACCCCACATCGGCGTCTGGCGATCCACCTCGACGTTCCCACCGATCACGAACACATTCAGCTGCGTCGCCGGGCCGATGTCGATCACAGTCATCGTCTCGCCAGGCCCGTGACTGCGCGTGGGTCCAACGACAGCGTCGAACACCCGCTCGTAGAACTGTGCCAGACGCTCGACGTCTTTGGAGAGCCACGCGATGTGGTTCACGCCGTCCAACAGCATCTATGACACCTCCTTGGGCTCGGATCCACCGTAGCTGCCTTTCCCGACCCGGGCTCTCTGCTGCACGATCGTCAACCGAGAAGGCGCGCGCTCAGGTCCCCGTGTGGTCAGTGGCGGCGGCCACTGTGGTTCAACGTGACAGTCATGGCGAACTCCTGTGGGGGGTCTTGGATCCGCGGTCGCCGGGCGATCGCTGCCGCGACCTGGTCGACTTCGTCATGGGAGTACGCGGTGCGCACCCCCGAAATGGACATTCCGGTCGCTTCGGCCAGATCTGATCGCTCCCAGGGCCGCGTGCGCGGCCGGTAAATCCGACGTTCGGATTGACGGCTGGGCCCGGCTCATAGGGTCGGGTGGTGCCTACCGAGCGCTTCCGCCTGGCCGCTGCCGTCTACGGCATTGTGATCGACGGCGACGACCGCATCCTGCTGATGCGCCGAGCCAGCTCCGGCTACCGCGGCGACCAGCTCAGCGTGCCATCCGGCTTCCTGCCGTCTGGCGGTGACGATGCACCGGGCACCGGAGACTCCCACCGACACGGAGTACGCAGCCGACGCCGGCTTGAGCGCTCCGCCTCGACGAAGCGGAGCCGCTGACTCGCGATCGAGACGACGATTGCCGCCGGTTAGCCGCATCGGCATGCGCGTCAAGTCTCCTTGGGCCGCATTTCCTGGGTGACTTTACGACCCGCGGGTGGTGGAGGCGCGCACGTCCGCTCGTTCGCTCTGCGCGGAATTGGGCTTCGATCGCAGGTGCCGGGCTTTGTCAGGGGTGGGTGCGAGAATCAAGTCGTGAGCGTGGCTGTGGGTGAACCCGTGGTGGTGATGTCGAGCTGCCTGGATAGTCTGCGCGAAACGCTGGGTGGTCTGGATGACGAAGCAGTCACCCAGACTCTGCGGGATGTCGAGGCACTGTCCCGCCGAGCGCAGTCGGTGATGCTTGAGGTGGTCGCCGAGATCGACTCGCGGGGAATCGCCGTCGGGCGGGGTTTCGCCAGTACCCAGCGGTTGCTGGCCGGGATGCTGCAACTCTCCGCGGCCGAGGCTCGGACGCGGGTGCAGCA
>JALYTS010000062.1 GCA_030854185.1 Actinomycetota bacterium | reverse complement strand
GAACTCGTCGTCATTTTTGGTGGTCACAATGCCAATAATTTCACGGGTTGATCATCTCAATGGGAACGACACACCATGCAAATAAGAATTCATTCCATTGGGTTAGTTATTTACTTACAGTCACTAAGCATGTCCAAAATCTGCTCAGTCGGCGAGCTTGCGAGTTGCGTCGGTTCCAGCAAGGGCGAAGCGGCCGGTGCGCGACGGCCAGCGGGCGGCGACGGCCTCGGAGGTCTCCGCCAGTGTTGCTCGCCCATCTTCCATAGGCTGGTGCTGGTACCACGAGCGTGCCGAATCGGGGGAGAACGGGATGTGATGACGAACAAACCGCGGCTATGGATGCGTCACGAGGTGCGGCCGAGTGAACGTCGGGCACCCATCGTGCCGGCGGACGCCCGGCTTCTGGTCGAGGACGGTGTCGCGGTCACAGTCGAGGATTCCCCGTGGCGGATCTTCCCGATCTCGGACTACGCCCCGGCCGGGTGCCGGATCGTCGAGCCCGGCAGCTGGGTCGGTGCGCCCGGTGACGAGTACATCATCGGTCTGAAGGAGCTGCCGGACGCGCCTGCGGCGCTCATCCACCGGCACGTGTTCTTCGGCCATGCGTACAAGGGGCAGGGTGGCGCAAGGCAACTACTGCACCGATTCGCCGCAGGTGGCGGAACCCTGCTCGACCTGGAGTATCTCGCAGACGTCAGGGGACACCGTCTCGTAGCGTTCGGGTACTGGGCCGGCTACGTCGGTGCCGCACTCGCCGTGCTGCAGCACAGTGGCCGGCTCGCCGCGCCGCTGCAGCCGCTGTCGAAAGAGTCGCTGGACCGGGCCCTTGGTCAGTCGCGCGGTGGGCCGTCACGTCGGGCACTGGTCATCGGGGCCTTCGGGCGGTGCGGGCGCGGCGCGCGGGACGCACTCGCTGTCGCCGGCATCGCGCCGACCGGCTGGGACACCGGAGACACGCACGAGCTGGACAAGGCGGCCCTGCTCGAGCACGACATTCTGATCAACGCCGTGCACACCACCAAACCGGTGCCGCCATTCCTGACTCAGCTGGATCTCGACGACCCCACCCGCCGCCTGACGGTTGTCTGCGACGTCACCTGCGACGTCACATCGGATTGCAACGTGCTGCTCATCTATGACGCCACCACCAGCTGGCGGGAGCCGGTGCGTCGATTGCGCCACGGCCCCCGGCCGTTGGACATCATCGCCATTGACAACCTGCCGTCGCTGCTGCCCCGTGAGGCCAGCATCGCCTTCTCGGCGGACCTGCTGCCGCACCTGAAGTCCTTGGGCAGCTCGGCGCCGCCCTGGCAACACTGCCTAGGAATGTTCCACGCGGAGTGCGACCGCGCCGGACTCGCCGGGGCTGGATTACCGGACAGCGTGGGCTGAAGGGCCGGGCTGACGCGAGGAGCCCCCGGTGCGGTAGCTCTGCACGACGGCGTCCAGCGCCTGGCGCCACGGGGTCGCCGTGACTCCCAGCTGCTCGACGGTGGCCGACGCGTCGAGCAGGTAGGGCGCGCTGAACTGGTAGCGGGTCTCGGCGAGCTCCCGCAGCAGCGGGACGGCGAGCCCGGCGGTGCGCAGCAGCCATCGTGGCAGCTCCTCGACCCGCTCGGTAGCGGCAGCTGCGACGACCGTCGCGGCCACGTCGGGGACGTAGGTGAACGTGTGCGGAGATCGGGTGGGCACGACGAAGCGGGCGCTGCGGCCGCGCACGATCCGCCCCGCGACCAGGTCGCCGAGATGGCTGTTGCGGCCGGTGGTGAGGTAGTCCGAGCCGCGTACCTCGGTGACCCGTACCCGGCCGGACTCGTGGGCGGCCAGCGCATCGCGCCACATCCGGGCGCGAACCTTGGCCTTGGGGCCGGGAGCGGCCAGCGGCAGGTCAGGGGTCATCGGACCGTTCACCGGGCCGTAGACATACAGGTTGGACACGGTGGCCAGCACGGCACCCGCCGACTCGGCCGCGGCGAGCAGTGCGTCGGCCGTCGCGTGTCGCTCGCGATTGCAGCTCATCCCGCAGCGCCCGGGCGTGCCACGACCACGGCACCAGCCGGTGCCAGCTACCTCCCCAGTCGCCGGCGCTCACGAGGGCGCCAGGCCGTGCGCGGCTGCGTAGCCGGCCAGCTCGGCGAGTTGCTTCGGGTCAAGGGAGGGGCGGACGGCCCGGCGGGCAGCGGTGAGCTGGGCTGCGGTCACTTCGGTGGCCTCCATTGACTCCCGCATGGCGGTCAACGCTGCCTCGCGGATCAGCGCCGCGCAGTCCGCGGCGGAATAGCCGTCCAGCTCACCGGCCAGCGCGTCGAGGTCGACGTCGGCCGCCAGCGGGGTGTTGCGGACCGCGGATCGCAGGATGGCCGCGCGCGCGTCAGCATCCGGTGGCGGCACGTAGACCTGCCGCTCCAGCCGGCCGGGGCGCAGCAGAGCCGGATCGATGAGCTCGGGGCGGTTGGTGGCGCCGAGCACGACGACATCGCGCAGCGGCACCACCCCGTCCAGCTCGGTGAGCAGCGCGGCGACCACCCGATCGCTGACGCCGCCGTCGGTGTTCCGGCCTCGCCGGGGAGCCAGCGCGTCGATCTCGTCGAGGAAGATCAGCGCGGGCGACGCGTCGGAGGCGCGGCGGAACAGTTCACGTACCGCCCGTTCCGACTCGCCGACCCACTTGTCGAAGAGCTCCGGGCCCTTCACCGAGAACACGTTGAGTGTCCCGGTCCCGGCCAGGGCCCGGACCAGGAAGGTCTTGCCGCAGCCGGGTGGGCCATAGAGCAGCACGCCGCGTGGTGGGTCGATGCCCAGCCGGGTGAACGAATCGGGGTAGCGCAGCGGCCACAGCACCGCCTCGATGAGCGCCTGCTTGGTCTGCGTCATGTCGCCGACGTCGTCCAGGGTCAGCCCACCGGCGCTGACCGTGTTCGAGGTGGACATCGAGATCGGGCGCACGGTGTCCAGCGCGCCGAGCAGATCCTGCTGCATGAGTACGAGGTCGGACTTGAGGCCCGTGGCCGACGAGTGGCGCAGCGCGGCGCGCACCGCTGCCTCGCGGCGCAGCGCGACAAGATCGGCTGCGACGAACCCAGGGGTGCGCTCACTCACCGCCGCAAGATCGACATCAGAGGCCAGCGGCACCGCGGAAAGCAGCACCCGGAGCAGCTCCGTGCGGGTCCGGGCATCGGGCAGCCCCAGCGACAGCTCACGATCGATCAGTTCCAGCGTGCGCAGCCGCGGATCCACCGACTCGGGATGCGCGGTGGTGACCACCAGCGCGGCGTGGTCCAACGCGAGCATCAGCACATCGAGGACGATGGTGGCCAGCGGCGGCGGGGCGGTCGCCGGCAGCAGCGCCTCGACGTCAGTGATCAACAATACGCTGGGTTGCCACTCGCAGGCCGCCGTCACCGCGTCGCGCACCCGCTGGGTGGCAACGTCGGGCGCCAGTGCCGCCACGCTCGGCGCGGCCAGCTCGACGACCTGAGCGCGGACGTCCCGGGCCACCGCGTGCACCATCGTGGCCTTGCCGACCCCCTCGGGACCGCGCACCGACACCCCGAGGCGGGTGCTCGCGCCGAGGCTGCGTAGCAGGTCGGGCCGGTGGAAGGACAGCTCGAACCATTCGGCCAACCGCCGGGCGGCGTCCTGAGCGCCCACCAGGTCGGTCACCGCAGACGAGACGACCGCTGACGTTGGCCTGGGGACCTGCGATGGCGCCGGTGGGTCTCCGGTGCGCGAGCCGCTGCGCCAGCCGACCACAGTGGACGGGTGCGGAGCGACCGGCCCTGGCGGGTCGGTGGCCGTGACGGTGAGCAGTTCGGTGGTCCAGCTCGCCCCGATCGCCACGGCCAGCCGGCCGCGCACCGTCTCGGCGGCCGCCCCCGGCGTCAGGTAGTGCGGGAGCAGCGATACCGCGTCTCCGGCGGTGAGCACCTTGCCCGCCAACGCGAGGCGCAGCGTCTCCGGGCTCACCGAGCAAGTGACCAGCGCGGACCCGGTCACGGTGATCGAGCGGGCTGCCGGTACCTCCACCGGTGCGATCACCACTTCGGCGCCATCGGTCAGCCCCAGATTGGACAGCGTCACGTCATCGAGCAGCGCGACGCCGCGGGCGTTTTGCCCGGCTCCGGCCAGCGCGACGCTGCGACGATTTCCGGTGAGCTGGACTGCGTCCCATTGCCGCAGGCCTAGTGCGTCGAGCACCTCCGCATGCAGCCGGACCACACCCCTGCGAGCATCCAGCGCGGAGGTGGTGAGCCTGGCGATAAGAGTGATCTGGGGCGCGCTCACGATGCCTGAGCCTACGACCCCGGCCACATCACGTCAGAGTTGCTACGCGCTGCATTAGCCGCGGGCCTTGCCAGGTCCCGTTGGCTGCTAGCTGTGCTGAGACAACCCAGGGGGTTGCCTAAGTATTCAGTTCCTCGCTTGCGGCACGGTCCAGTGTCGCGATGATCCAATCAGCCACAGAACAGTTCGTCTGCTGGGCAGCAGACTGCCATCGGTCGTGTCGCTCGGACGGCACGTCGATTTTCAGCGCCCTGGTGTGGGCCGATGTCTCGTCGCCGGATGCTCGGCGGTTGGCCACCTTGGCAGCCCGCAGTGCTCGCCGTAGTTTGTTGGAGGACCAGCTCAACTGTTCGGCCCGTGCCAACCACGCGTCCTGCTCTTCGTTGGGGAGTGCGGCCACTTCGGCGTGGTGACCGAAGCTCAGTGTGTCCCGTCGACGGGACATGGGGAGCTTCCTCGCCACCCACGCATAGTTCCGCAGGGTCTGATAGCCCAACTCAGTGTCAGCGATAGCCTGCTCGTAACGATCATCGTAGGCCTCTTCGCCGTAGACGAGCCAGTCACCGAGCCACCATGCGGAGCAATTCGCGACAAGGGCGACCCGACATCCGAGTTCCCGCCACGAATCGAATGGCATATCCTCCGGTAGGGACAATCCGTTTCGTCGAACGTGCAGGTCGGTCCAGTCGTCACCGAAGTCAAGCATCGACCTCGTGAGCAGGAGTTCCTCCGCCACCGCACTTCGGGTGAACTCCGAACCATCGTCAGGTGATCTTTCCCGCAAGCCAGAGTCCTCCGTGCGGGGAGCCCCGTCGGCATCGTCCATGACAGTCCCCAATCACGGTTTCAATACGAATCGCCAAGGACACGGTCGTCCTCACGCCCCTATAAGAGCCGGGTCAGGTCGACGCTGATACAGATAGACCCTATTTCCTCCAGCACACGGGTGCAGGAGGCAGCACGGGCGCTCTTGGCTGATGGGGCCTACCCAGGCCGCAGGGGCCGACATCGACCCCGACCGGGTGTCGTTCACCCAAAGTTCTACGCCTCGTCCGCCGCACCGCCACCGACACGGCGGCCTTCCCCCTGAGGTTGGAACCACGCCTGCCCGGGCCTGCGGAGATTATACCGAAGCTCCGTGGCGCGGCGGCGTTCGATGAAAGCACTCGGGCAGTCGGGGTCAAGGCCGGAAATCGACCCACGGCGACCGCGACAGAAAACTAACAAAGCCAGCAATCCCACATGGCGAGGATCAACGCCCCCGGTGAATCATCCATGTCACACTGGCAAAAACTTTCGTACACCTGCGAAAATTCACGATTCATTGTGATGTACATTACCTTAAACATTGTTGACTTTAGTCTGCCTCCGTTCGTAGGCTCTAGCCTGGGCGATTGACGCCGAATATCAGGAACGTTCAATTATATCTCTAACGTTCAAACCGGCACGCCATAGTGAGTCTGGTTAAGCTGTGGGTGCGATATCTTGCTCGGTGACGAATCCGAAGATTGTTGGATGAGGTCACGGTCGAACACGTGCGGCAAACCGTCGCGGTTGCAAGTCATTAGAGGAATACTGTGGCTACCAAACAACAGAACTCTGGCAAATTGGGAGGTCGACACGTGGTCGTGGTGCCCGAAGCCGAAAACCGGAACCAGTTACCGTCACTCGAGAACGGTACAGGCGGCGCGTTCGCCCTCTCGTGCAACGAACTCCAACTTTTTAACTCGCGAGGCTACATAGGTCCGTTCGACGTCATCGACCAAGAATCTCTACAGAAGCTCCGGTCGACCTTCGACAAGATTCTGTCTGGCCGACTGCGGTCCCCGATCTACGGACGCACCACGCATCGTGACTGGCATCTCTACTACCGGAACCTTATGTCGATGGTCTACCGTCCCGAGGTCATCGAACGGGTCAAGTCACTTCTCGGTGAGAATCTGCTTGTCTGGCGCACTTCGATCTTCCACAAAGGCCCCGCCGACGGCGGGCTCGACTGGCACCAGTCCAGCCTGTTCGCTGGCGAGGAGTATGGCCTCTTCAAGCCCGCGCTCATGCCGCCGGAAGATTACGAGCTCTACTCCGATCTCTTCAACGTCTCGGTCTGGATCGCGCTCGATGACGTGACGACCGATAACGGAGCTATGCAGATTGCCGTGGGGACGCACACTCGTCAATATCCTGTGCGCAAGGTGCCGCTAATGGATTCCGTCTTCGGCAAGGTCTTCAAGAACAATCTCGACCGAACAGGTGACTCGGATCGTTGGGAAGAGCTGTCGAAACGCTACGCATGCGATACAATATTCGACCCCGACGCCGAGGGCGCAAAGATCGACACGATCTTGATGCGGGCTGGTCAGGCGATTATATTTACCGACCGTGTGTTGCACGGATCGTTGCCTAACGTCACTCCGGACCAGCGACGTCTGGCGATTAACTTCAGGGTGACGATCCCGGAAGTCGAGGTATACCCGCACCGCCGCCACGGAGACATGGTGGATGGAAACGACCACAACATCGAGAAGCACGCGTGCGTAATGCTGACCGGCTCTGACGCCCACGGCAAGAACGTCTATCTCAACTGAAGATAGACGATCACATCTCGGGCGGCGCCGTGCTTAGCAGGCAATCGTCTGTCGGGATTCCTATCTGGCGGCCCCAAGGAGGGAGATGTTGCGGCGTGACGCCTGACATTGGTCTGTCGAAGCGTGCCGATCTCCGGGTCGGCATCATCGACTTGATGCCGCCGTCGTCCGGCGGCGCAGCCCTGCAACAGTTTGTGGGGTTGGTACGAAGTGCGCTAGGCGGACTGTCTTTGCGGTGTCAAATTGTGACGATTTCATGCGCGCCGGGGCCCGTTGCACACCTCCCGTCGAAAGCTGACATTGACTGGAGAAAAATAGCAACGCTCGATGCGATGATCGTGACAGGCACCGAGCCTCAGTCAAAAGATCTGGGCACCGACCCTTCGTTGGCGGTCGTCGATCAACTTATCGATGCGACATCGGAGAAAGTGACGTCGACGATCTTCTCCTGTTTTTCCGCCCACGCTGCGATCAACATACTGTACTCTATTCCGCGCGATACGTTGTGTGCGAAGCACTGTGGGGTGTTCCGTCATTACGTTTGCGACCACGGCAACCCTCTAACCGACGGTATGAATGGTGAAGTATGGGCGCCGCACTCGAGATGGAACCGCATCGAGGTCAAGCGATTGATCGCCGCCGGCGTGGTGCCGCTAATCCTCGACGAGAGCTACCACGACTGGCACATCGCGAGCACCGCCGACGGCCTGAAATATATTTTTGTTCAGGGTCACCCAGAGTACCGCACGGATATGTTGTTCCGTGAATACCGGCGTGACGTCCGCCGTTTCCTATCTCGTGAAACTGAATACTACCCCGCTCTACCCACCTCCTACTTCGACGACGAGTCCGCCGAACAGCTCCTCGATTTTCAGAAAAAGGCAAGTAAGCGCTCGGAACCCGGGGGTCTGGACTCGTTTCCGGCGGGGACGGTCATCGATAGATTGCGCAACACCTGGACCAGCACAGCTCAAACCTTCGTGAAGAATTGGCTCCTCTCGGTAACTCGGGGAAGGACCGAATGAGCGTGCGGAGGATCGAATCAGGGGGAGTACGGGAGTGGTTATGGCCGGGAACTTTGTTCCGTTACTCCTTGGACCTGGCAGCCATGCTCGCCGCGAGCGTCGACGACGACGGGATACTCGGCTACGCACGCCCACCGATAGCAGAAGAGTCGCGCGCCTTCGTCATCGACCTCGAGCAGATGTTGGATCAGGGTAGCGGCCACGTCCTAATCGGAACTGATTCGCTCGGCGTCGTGGCGATGTGCGTCCTGTCGGCCAACGCGATGCCCAACTGTAAGCACATCGCGGAGGTCAGCAAGGCCTACTTAGTTCCGCGCGTCCGGGGCACACCGGCTGTGTTCGAGCTGGCGAATGCGGTGTGCGAGCAGGCCGAGCAACTGGGTACGGACATTCTTACGATCGACGTTCGCGAGAACTCGAAGGCCCACCGAGTCTGGCAGCGAATCGGATTTACAACCTATGGCATTCTTCCGGACTACTCGAGAGTTAATGGGGAGAGTTTCCGCGGACACTACATGTGGCATTCTGTTGCTGACCTTCATGTTTTCGTCGAATCAAAGCTCCGCACTCGCGGGAACGGGAGGTGTGAGCCTAGACCACCTGACGACGTCACATAACGACGTCCGGACAAGCGATCGTTCACGAACGGTCTGTAAGCAAGATATCGGTCGGTGCGTGCCCGACCGGAGAACGCCAAGGAGGAACCGAGCATGACACTGAACCGCGACGAGTTCCGAGCGAAGCTCGAAGAGACGCTTCACGAGCGGCTCACCATCTCGCATCCTATTTTCAGCCTGCTCCTCGATCCGGACCATCCCGATCTGAACCTGGTCCAGAAGGTCGCGTTGCAAGGCTACCAGTTGACGAAACACTTTCTTGAGTATATCGAGCATCTCTTCTTCTACTGTCCAATCCCGAAGCACAAGAAGCGGCTACTGCATAACATGTACGAGGAGGAGACGGGGCGGCTCTCCGGGACCAAAAACCATGTCAAGCTGATGCAGGATTTCCTCCTCGCCCTCGGTCTAGACGACCAGACGCGTGACGCTGCCAAGGCCCTGCCCGCTACCCAAGCTCTAATCGACTACCGGATGGAGGCGGTTAAGGATCCCGCAAAATACCACATTGGCGCGGCGGCTGTCACGATCGCCAGCGAGGGCCAGAACCTTGAGATACTCGGAGCCGAGTCGCGTGACGTCCTCTTCGAACGGGTTTACGGACTGAGGAGCGAGGACCTTCTCTTTTTTTCCGTGCACCAGATTGAAGACGTCGGACACGTTCGGCAGGGCTTGGACTTGGTGTCCGACATCTGCACGGACGACCACCTCCAGGAGGAGGCGCTCTTTGCCGTCTCGCACACGTGCGAACTCTTTTACGGAATGTACGAAGGTATTTACCAGGAGTTCCAGAAGGGCTCGCTGGAGCTGCCGGTGACCTCAGGCGTCTAGCGTAACCGAACTTTGCGAATGCCGCCCAAGAGTTACAAATCGAAACGGAACTAGATCGGGGAGCCATGGATCGTGACTGGAGGCGGTATAGTCTCGCCACGCGAGCGGTCAGGGCAGGCCAATACCAGGACGTGTCCGACCAACACAGCGAGCCGCTGGTTCTGACGTCGAGCTACGTCTTTTCCGATGCCGAGGACGCTGCGGAGAAGTTCGCGGGGCGTCGTCCTGGCAATGTGTACGTGCGGTTCACCAACCCCACAGTCCGCGCGTTCGAGCAACGAGTCGCAGCCATGGAGGGGACTGGGGACGCCGTAGCGACTAGCTCCGGGATGGCATGCTATATGACGGTCGCGTTGGCCCTTCTGCACCCTGGAGATCACGTGATCTTGGCAGAGGGAATGTTCGGCACCACGAGCAGACTCTTCAACACCTATCTGCGGAACTTCGGTGTCGCCGCAACATTCATCAACGTTGACGCCGGCCGGGACGAGTGGATTTCCCTCGTTCAGTCCAACACGAAGTTAATCGTGGTCGAAAGCCCGACGAATCCCATGATGCAGGTCGCTGACATTCGCGATCTGTCCGCAATCGCCCGGGAGAACGGGATCCTTCTGGTCGTCGACAACACCCTCTGCACACCGGTGTACCAACGTCCGCACGAACTGGGTGCCAACTTGATCGTGCACTCGGCGGGGAAGTACATCGACGGCCAGGGGCGATGTGGAGGCGGGATCATTGCAGGTCGCGAGGGCCTGGTGGCACAACTCCGGGATGTACTGCGTACGGTGGGCCCCAGTCTGAGCCCTTACAACGCCTGGATTTTCTTGAAGAGCCTTGAGACGTTGCCCATCAGAATGCAGGAGCATACGAGGAATGCCTCGACGCTCGCCGGATGGCTCATGCGACATCCCGCCGTTGACAAAATCTACTATACGGGAGTGCGCGATCATCCTCAGTCCGAGCTGATTGCGAGTCAACAATCCGGGCACGGAGGGTTGTTGAGCTTCCGGATACGGGGTGGCCGACGCGAGGCGTGGCGTTTCCTGGATGCCCTGAAGCTGATCTCAAACACGACAAACATCGGCGACACAAAGACTATGATCACGCATCCGGCGACGACCACACACGGGCGCTTGTCAGCCGCGGAGCGAGGGTCTGCGGGAGTGTCGGATAATCTGCTGCGCATTTCGATCGGTTTCGAGGACCCCGACGACTTGGTCCTCGATCTAGAGCAGGCGTTCCACGCCGCAATGAAGCGTAGTGCGTAGTCGCCGAAGAGTTCCGCGCACTCGGTGGAGCACGTGCGGTAGCCGGTCCGCGCCGACTGACAGCGGAGCTCGCTCGCACGCGACGGCGGCCGCCCTCGTCATCGCCCCTGGAAGGTCTGGCGGTAGGCGGAGGGGGTAGTCATAGTGTCGCGACCCAAGTGTGTGCGCAGGTTCGCGGCAGTGCCGAGACCGGTCCGGTGGGCAATGTTGGCGATAGTCCGGTCGCTGCCTTCGAGCAGCCGTCGTGCTTCGTGAACTCGTTGGGCAGTGAGCCACCGCATCGGCGTGGTGCCGGTCTGCGCGCGGAAGAGACGGACAAAGGTTCGCGGGGCGTGGCCGGCATGGCGCGCCAGGTCGGCGACCTGAAGCGGGTCTTCGAGGTGCTCGCATGCCCATCGGCAGGTGTCGGCCAGGCTTCGCCCGTTTCGGGGTAACGGTCGTTCAAGGAGCTGAGCCTGGCCGCCGCTACGGTGCGGCGAGACGACGAGTCGGCGCGCCACCTGCGTCGCGGTCTCAGCGCCGCGGTCAGTGCGCAGCAGGTGCAGGCACAGATCGATACCCGCGGCCACACCCGCGCTTGTAGCGATGCAGCCGTCATCGATGTAGAGGACATCAGGGTCCACACGCACCCGCGGGTAGTTGTCAGCCAGCTCAGCGGTGTGATGCCAGTGCGTGGTGGCTCGCCGACCGTCCAGCAGCCCGGCTGCAGCCAGCGCGAATGCTCCTGTGCAGATCGACACGACCCGTGCGCCCCGCCTCGAGGCCGCACGCAGCTCGTCAAGGACCGCCCTTGGCGGCGGCTCGAGGTGGGGCTCGTAACCCGGCACCATCACGGTATCTGCTCGCCTCAACCCGTCCAATCCCGCAGGAGGGACGATCGGGAAACCCGTGCTCGTCGGCACAGCGGCCCCGGCCCCGAGCCCGCAAACCTCGACGGCGTAATGATCACGCTGGTCATCGTGATCGAAGACCTGTGCGGCGATCGCGAGGTCGAATACGACGACATCGGCCAGCGCAAGGACGGCCACTCGATGCATTGGCACGATCCTAGCGTCATCTGGCAATCCTGCCACTCACACACGGCCCATAGGCCGCGCGAGGCTAGAAGCACAGACTTGGGGAGGCTGCGCGGCCCGTAGCACGACGCTTCACAGGTGCCCGCTTCTATCTTCAATCCCGCCCCGGTCAGAGCGACCGTGACATCGAGGAGAGCGCACCGACCGTGGCTACTCAGAACCGGGCGCACGAACAGCTCGGAAGGACGACGCGGGCAGGTTTGGTGATCGCGATCGGAGTGGGCTTCCTGGTCATCTTCCTTACTTCCTCCATAAAGAACGTCATCCCCGCCTACTTCGTCCCCATGGCCGACTACTTCGGTATCTCCCGAGCGACGTTCGCGGTCGGCCCGACGGTTTTCATGGTCGTCTACGGCCTGATGTCACCGGTGGTCGGCGCGATGGCTGATCGTTTCGGCGGCCGCAACACCATCACCGCCGGCCTCGTCCTCGCCGGCGGCTGCTTCCTGACCTCCGCGGCCGTTCCGCTCTACGCACTCTTCACCGTCCTCTACGGTGTCGGGGCTGCAATTGCGTTTGCGGCGGTGTCGTACATTCCGGTCGGGGTCCTGGTCGAGGAGCTGTTTCCTCCGGAGCGCCGGGGTCTCGGCTACTCCATCCTCACCAACGGCACTGCCCTGGGATTCATCGTGCTGTCCCCAGCGTGGATCATCCTCAGCCGAGAAACCGGCTGGCGCGTGGTGTTCGCAACCCTGGGCTTGGCCTTCTTAGTCCCCCTCGCCCTAGCGACCCACCTGCTTATACCCTCTTCATCACCCACCCAGGAGATAAGCGCGGAGCCGGTGGCGCCAATGAGCCGACGGATCGCGCTCGTGCTGCGGACACCAGGATTCTGGGTTCTGTCGGGCTCGTTCTTCGGATGTGGCGTGACCATGGGTTTTATCGACGTACATGTCGTCGCACACATGCAGGAAATCCAGGACAGTCCGACCGTCATCAGTAGCGCGATGATCGTCCTGGGCGTGATGGAAATCGTCGGCTCGATCGTTGCTGGCCGCCTGTGCGACCGTTTCCATGGACGCTACGTGCTGTGTGGCGCCTATGCCCTGCGCGGCCTGGCCCTGCTCACCCTGATCTCCGTGCCGGACGCATTCGGATCGTTCACATTTGCCGCCGTCTTCGGGATCAGCTACATGGGATCGGTCATCGCGACCACCCTCTACGCGCTCGACATCTTCGACAGCAAGTCCAAAGGTATGGCGCTCGGCCTAATCTGGCTAGCCCACCAGTTCGGCGCAGCGATCAGCAGCGAGGGCGGCGCCGTCGTGTTCACAGAGTTCGGGTCCTACAGGATCGCGATCGTAGGATCAGCGGTCATCGCTCTCGTGTCGCTCCTGCTAGTCGCGCTCATCGAGCCGAAACGCTCGAAAAAAGAACTGAAGGACTCAGCGCGACAATGAACGAGATTCGTTTCCCAGACTATGGTCAACCCTTGACGCGGCGACCGCGAACCCACACTCCGGTCACGTGCAGTTGATCGGCCAGCACCGTGATGTCGGCCAACGGGTTGGCGTCCACCGTGATCACGTCCGCGTCCCAGCCCTCGACCAACTGACCGGACGACGGCGCCTGCGGGCCGAGGGTGAGTGGGCCGTTAGCCGTTGCCGCCTCAATCGCCTCCAACGGGCTCAGACCGGCACGCACCAGCAGCGGTAGTTCCAGACCGTTGCGTCCCCATGACGCTGGTAGATCGCGTCCCGACAGCGCGACATCAGTCCCCATCGCGATGGTGACGCCTCGGTCGTGGGCCATTGAGATGGCCGCGGCATGGGTCTTCTCAAGCGCCCGGAGCTTGATCATCGCGTACGGTGGAGCAGCAGCGTTCCCCAGCAGCTCGGAAATCACAGTACGAGTCGGCACCAGAACTGCTCCAGCCTCGCGCATGGCCGCACACGCTTCGTCATCAAGGTAGGTCCCGTGCTCGATGGTGCGCACCCCGGCCTCGAGGGCCGCCATTATCCCAGGCTTGCCGTGGCAGTGGGCGGCGACCACCCGGTCGGCCATCCCGGCGACTTCGACAATAGCCTGCAGCTCCTTGACGGTGAACTGTTGATGAATCGGATCATCGACCTCGGACAGCACGCCCCCCGAGGCGCACACTTTGATCAGTCTGGCGTTCCGTCGGAGCTGCTCTCGGGTGGCGCGGACGCACTCGTCGACCCCATCGGCCAGACGGATCTCGCCATCGCGATGGGAGAAGTCAATGACCCATGCAAGTGGCAGTCTATGGAAGTCGCCGTGACCTCCAGTTGTGGACAGCATCGCGCCGGCCGCGTAGATCGAGGGGCCGTCAACCGTTCCCTCTTTGACTGCTTGAGCGAGATGGATTCCAAGTCCGCCGAGCTCCCGCACCGTCGTTACTCCGGCGTTGAGCGCCGCCCTCAAGTCAACCGTAGCGCGCGCCGCTCGCAACGCCTCCGACTCCATGGGCACCTGCGCGAGGTCCAAACTGCGAACGCCAAGGAAGTGACCGTGGCAGTCCCAGAGTCCGGGCATCACGACTGGCGCCTTGGTAACCGCCGCGTTCGGCGTGGACGGCGCTGCAGCTGTTGGCCCTGCATACCGAATTGTGGTCCCGTCGAGGACAACAACCACGTCCTGAACGGGACGTCCCCGACCGGGAATTAGTAGGTCGGCTTCGATCCGTTCCATGGGTGCACCATACGCCACGCCGTAACAATACCGATGAAACAATCCGAAAATCGTTCCCCGATTTCATCACGTCTATGGTTGCCCGGAAGATGACCGCTATCCGCTGTCGTCCCGCAGCGGTCGATCAGGCACCCGGGGGTCAGCCAAGACTCTGGTAGAGCTCGAGGTGGCGTTGGGCGGCGGCTGACCAGGTGTAGCGGGCGGCGAGCGAGCGGCCGGCTTCCCGGGCATCAGGGGTCACCGCGTCGCCGTCCAGCTCGGCGGCCAGCTGCGTTGCCAGCTCGGCTGGACCGTCAGCGAAGCGGGCGACGCCGGTGAAGATCTCGTGGAACACCGGAAGGTTCGACACGACCAACGGGATGCCCGCGCCCAGGGCTTCCATCGCGGCTAGCCCGAAGCCCTCTCTGGTCGACGGGAAGGCGAACACCCCCGCGGCGGCTACCAGCGGTGGCAGCGCGTCGTGGTCCACCGGTCCGAGCACCACCGGCTCGACGCCGAGCTCAGCGGCCCGTTTCTCCCAAGAGGCCCGGTAGTCCTGGTAGTCGAACAGGGTCTCCCCACCGGCGATCACCAGCTGCACGTCGGGCATCCGGGCGCGCAGCAGCGCGTAAGCCTCCAGCAGCTCCAGTGATCCCTTGCGGGGTTCGATCCCGCCGACGGTCAGCACGTAACGACCCAGGCGTGACCGCCACGCGGCCCGAGCGCATGCACCGGCCGGACCGGCCGCGCGGGAGAACCGTTGCACGTCCACGCCGTTCGGGATGACCGTCGCCGCGATCCGCCAACCGTCGAGCAGCTCACCGGCGACCGCGGCGGAAACACAGACATGGGCGTAGGGGTTGACGATCGCGCGCTCGTGGCAGGCGGCCAACTCGGGGGTGTTGAAGTGATCGATGTGATGCACGGTGCGGATGCACCGGTTGACCGCATTGGCGCTGATGCAGTCCTGCGCGTGCACGACGTCATAGCCGGTCGGGTCGAAGGCATCCCGTAGCACCTGGATGGACCGCAGGATCCGGGGCCCGAACTCTTCCCCGGGGATGTCGGGAAACGGCGCGATCCGCAGTTCCACCCGGGAGTCGACGGGTCGGAAGAACCCGCTGTCCCCGCCGCGGCCCAGCGTCCACACCGTCACCCGCTGGCCTGCCTCAGCGAGTGCCTCGGCCAGGGCGAGCGTGTGCACCACGCTGCCCCGCGGTTTCGTGGAGTAGGTGAGCAGCGCAATCGATAACTTCGGCTGCTGTCCCATCAGCCCCTCCTGCCTCGCGGCAGGGGTGTGTGTATCCGCGGCCGATGTGCCACCAGCGGCAACTTTGGGCGAAATGTTGCCGCTGGTGGCACGTCCGCGCGCTGTGACAGTCCTTCCCCAGACCTCACGGACAGTGACATCAGTCAACCCGGTAGACGCCGGGCTTGCGCTCGTCGAGGTGCCGTAGTACTCGACGCGCCTTGGCGATCTCGGCCGCGATGTCCAGCTCGGCTGTCGCGATACCGGCTTTGGCCCAGGTGCGGGCCAGGATCTCGCCGCCGCGGCCGACCACCTTCGCCTGCCCGAGGAAGCGCAGTTCGCCCAGCACCCCGGTCTGGTTGGCGGAGATCAGCACAACCTGATTCTCCGCCGCTCTGGCCTGGTCGTAGAGGTCGAACAGCCGGGCCTGGCGGTCTTGGGCCATCCGCGGCGCGCGGTTGGTGAGGCTGGTCGGCCAGGCGGACAGGCAGGCCAGCACGTCAGCTCCGGCCAAGGTGAGGGTGCGGGCCGATTCCGGGAAGGTCTTGTCGTAATCGATCAACATGCCGATTCGCCCCACCGGGGTATCGAAAGCGGAGAAACGCTCACCCGCCGAATAGGCGATCGACTCGCCGGCGGGTTGGTGCATCTTGCGGCGGCTTCCGAGTACCCCGTCACCGTGCACGCACAGCGCGGTGTTGTAGCGCCGATCCCCCTCGGCTTCGCAGAAACCGAAGCACACCACCATCTCCGCGGCCAGCGCCACGACCTTGCGGACGTGCGGATCGTCGAGCTCGAGTGCGGGGGGCAACGCGGTCGGATCGGGCTTGTGCAGGTCGCCGAGATAGCCGCCGAGCGCTGCATCGGGAAGTACCAGCA
Organism: Actinomycetota bacterium; assembly: GCA_030854185.1. GTDB lineage: Bacteria > Actinomycetota > Actinomycetes > Mycobacteriales > Pseudonocardiaceae. The sequence goes on along the minus strand of JALYTS010000062.1, from coordinate 10,752 downwards.
GTGACACTCCCGACCGGCGGGCGTGCTCGATCAGCGTGGTGATCCGCTGCAGATCGGAGTCGAGATCACGTCCGAACTTCGCAGCCACCGCACCGACCCGGATCGCACCCATCTCAGCACGGGTGCGGATCGGGACCGGGTGCTCCTACCCTCCCGAACTCAACAGCAGAGCCGTTCGACTGTCGCTGGACAGCGCTGCTGTTGAGCTCGGGAGCAGGACGGCCCGCGGTCGGGCCGACGGCGTAGGCGTCTGGGCGGCGGTCGCGCAGGTGGGCCATCGACCGGCGGGCCGTCGCCAGCGCATCCTGGACGTCCAGCTCGGCGATCGCGAGCCCGGCTCGGACGCCGGTGTCGGCCAGGACGTCACCACCGGGGTCGACCACTTTGGCGCTCGCGACGAACCGGAGCGATCCGAACCGGCCGGACTGGTTGGCCGACAGCCAGATGATCTGGTTCTCCAGCGCTCGGGCTCGGTCGAACAGGTCGAACCGGCGCTTCCAACGATCCTGATGCAGATTCGGCGCCACCTGGGTGCGGCTGGCCGGCCACGCGGACAGGCACATCACGATGTCGGCCCCGTCCAGCGCCAGCGCCCGGGCGGACTCGGGAAACGCCTTGTCGTAGCAGATCATCATGCCCAGTCGGCCCACCGGCGTGTCGAAGGCGGCGAAGCGGCCGCCCGCGGTGTAGCCGGCGTCCTCACGAAGCGGCTGGTGCACCTTACGATGATGGCCCAGCACCCCGTCACCGGTCACGCAGACGGCGCTGTTGAACAGCTGACCTGCGCCATCCTGGTCTGACGCCGCCTCGCAGTAACCGACGGCGACGACCATGTCCCCGGCGAGCCGGGCCAACCGGCGGATCTCCGGGCCGTCCGCGGACAGCGGTGGCGGCGTCCCCGCCGCGCCGTTGAGGTCGGCCAGGTATCCACCCAGCGCGGCTTCGGGCAGGACGAGCAGGCGCACCTCGTCAGCCCGGGCGGTGTCGATGAGCTGCTCGATCCGGGTGAAGTCGGCTTCGAGGTCCCGGTCGAAGCTCGCCGCCGCGGCGGCCATCCTAAGCGGGCTCATGCCATTCCCAATCCGGTCACCGCGTCGGTGATCACGTCCGTCAGCTCCCCGTCCGGCCAGCGCAGCGTCACGCCGCGGCCGGCCACCAGCTCACCGCAGTCCGCGCTGATCGCGGGACCGGCCGGTGGCGGCGGGCGGTGCGCCTCGTCGGCGGTGAGGTGAGCATCCCGAACCCGGGGAAGCAGGTCAACCAGTCGCCGACGGTGGCTGGTGCCGGCCTGGGCACCGCGGCGACGTCCAGCACGGCCCGGCAACCGCTGGCTTCGGCGAGCATGCCCAGGGTGCCGGCAAGCCCCGCCATCGACACGTCCTTGGCGGCGGCCGGACGGGCCATGGCCACCGAGCCGAGCATGGCGCGCAGCTCAGGGGTCCGGCGGCGCGAGCTGGAGTCCCACTGGCGACCGGCATAGCCGGGCCGCCACCCGCCGCCGCCACCAGGTCGCTGCCTGGCACCGGCGCACCATCGTCTCCCAGGTAACCGGCTCCACCCGCGACCAGGCCGGAAAGCAACCCGCCCAGCTCACACTGGGTGGCCGAGACCAGCGCGGCGATCCGGTCGATCGGCCAGCGCATCAGCAGGTGTGGGGTGGCGGCCACGGTCACCGGCCGCACCGAAGTCCAGCCGAGCCGGCTGAAGAGCACCCCGTTGCGTCATGGTCACGCCCCGCCGCGGACAGGGCACCACACGCCCCGCACGCGGCGCAGCCGGCTTGCTGGTCCGCGCCGATCATGCCTGCCTCGTTGCAACATCGCGGCGACCCGTTCCGTGACGTCACGGACCAGCTCGGCAGCCGGCGCTCCGACGCCGTCCCGGCGGGCGAGCGTGCCGGCCATCGGACGGAACGGCACCACGAACGGGTACACGCCGCGCTTGATCAGCCGGCTCGCCCCGGCGACCAGCTCGTCGGGATCCTCGCCCAACCCGACCAGCAGGTAGGTCGACACCCGGTTGCGGCCGAACACCAGCACTGCCTCGTCCCACGCCGCTTCGTACTCGGCCATCGGCACCGATCCCTTGCCGGGCATCCACCGCTTGCGTACGTCGTCGTCCCAGATCCGGCGCGAACCGCAACGTGGTGCCGGCCACCCCCGTCAGGCGCCCGTAGAGCCGCATGTCGCCGCGGGCGAACGCGCGCAGGTCGATGTCCCGCCCGCCGTCGCGCTCGGTGACGTAATGGTTCACCCGGAAGCGCACCGCGTCGACATCAGCGAACTCGTCGACCGCCTTGCGGTAGTAACCCAGGGCGTCGAGCCAGGCCACCACATCACGGCCGCGATAGAAGCGGGCCACTCGTGGGCGCTACCCACCGCGAGATGCACCCGACGGTCGGCCAGGTGCAGATCCTCGGCGATCTGGCAGCCGGACTGACCGGTACCGATCACCAGCACTTCACCCGGCGGCAGCTGGTCGGGGCCGCGGTACTGCGACGAGTGGATCTGCGTCAGCTCGCCGGGCAGCCGGTCGGCCAGCCGGGGGATCAGCGGCACCTGGTACGGACCCGTGGCCAATACGACCTGATCGGCTATCAGCTCGCCGCGACTGGTACTGACCAGTCACCGGCCTTTTCGATCGCGGCGCAAGCGGGTAGCCGCGACCCCTTCAACGACCGGTGGATCGAAGGACCGCGCATATGCTTCGATATATCGAACAATGTCGTCGCGTACCATAGAACATCGGCGTGTTTCAATAAACACCCGAATGTAACAGAATTGTGGCGAGATCACGCTCAGGTCATGCTTAGTCAGTTGCCTTGGGATGCCCGGTTCCCGCGTGGGTGAGCCACACCGTGCGCGTGGCATCGTCTATCAGGTACCAGATCCGTCCGCCGCGGGTCACCTCGAATTGCCACTGTTCCAATATCCGGCCCCGGTAGGCGCGAGTCGCAAGAGCGTGCTTGAGCTGGTGGTGGCGTTCGCTCGAAGGCTTGGGCCGTGGATCCGTCGTGATCGCTTCCCAGGCTCGACGGGTGTTACCCGCGGTCTGAGCGCACAGCTGTGCCCAACCGGCGGCTACCTGGTTATCCGCGAACCGGATGTCATACTCGCCCTGTCTGGGCGGTGGCGCAGCCCGATCTCCCCGTTTGGGGCTCACTCCACGCTCTCCGGCGCTTCCGGGACCGGGACCGGACCGCCGTCATCGCCGAGCACGCGTGTTGCTGCGGCATGCAGCAGGGGATCGACGTAGATCTCGGCGGTGTGCCGCCACTCAACCAGCAGTTGCGAGACTGGCCACAGGTTGTCGATCGACACCGCAGCCCGCAGTGTCGTCACCAGCTCCTCCACGAGCTCATCGACAGCCTCGGTCGGCAGGAAGGTTACCCACGGCAGGGCCTGAGGCAGGATGCGGCGCAGGATCAACGCTCCGTCCGGGTCGTGCACGAACCCAGTGAGCAGCCGCGCGGACACGTCGATGACCTCGTCTTCTCGTGCCGCGCGTTCCGCGCTTTGCAGCACCAAGTCCTCGGCGTCGCGCCGGCGCAGGCGCAGGCGGCGGATGTCGTGCAGACGCCCCGCCGTGGCGGACGGTTCCCGCAGCAACTCAGTGAAAGGGACCTGGTCGTACGCGCCCACACCCATGACATCAACACTACTACTGATATCTCCCCTGGGGGAAATTAGAAGGGCGCGGGTTCGTCCGGGTCGCCGGGGGGCGTCGGCACCGATGCGGGTGGCGGGTCTGGTCGGGGTGGGGGACGGTAGAAGATCGGTTCGTGCTCGTCGTGGGTGGTGGGGGGCTGGGTGTCGAGGTACTCCGACCTTGGTAGCGGGTCGGGTAGATCGGTGGTGATCGGTTGGGGCCGGGTGTGATAAACCCGCCCGAGTGGGCTGGTCCAGACAAAATGCCCAGGCTCGGGCTGGCGCAGCCGCCACCCACCTTCGTGTTTCAGGCGATGATCATGTCGGCAAAGCGGGCCGGAGTTGGCCTCGGTGGTCACCCCGCCGCGACCGTGGTCGAGGGTGTGATCCAGGTCGGCGTGCTGGGCCGAGCAGCGGCACCCCGGGTAGACGCAGGTCCGGTCTCGGATCTGGACATGGCGGCGCAGCACCGCCCCGGCGAACCGGGCGGACGGATCATGCTTTCCAATACCGCCTGCACCATCCGGAGCGTCGGTGGTGGAGGTGCGGTACTGGGTAGCGATGTCACCGACCACCGCGGTCCATAGCCCGCATGTCTCGGGGTGCGCGGCGAGTTGGGTGAGCAGGGTGGCCGGGATGTGCAGCTCCACGATGCCACCTTGGATCGGCTCCCGATCCGTGGAGGGACGCCTGACGCCGATGCCACTGTCGCCTGCCGGTGCGCTTGGGCGGCGGCGAGTGATCCCGCCCAGGATCAGCCGCCCCTCCGAATCGGTGATCGCGTAGCGCCACTCGGCGCGGTGCTGGGCCGCTGCCAGTGCAAAGGCAGTCTCTGCCGTGACAGTGCCCCACCCGGGAATCTCCCCGGGGTGGCGGTCGCGCCCGAGCAGGGTGGACAGCCCCACCCGCAGCTCGACTCCCACCCGGTCATCCAGGGCGCAGGACCGGGCACTCTCTCCAGCCTTTCCGGCAGTAGCGGCGTCCTCAGCGAGGGTGTCGGTTTCGGCCGCCGCGTCGGTGGCGGCGTCACCACTGGCTGCCCGTGCCGCCCCAGGGTCACTGCCAGCCTCCGGGGCATCGTCAGCCTTCGGGTCATCATTGGTCGTCGGGGCACCGTTGGCTGGGGCCCCGGCGGCGACAAAACTGTTGTCTGGGGTGGGGCGCTGCGGCGCGCCGTCGGGGGTGGGCTGGTCGGGTGGAGTGGCCTGGGTGAGCAGGTCGGTGATGATTTCGTCGCGGCTGTGACGGGTCCAGCGCCCATCCAGCAGCCCGATGTAGATGTCGGCCCGCAGTGGCCCGATCCGCCCCGGATGCCCCGCCCGCTTCGCGGCCTTCGCGAGGTCCTCGATCCGGGCGCACGCCGCCGCGGCCTGTTCCGCGGGAAGCCGCCGGCCGGTTACGGTTGCGGTGCCGTCCTCGTCGAGGTACCCGATCACGTCCCGGTCCCGCACTGCGGCGGCATACCGGCGGGCGGCCCATTCGGGATCCAATGCCATCGCCAGCTTCTTGATCCGTGCCGCCAACTCTCCGGTGGTCAACCGTCCCGCGTGCGGCAGCAGTCGCTCGGCCACCGTCTGAGCCTGCGCCTCGGTCAGCTCCGCACACAACTCCGTGAACAGCCACGCCTTGCTGCGGCAGATCTGACCGGTGTCCAGGGCGGTGAACACCGCGGGCAGCCGACCGAGCAGGGACTGAGCGAAGTGGTACTCCCGGTAAGCGGCGTTGCGGGTCCAGGCCAGCGCCGCCCGGATCTCATCTGACGCTGACACCAGGGGCTCGTCTTCGCGGGGCAGTTGCGCCAGCCGCGCCGCCTCATCCGGCTCGGCATTCGGATCACACCAGCCGATCTCGGCCATCACCGCCAACAGCTGGGCCTGCTCGTGTGCCAACTGCCGGGCCCGGGCTTGCAGCACCTCGACCAGATCCGACCCAGCCAACGCTCGAAGATCCAGTCCGGCCAGCGCCGCATCCAGGTGCGGGCCTGGGGCCATCTCGGCCAGACCCTCCGGGAGCAGCTGCCGCACTGTCATGCCCTAATTCTACGAACCAGGTCTGACAATTCCGGGCTCTTACAGCCGTCTGGAGAAAAGTTTTCTCGGCGGATTTCGCCGACGGCACTGGGCTCTCAGGCAACCGGACCAGTGGGAGCCGCAAGACCCCTTGGTTACTTTTGTGGCGGGTTGGTGTACATGCCGAGTAGCTGCCCGATAAGCCGCCCGAGCGTGGAATCGCGCAGGGCTTTCTTATGCAGCTGGAATCGCCATTCACCGGCCGTATTTCGGTTGATCTTGATCTCGGTTTGCAAGGCGAGTAGGACCAGGCTGCCGACGGCCAGTGTGGCGGGCTCGAAGCGCGTGGTCTCCGCGGCCAAATGCATGGCTCGGTTGATCACCGGGGCGAGGTCGGGGCGGGAGGTGGCGAGGTGGGTGAGGGTGGCCCGGACGAGATCACCGTCACTGGGTGGTGGCGCGCCGGGCCGGTGGTAGGGCTGCAGGTTGGGGTCGTCGGTGGCGTGGGCCAGGGCAGCGTCGAGTTCGCGGAGCCGGGCGGGGTCCGGCAGGGGGGCGTGGTGGTCGACGACGAGTGCCAGGACATGGACGGCCTGGTCGTCGGTGAGCGCGTCGAGCGTGACGGCGCTGGTCATGAGTTCCTGCCTCGGGTCGGTGGGGAGCCGGTCGAGGGTGGCGGTGACGATCGCAGCGTCCACGTCGTCGAGGCCGACGAGGAGTTGCTCGCGGTCGCGCTCGCCGGCCAGTACCCGGCGTAGCGCGGCGACCAGAGTGGCCCAGTCGGTGGTGGCGCCGTGGTGGTCGAGGGCGTCCGTGAGTTCGGTCGGCGTGTGATCGGTGGTGGCCGCGGTGGCGACGGAGGTGATGATCGGGTCCCAGTCCGTGAGGAGGCGTTCGACGGTGTCCTCCGGTGGTTGGTCGGGAAGGTCCGCGGCGGTCACTAGCAGATCGGCCAGGGCACGGGCAGCGGTGTCGGGATCGGGGCACACGGTGGCCACCAGGTCACAGAAGTGGACACCTTCGCCCGCGTCTACCAGATGGACGACCTCAGACAGGGTCGTGGGCAGTGCCGGCGAATCAGGACCGTGGGGATCAAGGCGGAGTTCGGTGGCGAGCGCACGCAGTGCCTGAGTCAGTGTGTGGGTGTCGCCGATGACGTGGCAGAGGAGTGCGGCGGCGAGGCGGTGGGCGCGTTGCTCAGCGGAGGTCCCGGCGGGGTGGACGAGGTAGTTGGCGAGGTTGTGGTGCAACCCCACGACGGAGCGTGGCTCGGGACTGACGTAGTGGAGGCGCAGCGCGGTGCGCTGCAGTGCGAGGGCGTCCTGACGGTGATCCCGCCCGCCTTCCAGATCGGCGCGGGCGGAGAAGACCTTGGCGAGCATCGTGATGTCGTTAACGGTCTCGAATACCTCCTGGCACTCGCGCAGCACTCGCTCAGCGTCGGCTGGGCGGTCGAGCGCAAGGAGCGGGCCGTAGCTGCCGAATCGGGTACGGGCGGTCTCGTGGGCGCTGGCGCCGCGCCGCCGCTCTACGTTCGCGATTTCGTTGGCGAGGTCGAGTGCCTGCTGCCACCGCCCAAGGTTTAGCGCGGAGTGCCTGCCGATGTCGAGAATCACTTCCCGTACGTTCCATGGGTTGATGCGATCGTTGTCGGCGGCCTGGTCGGGTAGCTCGGTCATACGGTTTCGCAACGCTCGGAGGTCCATGAGGGCCTGCTCATGGTTGCCGAGCTGGCTGAGGATCTGCAGCCGTTGAGCTTGATTGCCCAGTTCGGTCCAGAATCCGAGCCCAGCCTTGCAGGTGTGCGCGATCGTTTGGTCGGCGAGAGTAAGCGCTTCGCGCAGCCTGCCTTGATCGCGCAGCAGAAGAACCATGTCGTTAGCGGCAACGGAGGCGAGGCGGTGGTCGCTACGGGTGGTGGCCTGGTCGTAGACGCGGCGGAGCAGGGTTTCAGCGTCGCGGGGATCTACCAGGGTAAGGGCGGCAGCGAGCTTGCGGAGGTCTTCGGGTTCGCCGGTGGCCTCGGCGATGCGCCGCAACGAGGGGATCACGACCTGCGCGGTGACCGGGGAGTAGCTGTCTCGCAGCCGGGCTTGCTCGAGCAGGCTACCGGCAGTGTCCCAGTCGTGTTGGCGCAGCAGGTAGGGGGCGGCGGCCAGTCCGGCCCGGACCACGAGGGAGCCGGTGTCCTGCCCGGCCCGCTCCTGCTGGAGCCCCTGGGAAGCGACTTGCGTCCACCATGCGGCAAGGGTGGCGTCGACTGCGGCACTGACCGCCTCAGGAGTCGCGACGTGGATGGCCTCGGCGATGCCGGGGTGGATTCGGTAATCCACGACGGTGTCCGGGTCGCTTGGATCGGCGGGCTCGGCGGCGATGAGTGCGGCGGCGAGCGGAGCGACCGCCGCAGCCAGCGGCGGGGGGTCCCCGGGCTGGCCCAGGCGTCGCCACAGATCAGTCCAGTTCGTGTGGAGGGTCGCAGAGTTGCGGTCGGTCTCTTCGATCCGGCACAGGGCTTGCAGCAGTAACCGGGACGGGTCGGGCAACGTCGCGACGGCCTCGGTGGTCCATGCGGTGAGGGTCTGCAGGAACTGAGCGGCATCCAGTGCAGTGGCGCCTTCGCTCAGGAACACCGTCAGCGCCCCGCCGTCCACGGCGGCCTCGGCCGCCGCGAGTTGGGAGGCCAGCCGAGCCGGGTCGGCCGCGGCGGCGTCGGCGAGCTCCAGCAGTTTGGGGTGGCCCTGGACCAAGGTGAGCACCCGCCGACCCAGCGCAGGGTCCGCCGCACCGGAACCTCGCCAAGGTTCAGCCTCGGCGTGCAACAGCGTCCGCAGGTTGGGTAGTTCCCGGGCCAGCAGCACGGACTCGTCGCGCGACAGTGCATGCACCGGCCGCATTAACACCCGGTTCGGATCCAGCCCAGCGGGGGTGATCCGGCTAGTCAGGATCACTCGGGACTCTCCGTCGTGGCTGGTGAGCGCGTCCATGAGCGGCGCCCAGCGGGGGTCGCGCCATTGCCCATCGGGGGTGAGCAGGGTTTCGAGGTTGTCCAACACCAGCAGCAGCCCGGTGTTCTGGAGCAGGGTGCGCAGGCGCGGCAGGAAGTTCTCCAGCTGAGCCAGAGTGGCGATCTGGTCGACCATCGCGAACCGGTAGTCGCCGAGCTGGGACTCCAGCGCCATCGCCAGCAGGCGCAGCGCATCACCGAACTGGTCGGGGTCGGTGGCCGCCGACCAGAACGCCAACGCCTCGAAGACCCGCTGGTGACGGTAGGCCAGCTCCAGCGCGCAGGCGGTCTTGCCCGCGCCGGCCATCCCGTGGAACACCACCGCGGTGCGCCCAGAGGCCGGGGCCAGGGCGGCGCTGGTGGCGGCCATCGCCTCGCCGCGGCCCACGAACCGCGGCGGTTCCGGGGGGAAACCGGCCATCACCTGCTCGGCCGGGTCCATGAGCGGCTTCCCGAGCGGAGAGGCCAGAGACAAACCAGCCGCCGAGGCCCCGAAGATCGCCGGGGTGCCCACCGATATCGCCGTGCCCACCGACGCAGCGCGTCCCATCGCGGCGGGCACAGCGGCGGCGACCGCCCGGTCCACCGTCTGGGAATGGCGGAACACCCGGTCATAGAGCGCATCGGCGAACCCGACGGCGAAATCGTCGATCACCGGGTAGCGCATCGCCACCACCGCGCAACCCAGCTCCGCGACCAGCGCCTGCGCCACACCCACCGGGCTCGCCTGCCCGGCTTCCTGCGCTGCGTGGGCTTCCAGTTGAGCGGCCGGGTCGACCAAACCCAGCCAGCGCAACGTCTCCGCGATGGTCGCCGCCGCGGACTCGCACGCCGAGACCACCGCCAGCTTGACCCGCGACCGCAACGGCCGCAGCAACCTGATCAGCTCCGCGGTGGACACCGGATCCGGCGAGCCGTCCGCCCGCTCCAGCAGGAACTGCCCCACACCACCGTGCCCGGACAGATGCAGCACATCCCACCCGTCCCCGGACTCGGCCAGATCTGCCAGCTTCGCCCGGGTCACCCCGTACTGAGCGACCTCCAACTCCACCCGCCGTCGGCTTCTGGCCGCGACCCGGCGCACCAACCGGGTCAGCTCATAGCGCTCCCGGCGCAACGCCAACGCCGAGGTCGCCGTGGGCAGGCTGAACACGGCCAGCATCCGCAGAGCCGCGCCTACCGGCGCTTTCGCCTGAGACGCACCAGCCAAACCAGGCAAGTCGTAGACCAGCGCCACATCGCCGCGGGCAGCCAACGGCACCCCGTCGACATGGGCCAGCTCCCACGGCCGGAACGCCAGAAACTCCGCCCCGGCTGGCACCTGCACCCGCACGGTCACCGGTGCCGCGCGCACTATGGCCCGGCCGATCCGCTCGCCCAGCGCCACCGACCCGATCCACGCTCCCACCCGGCCCAGCAGCTCCGCCTCGCTGGCCACCCGACGGTCCGGATCGGCCCGCCGCCGCAGAAACCGGTACAGATCGTCAAACGCCTCCACCTCCGTGGACTCCGGATCCAGCTCCACCCGGTGATCGGCCAGCGGAGCCCCCGAGGACTCATCAACCAGCAGCCACCGCCACCGATGAGGCCCGGCTACCTTCGCCGCTCGCAATACCAACCCCACCGAACCCCAATCCATCGTGGACACTGTGCGTGTGCAGTATCGCCCGTCCATCCGGCACGAGCCTCGATTCCAGGACAGCCTGGCATACGGGACTGTGCGATGGTCGTATACATGCAGGTAGAACGCTTTTCAGTGACGATGGAGCCCGATCTCGGTGCAGCCGTGCGGGACGCGGCTGAGCGTGCCGGCATGAGCGTCTCGGGCTGGCTGGCCCAAGCTGCGGAAGACCGGCTCCGCAACGAGCTGCTCGGCGCAGCCCTCGACGCGTGGTAAGCCGAGGACGGGCCGTTTGGTGACGAGGAACTCGACGCCGCGGCCGCCGCTCTCCGCATCGGGTAGCCGGCGCCGAAGGCGGGTTTCAGGGATGGCGGCGCAGGCCGATGCGACGGGAGCGCCGATCTTGGGGTACCTGGCCGTTGGTCTCGGCGCCCCGGCGGCGGCGTACCGCGGCGCCGGCCCGGGCTGCGG
>JALYTS010000061.1 GCA_030854185.1 Actinomycetota bacterium | reverse complement strand
GCCTCCCGACTCCGGGCACTGCGGATCGTGCTGGAACTCATCGTGCCACTCGACTCGCCCACCCGCCGACTGATCGAACTATCGGGATTCGAGTCACTCGCCGCACTCCGACCAGGATGAGCGCTGACCGGTTATCCCCGGGCGGGTTTTAGCTGGGCAGGGCGCTCAGCGCCTGTTCGAGGGTGGGATAGGTGCGGAAGTACGGCAGAAGGCCGGCCACGGTCAGTCCCCGGCTCACCGCCCGCTGATCCATACCGGCCAGATGCAGCACAGACCCCCTGGCCTGGGCCAGCTCACTGGCCTTGAACAGTGCGTAGAGCCCGGCGGAACCGATGAACGGCACGGCCTGCATAGACCTGCACCACGCACACCCCTGGTACGGGGTAGGTCACCGATAGGTCAAGCAGCGGCTCGGGGCTTGCGACGTGAGTGGTCGACTTGTCGACGGAATCTGAAAGGTCGGGATCCGCTCGGTGGGGCTCTCCGGTGACTCCGCCAGCCGCGTCTTCGATGATCGGCATTGGTCCCGCTCCTTGAATTCAACGGACGTCACGGCACGAAGGAACCAGGAAACTCCCAGGCCAGTTGGTGAGACGTTCACCCGAACTGTAGAGCTGGCCAGCCCAGGGAGCCACCACCACGTGGTCGTCGTGCACTTGTAACCTCCCGGCCTGCCCGATGTGACCTCGGCCAGCGACGCTGGTCGCGGGAAGGCGGCTGCACTCGTCCGGCGGGGCCGTCCGCGCCGGTGGGAAGGATCGACGTGTGTACGACTACGACCTGCTGGTGATCGGGTCCGGTCCCGGCGGGCAGAAGGCGGCCATCGCGGCTGCCAAGCTGGGCAAGCGCGTGTGCATGGCCGAGCGCCGCAACATGATCGGCGGGGTCTGCGTCAACACCGGGACCATCCCGTCCAAGACGCTGCGGGAGGCCGTCCTCCACCTCACCGGCTTCGCTCAGCGCGACATCTACGGCGCCAGCTACCGGGTCAAGTCCGAGATTACGATCGCTGACCTGCTGGCCCACACTGAACACGTCGTTGGTCGCGAGGTCGAGGTGATCCGTAGCCAGCTGCTGCGCAACCACGTCGACCTGCTCGGCGGCACCGCCCGGTTCGAGGACCCGCAGACGGTTACGGTGGCGGGCGAAGTTCGGGGCGATCACACCACCGTCACCGCCGAGAAGTTCGTGATCGCTACCGGTACCAAGCCGGCCCGACCAGCCGAGGTCGAGTTCGACGACGACCACGTGCTCGACTCCGACGGCGTCCTGCGGATGAAGCGGGTGCCCGGTTCAATGGTCGTCGTCGGGGCCGGGTCTCGCCGCCGACCGGCGCGGGCGGATCGCAGTGGACGGGCAGTACCGCACCGCGGTACCGCACATCTTCGCGGTCGGTGACGTCATCGGCTTCCCCGCGCTCGCGGCCACCTCCATGGGTCAGGGGCGGCTGGCCGCGTACCACGCGTTCGGCGAACCTGCCCGCGAGATGCGGGAACTGCAGCCGATCGGGATCTATACGGTGCCCGAGATCTCCTACTGCGGTAAGACCGAAGCCGAGCTGACCGAGTCCGCCGTACCCTACGAGGTGGGGATGTCACGCTACCGCGAGCTCGCCCGCGGCGCGATCGTCGGCGACTCCTACGGGATGCTCAAGCTGCTCGTTTCGAACGAGGACCGCACCCTGCTCGGCGTGCACGTGTTCGGAACGAACGCCACCGACCTCGTGCACATCGGGCAGGCCATCATGGGTTGCGGCGGCACGGTCGACTATCTCGTCGTCGCGGGCGGGGTCTAGGAGCTGCTCACCGCGGAAACGCCTAATACCCTGCGGGCATGCAGGAGACTTTCCACGCCGAGCTGGACAGCCTGACCGGCGACCTGGCGAGGATCGTTCGGCTGGCCGGGCAGATGATGATCAATGCCTCTACGGCGCTTCATCAGGGTGACCTGCAACTCGCCGAGATGGTCATCTCCGGCGCGGACGAGATGAAGGATCTGTGTGACGACACAGACCGGCGATGCCTCAACCTGCTCGTCCTGCGAGCAACGGTAGCCACCGACCTGCGGGTGGTGGTCGCTGCCATGCACGCGGGGCGTGACCTGAAGCGGATGTGCAACCTGACCCAGCACATTGCCATGATCGCGCGACTGAAGCACCCGGCCGTGCCCATCCCGGCTGGCGTCCGCCTGGTGTCTGCGCGGATGGGTGTGCTCGCCGCCAAGCTGGCCCAGGACGCCGCGGCAGCAATCGAGAGCCGAGATCCGCTGTCCGGTGACCGGCTTGCGCGTGCCGACGACGAAGTGGACGCCCTGCGCCGCCGGATCTTCCGGATCCTGTTCTCCGAACACTGGACGCACGGGGTGGAGCCTGCGGTGGATACCGCACTCATCGGCCGCTATTACGAGCGCTTCGCCGACCACGCGGTAGCGATCGCCCGCCGGGTCAGTTTCTTCGTCACCGACCTGCCGCCCGAGCCGTGATGCCCTGGCCGCCTCACCAACACACTGTTCGGGCGAGTTTCGACAACCGGGCTGGGGCGTACGATCAGAGCTGCATTGCAATGGCGAACGTGGGATGTTGGCCTGGCGTCGTCACGGCCGTCGGCCTAGTGGGTCGAGCAGCCTGTTCTGGAGAGGCGCGGTGGTCGGAAGCCCAGTCGGCCGGCTGGAAGTACCCAGTGCCCGCCAGGACCTCGATTCGAGGGGCCAGACGTGCGTAGATCAATTCAATGAGATCGGCGTCCAGCGTCTCATCCGCGTCCAGCGCGCGGGCGAGGTCCCAGGCGTGGATGGTCCACTCAGTGACTCGCATGCCAAGCAGCTGGCTGGCCGGCAGCTCACCCATCGGGTGCCGCACCGTGCGCTCCAGGGCGACGGGCTCGCCGAATGCGGTGATCACCTCAGCGGCGCTGTGCCGACACCGGTTGAGCGGGTCGTTCCCGAGCCAGCCGCCGAGGCGGGTGGCGGACTGGTCGGTGCTGGCGGGGTGATGTTGGGCGGTTCGCCGGGTGGTGGCTGTGGGCGGTAGGGGTCAATGCCACTAACTTAAGCGTTTGCCCAGCTCAGATTGGGTGCGCAAGGCCAAGCAGGGGCGATGCCGCCCGGGGTCGACGGTTTGAAATCGGACATCGTTTCCAAAGCCCCAGGTAGCGCCTGCACAAGGCGCGCCACGGCAGGCTGACAGCCTCTGGTCCCGATACCCACAAAACAGCCTCTGACCTGCGAAAACTTCCCTTAAGTTAACGGCATTGCGGTAGGGGTAGTCATCGGTAAGGACCTCCTATCGGATTTTTTCATACGTCAGGGAGGTAGTTCGTATGTCGCAAAGTCAACGTGCTCGTTACCGATGTTCTCGCTATATTTCATATTAATCGAGTATTTATTCTCTGGGGATGCGAAACAGGTGCAGTGTTACCCGGACACCTGCGGAGCGTGAGTGCGTAGCCGCCCGGGCTACAGCTGTTCGATGAAACCGCCCGGCCGCCGGGAGCCTGAAGCGGTGGGATAAAACGACAGGAACGGTTTTAGCACAGTAACCCAGCGGCGTTGGGTGGATCCGCACGGTGACGATGGTGGCAACGGAGCCCGTGTTCTCTCTCGATGGCCGCTGTTTTTGCCAGAGGAGACCTACCGGTCAGGATGTTTGCGAGTAACGTAGGCGGCTCGGTCACCGATTTCATGGGTGTTGGGTGCGGTCCTCCTCATCCACACGCCCCGAACGCCTTTGATGGATTCACTCCCTCCGAGGCGGGCGGGGCGAGCGGACGGCCCGGGCGCTTGGCTGGTACCCCCCACCGGCTGTGTCCGGGCCGTCCGCGAATCTCCGAGTACCTCAACTCCTCGATAGGCTTGACATTTGTCGAGTATCCTTTTCCTTGAGTTGCAAAATAGCGCAGTGTTACGCGGACGCCTGTGAGAGTGAGCACGCCGCCCGGCCCGAACCGGCGGTTCATCGGGCACACGAAGCCAGCGTGAGTAATCGGTTTCGCATGGTCGACGGACTCAACGAACGGGGACGCCGACTCGTGCCGGGCCAGCGCCTGATCGTGCAGCGTGTGCTGGTCAGCGCGAAGGGCAGCCTCAACCGCGGGGGCCAGGGTGGCCGGCGCCACCGGCTCCTTGGTGCCCGGAATGCGCCGCAGCCCGGCGTCGTCGCCGTGGCATCTGCAGCCCCTTGCCATCGCGCATCATCGCCTCGCAGGTCAGCGTGTTGGTGGCAACCGCGAAACGCTTCCGAGCGGTCTTGCCTCCCTTGACGACCGGGATCGCCAGCACATCAGTCATGAACGCGCCGTAGACGTCATCGAGCACCTCGCGGGCGAAAGCCTGCGCCTCGGCCTCGGTCGCGTGGCAGGTGTGCCCCTCTTGCCACAGGAACTCCGTGGTGCGCAGGAACAAGCGGGGGTGCAGCGCACAAACGAGTATCAGATCGCAGCATGACCCAACCGGGCACTTGCAAACCCGCAGGTCAAGCCCACAATCCAGTATTCGAGCCCCACAGGATCCATCTACGGCACGAGGTATCGCTGTTGGTGGGGAGCCGGAGTTGGGCAGATCACCGTGCCCGCGCTGCGATAAGCGCTCGACGCGGCGTCGCGCCGCGCCTTATAATGGGTCGATATCCTGGAAGATGACCGACGACATCAAGTCGGAAGCCTGGGTGGCGGGTGGATCACTTGCGGGAACCGAGCTTATCACCCTCAGACGCGCAAGTGGGTACTGCGATTGTCCGCTTTTGCTGCCGACTTGGCGGTCAAGGATTGAGGGGTGAATCTCCATGGCAGACAACCACGACTCTTCGAACACGCTTTTCCGGGCAGATGGGCTGACCTACCATATCGCTGGGAGGAGCACGGTGAGGCCATGGCTCGCCTGCTGGCGGCGAGCTTCATGCACGAACCCATGAGTCGGGCATTGGGATTGACAGCGTGCGAACTCCACGAGTTCGCCAGCCGTTTCATCCCGGAGTGCGCTGCGAACCGCCTCTCCGTGGTCGCAATCTCCGAGCTGTCTCCGGACCAGCTCGCGGGAGTATGTATCAACCGTGACTTCAAGGCGCCTTTGCCCCCCGGGGTGCCCGACGATTTCCCCCGTTTCGAACCGATCATTGACGTGCTCCTGAGCGTCGACGAGCAGTACGAGGCGCAGGTGGCAGACCGCCAGCGGGGTCAGGTCTTTCACCTGTGGATGGGCGGTGTCGATCGCCGCTTCTCCCGCCAAGGTGTGGCGGGGAACCTGTTCCGCCTCAGCGCGCGAATCGCCCATGACCAAGCTTTCGAACGCTGCGTCGCCGAGTGCACGGGCCACTTCTCGCAGCGCGCTGCTCTCGACGCCGGGTTCCAGGAGCGAGCCTGTGTCGCCTACAAGGACTTCCTATTCGAGGGCAGCCCAGTTTTCGCCGCGATCCCTGAACCTCATCTGAAGGTTGGGTTTCTATGAGCGCGTTCTCGTCGCTCGGTGACGATCGGATCCGGTTTACGGTATGGACGGGCATAATCGAGCGCGGCGTTGCTCGTGGCGCTGTGGAACTCATAGTTCAGACGCGCCCTCGCCCTCTAAACGGGCCACAGTGCCCACTCTTCCGCCAATGCAACAGCGCCCGGACGACCCCGGCCCGCCGTGGTGGACCTGGTAGGCATTCGGAGGCAAGCTCCCTGATCGGTACCGGGAGTGGGTGATGCACGACGTGACCTGCCGAACCTGGGAGCTGCGGCACGTGGTCCGCAGCCTGGTGCAGGTCACCCCGGTAGGAATCCTGCTGCTGGTGGTCCGGGCTACCGGGAACGGCGACGAAAGCCTTCTGTTCCGTAGTCGCAGGCAGCCCTGCCAGCACCTGCAAGTTACCGGGCTGGGTCTGACGATCATCTATGATCTTCGGTGCTGGGCGCAACACAAGAGTATTGGCTAGTGACGCGAGAGGACGCATGATCAGGCTCCGGGACCACCGCCGAGCCGCGGCAGCGGGCGTGATACTTGCCGCGGCACTGTTGTCGGCCGCAGTCACCGTCCCAGTGAGTGCGGCCGAGGACCCGTCACCTCCCGGCGGCCTGCCGGGTATTCAGGTGCCTTCCTTGTCCTGGAAGGACTGTCCTCGGAGTGAAGGCAACGGCTTCCAGTGCGCGACTGCGCAGGTTCCCCGCGACTACCGGAATCCGGGCAGCGGCTCTCTTTCGTTGAACCTCAAACGCCACCTGGCCACCGACTTCACGCACCGGATCGGTTCGTTATTCGTCAACCCCGGTGGGCCGGGCGGCTCTGCCGTCGGCTTCGTCAGCGCCGTGGTCAGCCGGTTGCCGGCGGAGGTGGCTAGCCGCTTCGATGTCGTGGGCTTCGATCCCCGAGGTGTCGCCGGCAGCGGGCAGGTCACGTGCATGACCGCGGAGGAGACCCAGCAGGAGTGGGCGGCAGTGTCCGCGAGCGTCGCGCCGGGGGCCTTTGAGCGCGGTCAGCGGGCCGCCGAGCAGTTCAACGCCGCCTGCCAGACGCGCAGTGGTGACCTGCTGCCTTATATCGGAACTGAGTATGTCGCCCGCGATATGGACCTGTTACGGGCTGCGGTCGGTGACCAGAAGCTCAATTACTTCGGGGTATCATTCGGGACGTTCATCGGCACCGTCTACGCCAACCTCTTTCCCACTAGGATCCGGGTGATGGCCCTTGACGGCGCCTACGATCCCGAGGCATACGCCAACAACCCCTACAAGTACGATTACGGGCAGTACGTCGCCCTGGAAGGGGCGTTGCACCGCTTCCTCGACTGGTGTGCACGCAGCCCGGATTGCCCGTTCGGGCACGGCGATCCAGCGGCTGCCTACGACGCGCTGGTGTCGGATCTCGATGACAACCCCGTTCGCGACGCCCACGGTGAGGTCGTCGCGAACGGGGCAACGCTGACCTACCGCGTCATGTTCGCCCTTAACGGTGGCAGGCCCGGTTGGCCAGGAATCGCCAAGGACCTGAGCGCTGCTCAACAACGCGGCGGATCCTACGTCGACTCCATAGGTTCCAAGTCGAATTTCTTCGCCGCCAACGTTTCGGTGGAGTGCGCCGACCGAGTTTACCCCCCAGCAAACTGCTCCTGCGCTACCGTCTGGCGCTCTCGACCACCGCGGCGCCTCGGACGGGCCCGGTGGTCGCGTACGGCCCACCTGGCTACGACCACTCCCACGCCAACGCGTGCCAGCAATGGCCGGCCACACGAGCCAGCCGCTACGCCGGGCCGTGGAACGCCCACGGCTCAGCCCCCATTCTCGTGGTCGGCGCGACTGGCGACCCGGACACCCCATACCAGGACGCCGTCACCCTTGCCGTCACTCTGGAAAACGGCCACCTACTCACCTTCGCCGGCGAGGGTCACTCCGGTGTTGCGCACAGCCCCTGCACACGAGCCGCGGAGGTCGCGTATCTCATCGACCTGACCTTGCCGCAGAACGGAGCCCGTTGCACCGATGACCCACCACCGGCGGCATCGGTTAACAAGACTGC
Organism: Actinomycetota bacterium; assembly: GCA_030854185.1. Classification (GTDB taxonomy): domain Bacteria; phylum Actinomycetota; class Actinomycetes; order Mycobacteriales; family Pseudonocardiaceae. The sequence goes on along the minus strand of JALYTS010000061.1, from coordinate 19,760 downwards.
AACGCATCACCAAAGACTCAGAGCTCCGCCGGTTCACGCCGCCGCCAGCGATGATTTATCAGCATGCCACTACGGTCGAAGACCGGACCATCGCGGATCGACTCAGTGGTCTAGTCGACGCACACCGCGCCGAGTCTGATGATCCCGATGGAGCGGATTTCCCGGCGGGGATGACGATGATTCAGATGATCACCGGGACCTGTTTCCTTCGAGGGGTTTTTCTGCCATTCCATCGACCTGGGCGTGACCGATCGCAACGTGCAGCGGCGCAGATTTGAGGATAAGGCGCGCATTGGGAGGGCGCTCCGTTGACGCTGCCCCCGTGCTGGCCGCAGGATCAGTTCGCCGCTAGGGTCTCGGTTGCGGGAGGTAACGATGCGTAATCGGGTGTTGTGGATCGGGTTGGGTCTGGTGTTGCTGCTGGTGGTGGTTACGGCTGTGGTACTCCCGAGGTACCTCGCGAGGTGCGGTCCCATACCGGGTGTGCCGTCGTCTACCGCAGCCTCCGCTGATCCGGCTGGCGCTGACGGGATCGGGGACTTGTACTTTCCGCGCTCAGGTAACGGCGGCTACCACGTCACCAGCTATGACATCCAGCTTCGCTACGAGCCCGCGACCGATCGGCTGCACGGGCAGACCACGATCACTGCTCGGGCTACCGAGGACCTGTCGGAGTTCAAGCTAGATCTGCGGCTGCCGGCCAATGCTGTCACAGTGAATGATCGACCGGCGACGATCCACCAGGACAGTGGCAAGGTGCAGGTCACCCCGGCGGTAGCGGTGCGGGCCGGGGCGCCGATGACGGTGCGGGTGGACTACGCCGGGGTGCCCTCGGCCATCCCGACCAGGCAGTGTGGTAGCTCGCCCTGGCTGCACACCGCCGACGGTGCGGTCGCGGTGGGCGAGCCTGATATCGCCCCGTGGTGGTACCCCTGCAACGACCACCCCTTGGACAAGGCGATCTTCACGATCACCGCGGTGGTGCCCACCGATCTGCAGGTAATCTCCAACGGTGCCCTGCTCGGTGGCCCGGAACCGGCCGGGCCGGGCTGGCAGCGGTGGCGCTGGCAGGAAAACGAGCCGATGGCCACCTACCTGGCGTTCGTTGCGATCGGTCACTACGACATCCTCCGCCGAGACACTCCCTTCGGCCCGTACCTGGCCGCCTACGACCGGGGGCTCCCCCCGCCGGTCGCCGCCGCCGCCCGAGCCTCGGTCGAGCAGACACCGCAGATCATCGAGTTCCTGTCCGGGATTTTCGGCCCCTACCCCTTCCACCAGCTCGGCGGCGTGGTTCCCGACACCCCCACCCTGAGCTCCTCATTGGAGAACCAGACCCGCCCGCTCTACGCCTCGGAACAATTCACCTCCGGAGCGCACGTCACCTCAGTGGTGCATGAGCTGGCGCACCAGTGGTTCGGGGACAGTGTCTCGGTCCAGCACTGGAGTGACATCTGGCTCAACGAAGGCTTCGCCACCTACGCCCAATGGCTCTACAACGAGCACACCGGCGGCTACAGCACCCAACAGACCGCCACGCGGTCCTACGCCCGACACACCGCCGACGACGACTTCTGGGACATTCCACCAGGCAACCCCGGCGCCGACCAGATGTTCAAGCCAGCGGTCTACGACCGCGGCGCGATGGCGCTGCAAGCACTCCGGGTAGCGGTCGGAGACAAGGACTTCTTCACCGCGCTGCGCACCTGGACCACCCAGCGGCGCGGTGGCAACGGCTCGGTGGCCGACTTCCTCGCCCTCATCCAGCGAGTCTCCGGCAAAAACGTTGATAACGTCGCCCAAACCTGGCTGTTCACCCCGACCCGTCCACTCTCACCACCAGCCTGAGTGGCAGCACGATCTATTAGTCAGTGAGCCTTCACCAGGAAGATAGATATTGCTACGTTTGCAGGTGGCATGCAGACTGGGCGGCTCAGGTGATCTCGAAACATTCACACCGAGGTTCCGTGACACAGAATGGAAATCGATGATTAGATGGGCTGGCGTCGACGCTGATGCGGTGTTGTTGACGGCCATCGCGGCTGCGGTTCCAGAATGGCAGGTGGCGCGAGAGTTCTTTGACGATAGTGCATGTTTGCCCGACCAGGTGGTGCAGCAGCTGCGTGGGACCGGTGTATTCCGGATGGCGCTGTCAACCGACCTCGGTGGCAGTGAGACCGACCCGCTCACCCAGATTCGCGCCGTCGAAATGCTCGCTGAGGTCGACGCCTCCCTCGGGTGGTACGCCATGGTCGGCTCCGACAGCGGGTTCTTTGCGTCGTTTTTGGACCCGGGTGCTGCCAGACGACTGTACGGACCGGATCCTAATGTCATCACCGCTGGGTTCCTCGAAGCGGCGGGACAAGCGATTCCGACGGAAGGTGGCTATCTGGTCAGTGGGCGGTGGCCATTCGGCAGTGCCTCTAGGCATAGCACCTGGCTGGCCAGTGGTTGCCGCGTTGGCACTGGAGACATCGGGCACCCAGAGCATGGCCGGTGGGTAGTTGCGATCATGCCCCGTGCTGAGTGTCGGCTCGTCGAGGACAGTTGGCAGACCCTCGGGTTGAAAGGCAGCGGTAGCTTCGACTATCTGGCCGAGCAGGTGTTCGTCCCCACCGACCAGGTGTTCAGCTTCCTGGATGGGCCACGCAGCACTCATCCGTTGCACCGATTCCCGCTGATGTATCGGGCGAAATCCTGCGGTGTGGCGCTCGGTGTGGCCCGCGGAGCAATTGCTGAGCGTCGGCAGGCCATCGTCGCTAAACGCAGTGTGGTGACGGGTCGATCGGTGGGCGAGTCGCATCATGTGCACCAGGCCCTCGGCCGGGCGGAGGCACTGACCGGAGCTGCCCGCTGCTACGCGTACGCGACGGTCGCCGAACTGTGGCAGGTGCTGTGTGACGGGCAGGTTCCGGAGGACGAGTTGCGCGTGCGTTTTCGGCTAATGCTCGCGCAAGTGACCCAAAATTGCCGAGACGCGGTCGGTTATCTGTTCACCGCAGCCGGGGGAAGCGCCATCTACCGGCGCAATATGCTCGAGCGTCGGTTCCGTGACATCCATACGATTTCACAACACGCACTGGCCCACGACCGCACTTTCGAAACGGCAGGCAAGGCGCTGCTCGGCCTGCCACTCGACGAGCCGATGTTCTGCTGAGACATCTGAACGTAGACGAACGCTTGCGAATGAGACCAAAGGTGATACCACGATTGCCCCGGCGACTCGGCAGACATGAGGGCTTCGAGGCAATAGGGAACGACAACGGCTTCGTCCCCGGCTGCAAGGTGACCACAGACCTTGCATGCTGGGGCTCGTGTGGTAGCCCTGAGGGAGGTCGACGGGCTTCCACACCCTGTCACACAACCCGGCAAATTTCAGTGGTTCTCGCCCGTTCTCACCTGTGGCCGACATCTGACGGCCTGGAGACGGCCTGTTTTTGATCTATCCCGCGTGCCCCACACACTGACCAATATCTGTGGGAGGAGGAGCGCGCCACAAGCGCGCCGCCTGTGTCGGTCTGCCGCAGACAGACGGGGCGAAGGCGGCTATCCCGTTGCGTCGGCGAGCCTGTCGAGTGAGCGGGTCAGATCCTCTCTCGACACTCGGGGCATCATCGCGAGCAGTTGTTCGTCGGTGACCGCGGACCAGTCATAGGTCAGGGTCACCAGAGTCTGATCGTCGCCATCCGGTTCGAGCGTGAAAGTGAAGGTATCGCCGACAGGGTCGCCATCGACCGGACCAGGCGACCAGCCAAGGGCGCGGTCGCGGACATAGGTGGTCACCACGCTCTGGTTCTGGTATTCCCCATGATCTTCGGAGTGCAGATCCATGATCAATACGTCGCCGACCTCAGTGATCACTGTGTGGGTTCGCGAGGCACGCAACATCACTGATCCGTCCAGATCAGGATGCCGGTCGGGGTCAGCGAGCAAGGCAAACACCCGCTCGACCGGCGCCTCGACGAGCCGAGAGACCTGGATCTGCTGCACGTCGTTCATCCCGCTGGACGCTACCGGGTTTGGCCGGGCGAGCGACCGGACGGAAAGCGGGCCAACCGGAGTCGAACCCGCCTTGTGAGCTTGGGAATCTCGCTACCGTGCCTGGTGTTGTCGGCTGACCTGCTGATGGCCTGCACCCTGGCGTGCCGCCGTTGACCGCTATTGACCGTTCGTTACAGCACGTGGACAGCACAACGCTGGTTGTCCCCGCATTGGTCGCAGTCTGGCCACTCGGGCGCTTCGCCGTGCTCAGGGCTCGCTCCCGGGCGAGCGGTCTTGAGTGTCGGGACGCCAGGCTCGGGTCTTGACGTAGCGGGCTCCTTCTCGACGGATCAGGATATGAGCCTTGGTGCCCGCAGACAGCGGGGTGCCGACGCGGGTGGTGCCATAGGCCAGGGCTACGGGCTACCTGCTGGGATGAGATCGATCTTGACCGTGCGAGGGTGGAGATCTGCTGGCGGCTTGTGCGCCAGACAGCCGTCGGGCTGCTACGGCTGCCCGCGCGAGGCGTTCCCGTTCCTGGTCGCGGTGCCGGCGTCCGTACCCTCCGTGCAGCTCGTCGTAGAGCTCGTGGTGGCCGACGCAGCTCGCCCCGGGCAGCGGCCGCACACCGGCCAGGATCGCGGACAACAACCGCACCGTGCCGTCGGGATCCACGGTCGCAGTGTCCACCTCCAGGCGCCCGCGTAGCCTTGGGCCACCTCCTCACCGAGGTTCTTGGCCCCGGGGCGACGGCCCCGGGGCATCGGTGAGGGGACCGGTGAGGAGTGGTTCCTAGTGGACAACGAAGAGTCGACGGACGAAGCGTCGACGATTGGTGCGCGCGCTGGGGTGATCCGTCGCCGGCGCGGGCTGAGCCTGGACGTGGCGGCCGGCCTGGCCGGGATCAGCAAGCAGTACCTGTCGATGCTGGAGCGTGGCGAGCGCGGCTTCAACCGGCGCGGCCTGATCGAGGACCTGGCCGATGCGCTGTGCTGCTCCGTAGCTGATCTGACCGGGCAGCCCTACCCGGCGCTGGACCGTGCAACGAAAGACGCTTTGGCGACGCTGCCGAGTATCCGGTTGGTGCTCAACGACTTCGGTTCGACGGACGTGCCGGACGTGACGCCGCGTCCACTGGAAGCGCTGGCGAGCTTGGCTGATGAGGCCAACGAGCACTGTGGCCAGGCGCACTACTCCCTGGCGCGCCACGACGTTGGCAGTCTGCTCGCCGAGTCGCAGGCTAGCGCCTTGACCGCGCCGGCGGCGCGAAGAGACCAAGCGTTCACTGCGGCCGTCACTACGTGCTTCGTGGCTGGCGTGGTGTCGAGTCGAGCAGGCAATGTGGACCTGGCGGCGACCGCTGCACTGCGCGGTTATGACCTCGCGCAGCAGCATGACAACCCTGGGCTCCTCGGCTTCGCTCGCTGGTACTGGGCTCTTGAGCTCACGAGCATGGCCGCACGTAACCGGGCGCACGCAGTGCTGTCCAAAGGGATCAACGACCTGGCGCCAGCGGTGCAGTTGTCCGCTTCGAGCACGCTGGCCGCTGAGATCGTCGGCATGATGCATCTGCAACAGGCGCGAACCGCGGCACGGCAGCGAGACACCGATAATGCGCATGCGCATCTGGACGAAGCGGCACAGATCGCGAGCAGAGTGGGCGAGTGCAACGGGATGCGGCAGCACTTCGGGCCGACCAACGTCGCAGCGTGGCGAGTGTCGATCGGAGTGGAGCTAACCGAGGGCGCCAAGATTTACGAGGACTTCACAGCGGCTCCGACCGATATTGCCGCACTGGGTAGCCGTGAGCGGTCGTCGTCGCTGCACTTCGACCTCGCTCGCGTGCTTGCACAGGAGGATGGTCCACGGGACGCGGATGTGATCCGCCGCCTGGACACCGCCGACCGCATCGCACCTCAGCGGATCCGCAGCGACCCGATCGCTCTGGACCTAGCCCGGACGCTGGACCGGCGTGCCACCCGCCGGACCTGGGAGCTGGACAGCCTGTGTAACCGCTTCGGTATCGGCGGGCAGGGTCAACGAAGTGTGGACAATTAGCGTGATCTAGGCCGCAGTCTCTGTTCGGTGACCAACACCACCACCACGGACCTACCCACAACGCAGCCGGCTAGCCACCACCGCACGATCCTCACGACGTGCCGGGTGCACGGTGCCGAGGGGTTCTGCAACCTGAGGCTGACGAAGACCGGCGGCACCATCTCACTCGATCCTCACGTCGACGGCTCGTGTGTCATCGTTCTCGATGAGAAGGCCGCCGCCGAAGTGTTCGACGCCATCGGGCAGTGGCTCGGATGAGCGCACCGGATCGCGTGCACCTGGTGAGCGCCGATGGGGCACTGACCGAGCGGCACCAGGCCCGCGCCTACTTCTTCACAATGTGCGGCCAAGTGATGGCCGACACGGAGCTGCCGCCGTCGAGCTGCGAGGACGACGGGTGTGAGTGCGAAGTGCATTACTGCCCTGAGTGCATCCGCTTCGCGGTTGCGTGGAACGTCGAGATGGAGCGCCCCGCAAGCACTGGTCCCCGATGAGCCCGGATGTGGCCGCGGCCATGACGCTGGTCGACGTCGCCAAGGACGGCGGGTTCAGCTTCCAGCGGATCGCCCCGGGTGAGGACGGCCCACTGCTGGGGGTGCGGGTGACCGAGCACTGGCGCGACGAGATCTACCTCAGTGGGTTCTGGGCGCCGGACTCGTGCAGCGCCACCCGGTGGCGACGCTCGTCTCTGGTCGTGCCCGGTGGCCTGCCGGTCGCCCAGGAGCTGCGCGGCGACGCGCTGACCGTCCTGCACACGGTGCTGCGGGACTGGAGCACCCGGTGAGCCGGGCGCGCTGGGTGCTGTCCCCAGCGGACTGCTGCGTGCACCTGTTGGCGCCGGGTGGCGAGGACGGCACAGATTGCGCACGTGAGTTCGCAATCTCCGGCACAAACGCGCTGACGGCCCGCTGCGGCGCCACGCTGGCCGCGGCCGCCATCCAGCACGACCAGCCCCCACCGGGACCGCCGTGCGAGCGCTGTAGTGGCATCTTCCTGACGCAGTTCGGGGGTCGCGGTGAGTGAGCCCAGCAGCAGCGACCGCCCGGCCCCTTCGAGCAGAGTCGGCACCCCCGTGCCGAATACACCGCCCCGGCGTGGCCCGCGTCGACGGCGGCGGCAGTCACCCGGTGTCTACATCGGCGAGTGCCGGCATCTGGTGCCGCTGGTCGAGGTCGTGCCCGGGTCTCTATCACGTCCCCCTGTGCGGCTACGGCTGCGACGACCAGTGACCCCCGGCCGGCCGCCGGTCGCTCCCCACAGCGTTTACCTCGAGCAACTGGCGGCGACGGTCGAGCTGCTCGGCGCCGCACGGTCGTTACTGGCGCAGGTGATCGCGCTCGCCGAGCAGGCCGCCACGCTCACCGATGGGCCAGCTAGCCGACCAGCTGGCCGCGCTGGCCGAGCGGGTACGCACGCGGGTGCACAACCCTGCCGAGAGCAGCGACCCCACCACCGACCAAGATCCGAAATTACGTCCGGCCCGGACGAACTTTGCCTCCAACGGGTTCGCCGGACCTGATGGCGGTTCGGCCGGGGTAGCCGGCGGTGCCGTCGAGCTGGCGGTGGTTGCCCGCGGCTCGGCGCACTTTCGGTGACTTCCGGGAGCTTGAGGACTGGTTTGAGTCCAGGGATGTCGAGCTGCATTTGCTCCCACGAGTCGGGCGCGTCTGCTAGTCCCTCGGCTTCGAGCTCGTCGGGGTCGTAACCCTCGACGGGCGGGAAACCGGCGTCACAGAGCGCGCTCTCCACGACCCAAAGTCCGCAGCAGCGCTGCGGACTTTGGTCTCTGCGTCGTAGGTCTCGGGCGCACCGCAGCTGGACCCTGCCGACCAGCGGCGACCGCCCGTGGCCCTGATCCACAGCACGGTCAGTGACGGCACGTACGGTAATGGTCGGTGACGGAGAATGACAAACAAACGCGCTGTGACGAGGCGAGCACGCCGAGCGACCGGTCACGCACAGCGACGCGTCACTCAGCGTCATGACCAACTGACGGTCGCTCACGGTCACCGACCACCGAGCATCACTGGCCACTGTCCGTGATCGGTCACGCTGCGTGAGAATCGCTCAGAGAGAGCTCGGCGGCGAGAGCTATATTCGGTATTGGCACCACATTAGAAAAGCGAGCTCTTTCGTCGCTCTGCGCATTCTCTAATCTACGCAGCGTTATCGAGAATGCACGTCCGTCGACCATTCGTCACTCTCGGCAATGCGTACCTCGCCTTAATATGAGGCAGATCTGCCTCATATTTTTCAAGGTCCTTGCTGTTTCCGCACTGGCCATTCAGCGTCATGATCCGCGCCGTGGTCGCGCACGGTCACAGCTACTGTCCGTGACTACTCACGCTGCGCGCACTGGTGTTGATAGCGCGATCGCAAGACAGTGCACCCAGTGCACCATTGCGCTATTGCACTATCACTACCAGCGTCGCGAGCTCCGCACCGCTGACTGCCGCTGGAATCGAGTATCGAAACGATACAGCTCGGGATGCTGTCGACGGTGCGCGCCGTCACGACAATTGCAGCCGCGGTGCGCAGGACTTAGATTCAACGGATCCAACGGGTCACCGCCTTGGGCCAGGCCGATGATGTGGTGCGCGGTGCTGGCGAGGCGATGCCGCGGGTACATCCTGGTCAGCACGTAGTCGATCGGTTGGCCACAGAAGTAGCAAGGCGTGAGATTGCTCGCGCCGTCAGCCATGCATTGCGCTTGTGCGCGACGCCACCGTGAGCCGCTGCGTCCCGCATCCTTGCTGACCATGGCCTACTGGCCGCCAACGGGTTCGGTGCGCCGGCGCCGGCCACGGAGCTGGTAGCCGCACGCCGGACTGCAGCGTCACTCGTGCCGAGGCAGCCCGGGACTGACGTTGTCACCTAGTTGTCACGTCAGGGTGCGGACGCCCGTTCCGAGACGAAAACCGCTGGTCAGATGGTGCGCCGCCAGGGACTCGAACCCCGAACCCGCTGATTAAGAGTCAGCTGCTCTGCCAGTTGAGCTAGCGGCGCTGGTGTCTGGCCCCGCTCGGGGCGACGGGCAGGACGCTAGCATGCTTGTGACCATCGGTCCGAATCAGGCCTACGAGCAACCGCGCAAGGGCGTCGCGCGTCGGTACACGTATCCAGGCGGTGAGGCCGCCGAAGTCTGCCAGTCCGGGGCTGCAGGCTGAACTCCTTATAGTAGATCACCGAAATGGATGGTGCCCGTGGGGGTGAGCAGGTCAGGTCCGGCGACCGGACGTCGGAACACAGTGTCAGGGCTGGTCAGACGTGGCGCAGTGATCACGGTGTTACTCGTCATCGGCATGCTCGGCGCGTTGGTGGCGGGGTGCAGCTCAGGTCACTTCAGTGTGCCGACTCCAGCTGCGCACCGGGTCGCCCCTCCGCTGCCTCCGCCGGTTGCGGTCATCAGCAGCGATCCGGTGGATCAGGTGGTCGATGTGTCACCGCTGACGACCATCACGGTGACCGTCGCGAAGGGCAAGCTCAGCGAGGTGTCGCTGGCAAGTCCGCAGGGGACCCCGGTGGCCGGCCAGCTCCAGCCTGACAGCACAACCTGGAAGACCACCGAGCCGCTGGGCTATGGCAAGACCTACACGATCCACGCCAACGCTGTCGGTGACGACAATCGACAGGTGAGCAGCACCTCGTCCTTCACGACCATCGCGCCACGGGCCCTTGCCTTTCCGTCGATCAACCCGCTCAATGGGGAGACGGTCGGCGTCGGCCAACCCATCTCGGTGTATTTCGACGAGCCGATCAAGGACAGACAAGCAGCCGAGAACACGATTACCGTCACCACGGACCCACCAGTCGAGGGCGCCTTTTATTGGTTCTCCTCGAAGGAGGTGCACTGGCGCCCGGAGCAGTTCTGGGAGCCTGGGACCCACGTCACCGTGGATATCCACGACTACGGCAAGGACTTCGGCAACGGGGTCTACGGTGAGCAGGACCGGACCTCGCACTTCACCATCGGTGACGCCTTCATCGCCCGGGCCGACGGCGCGGCGCACCAGATGACCGTCGAGGTCAACGGCCGGCTGGTGCGGACGATGCCGATCTCCATGGGTAAGCCGAACACCCCCAGCGCCAAGGGGGTGCACGTGGTCACCGAGCGCAACGCGACCAAGGTGATGGACTCGACCACCTTCGGCCTCGCGCTCGATGCCCCTGGCGGGTATATCGCCAAGGTTAAGTGGGCCACCCGCATCTCCAATAGCGGCGAGTTTGTGCACTCCGCGCCGTGGTCAGTTGCTCAGCAGGGCAACAGCAACGTCAGCCACGGTTGCATCAACCTCTCTCCGGACAACGCCAAGTGGTTCTTCGACAATGCGAAGAAAGGCGACGTCGTCATCAACGTCAACACTGGCGGGCCCGAACTCAAACCGTACGATGGCTTTGGGGATTGGCAGGTCCCGTGGGGGCAGTGGGTGTCCGGCAACAAATAGCCGCGACATCACCCATCATCGTGCGCCGGCGGCATGCCTGCCGATCAGACGGTTGGCCCGGTCGGGTTGCTCGAAGATCGCCAGATGCGCGCCGTCGAAGACTTCCAGCTCGGCCCGGTAGATGCTGGCGGCAAGAGTCTTGGCATGTGGGTTGACGGCGTACCCGAATCCTGGGAACTGCCGTCCAGCCGGCGATGGCCGAGCAGCATTCGGCGTAGCCATCGTCGGGGGTATTGGAGATCATCTTGATCGCCTGCTCAACGAATTCCGGGTGCGCAGCTGCCCAGTCCGGAGTGAACCAGCCGGAGACCACGTCGTGTGCTATCCCCGATGTGCCCATCCAACGAATTGATGCGGCCTCCAGGGTGGTGCCCAACGGTCCGGCCAAGACCAGCACCGGCGAGTCGGACGCCCCAGTGAGCTCGTGGTGGACCTCGACGGTTCTCATGCGGGGAACTCTAATGCCAGCCCGCTACGGCGCGTCGAAAGAATGGGGTGAGTGACGGGACTCGAACCCGGCGACATCCTGGACCACAACTGTCGGCGGCGAGGTCTGATGGTGTCGCATGCGCTGGTCAGAAGCCTGGTGGTGTTGATCCCGTGGCGAGTTGGGTTCCACGGTTGCGGTACTTCGCTGCCCCTCTCCGTACCTACCGCATCCCTCGGTCCACGAGAGCTCGGGAAATAGCTGGAGGGGTGGCCACGTCTGCGGGCCACCCCTCCGCGCTAAGGGCACATTGCAAGCGATCGCGTGATCGCGCGGCGGTACTGCACGACTACGAGGAGGTGTAGTCGCTCCCAGCACCGCGCTGAGCGTTGCCGCCGGTTATGCCGGTGCCGGTTCGCAGCCAACGGCACCGCACGGGATCATCGGCTCAGCTCAGCTGTTGTGGGCTCAGCCGTTGGCGCTGCCGCCGTTGCCGCCGGTGGCGTCACCAGCGAGCGCTGTCCCGGTGCCCAGGACGCCGATGCCGCTCAGCACGTTGACACCGAGGCCGCCCTGGGCGCTGCCACCGGCACCACCCTTGCCGCCGTTGCCGGCACAGAACACGGACATGACGGTGCGGGCGGGGAGCAGCTCCACGTGCTGTCCGTCGATCTCGACAAAGCTCAATGCGTCAGACATGCATTTCCTCCTTTGGAGTGGCCCCAGTGGGCCGGGAACAGGAACACTTCATCGACGATATTGCCGATTCAGCTGATCTCACCATGGCTAAGAGAAGGTCGTCTGGCAACATGCATTTGCCACCTAAACTTTGCGGGCCGTCACCTAGCCGTGAGGCCGATTTATCAACTACTTTTTCAGCGGTGAGCAGTTACTGAGGTTCGAGCAACGTCTGTACCTACCGCTCGATGTCGCACGGACCTGGCCCAGATGCCATCCGTCCACATTGTTGCAGGTGAGGCCCTAGGCTGGGCGTGAGTGTAGGTAGTGGGACGCCGCCGCGGCTCGGCGAGTGCAGCGTTTGGGGCGAGCCCATTTCCACCCCGCCGCGAGACGTCTCATGTGCTGTTTAGAAGAAGCCCTATTTTACTACTCAATATCACCGGCGATGTCTACCTAGTGTCCATGAATTCTGGTCACATTACGCTATCCGACGATAACGCAGTGCTGGACTACCTTCCTGCGAACAGGGAGCCGAGCAACCACCTAGTCACCCTGCACTTGCTGTACTCGGTAGTTGCATAAACCCCGCTCACATTCAACTCACATCCAACAGAGTTAGCAACCCCACCGCGGCGTCGGAGACGAACGCTTCGAACAGGGCGGCCTTGATCCGCGGATGCAGCGAGCCGGCCACACCGATGCCGTCATGCAGGCGGCGGACCGGCTCTACGACTCGGACGGTGCTCCGACACATTGACACGGGCCGTCTACCACACTATGGACGGCCTTTGACCTGGGGTGAGTGACGGGACTCGAACCCGCGACATCCTGGACCACAACCAGGTGCTCTACCAAGCTGAGCTACACCCACCATGCGCTCGCCTCATCAGCGCTGCCGACAATGGTAGCGGCAGTGGTGCACGGGGTCAGCGTTCGGGCACCTGATCGGTGACGGCCTGGGCCGCTGCCCGCGCCTGTTCCGAGCTCGGCCCGGGTGCCGGCACGAACACGGCTCGGCGGTAGTAGGCCAGCTCACGGATGGACTCGGTGATGTCGGCCAGTGCCCGGTGCGCCAGACCCTTGGCCGGCTGCGCGTAGTAGACCCGCGGGTACCAGCGCCGGCACAGCTCTTTGATGGATGACACGTCGACCATCCGGTAGTGCAGGTGGCCGTCGAGTTCGGCCATGTCACGGGCCAGGAATGCCCGGTCGGTGGCCACCGAGTTGCCAGCCAGCGGCGCCGACCGTGCCTCGGGTACCCAGGTGCGGACGTACGCCAACACGAGCCGCTCGGCCTCGGCGAGGCTCACGGTGGACCGCCGCACCGCATCGGTCAGGCCGGACTTCGCGTGCATGTCGCGCACCACTTGAGGCATCGAATCCAGCGCGGCGTCGTCGGCATGGATCACCACGTCGACGCCCTCGCCGAGCGTTCGCAGCTCGCCGTCGGTGACCACCGCGGCGATCTCGATCAACGCGTCCTTGCCGACGTCCAGCCCAGTCATCTCACAGTCGATCCACACCAGACGTTCATTCACGCCATCGAGCCTAGTGTGTGCCCAGCGCCACTCACGTCGTGCTGCACAAACGGCTCGAGCAGTCCCGGCACCGCCCGCTCGGCGAGGGCCAATCCCTCGGCGGTCGCCACATCGATGACGGAATATCCTCCGTTGCCGGCCGCGGTGGTCGCGGTCACCGTGACCAGGCCGGCTCGGCGCTGGAAGAACGACTGCGACACCGTCCAGCCGATCACGCCGGCCCGCTGGAGTGCGACCGTGCCACGCACTCCGGCGCCGTGCCGGGTAACGAGATAGTTGCTGGTCAGTGCGTGCCCAAGGTTGCGGTAGGCATCCAGCGCGAGCAGCACCGCCGCGGGCAGCAGACCCAGCGTCGCCCACGCCGCCCAGGCCGGCACCGGAGCAAGCCACAGCGTCGCGGATCCCGCCAGCACCGGCACCGTTGCGCGGACCAGCCGGCGCCGCAGGGCCACCAGCGGGTGCTTGCGCAAGGCGGTGGCGGTGGGGGAGGGACCTTCGAGCACCACCCCCGCCACCCGGTGCGCCTCGCGGCGCGGGGCGGGCGGCAGCAGCATTCCCCGGCCGTGGCCGCGCCGACCGCCCAGCCCGGTCGCCACAGCGACGGTCCGGGCCCCCCTCCCAACCCGCAGCAGTGGCGGCTCGATCACCTCGACCCCGCGCAGCCGACGCTCCTCCAGCGACACCGACCTGGTGGTGAACAACCCTCGGCGAATCCGCAGCGTGCCGCCAGGCTCACGCACCAGAGTGAATCCCCACCAGGCCTCAATGAAGATCAATAATGAGCCTGCCAGTGCGATCACCAGCACCAGCACTGCGAATGCGGCGATGCCCACCCACAGCGGGGCCGAGGTCAGCTTCTCGCGGACGCCGCCGACGTCCACGGCATTGGCACCGACATCACTGATGAGTTGCCCGACGGCGCCGGCGACGGCGACCAGCGCCACCAGGCTTGACACCGTCAGCGGCGCGAAACGCAGCCAGGACCAGCTCAGCGCGGCCAACTCAGTGCCCGCCGGCGCAACCGAGGCAGCGCAGCGGTTCGGACGGTCGGCGTCGAGAGGGTCCAGCAGCCGCTGCCGCACCTGATCCGCCTCGGCTGCGGAAATCGCGTCGAGGGTCAGCTCGCGCGACTCTCGCCCATCAGTGCGTTCCCCGGTTCCGACCTTGACTACCGACAGCTGGAACAGCCGGTGCACCAGACCGGCGGTGACGTCGACGCTTCGAATCCGATCTCGGGCGACCGACCGAGTGCTGCGGAACACCAGACCCGTACGCAGCTCGACGCGCTCGCCGGTGATCCGGTAGCGCGTGGTGACCCAGCGCAGCAACCCGGCGAGCAGCACCACCAGCACACCGCCCAGCACGCTGTAGACCCGCCCCGCGATGTCCTGCCCGATACCGGTCAGCAGCACCACTGCGATTACCGGCAGGAAGCCGGCAACCTGGCGCAGCGGAGTAACCGCGAGCATCCGGGGATCCAGGCGCTGCCAGCCGGGCTCGCCCGGGGCGGTCACCGCGGTCACAATGCCGCGTCCGCGAGAGGCGATGTGTCGACGGTCATGTGGCGTCCCCGGCAGTCGCCTGGGTGGTTTCGGTGAGTTGCTCGACGAGGTCGTCGGCCACCCCGCGATCCAGCCCCGCCAACCGCAGCGCCCCAGCCGCCGATGCTGTGGTGACCGTGACCGTGGCCAACCCGAACAGCTGCTGCAGCGGCCCACGCTCGGTGTCCACGGTCTGGATCCGAGACATCGGTGCTACCCGCCATTGCTGGTTGATCCAACCCGCCGAGGTGTAGACGGCGTCCTCAGTGGTCTCCCACCGGTGCACCCGAAACCGCCATCGCGGCATCACCAACAGGTAGCCCACGCCGATGACAGCCACTGTGACGGTGCCGGGTACCAGCCACGGCCGCGCATCGGGCCAGGCGAGCAGGCCGATCACCAGCGGGACCAGCACGGCGACCACCTCGATTGCGGCCTGGGTGCTCCACCAGATGATCGCGCGCGGGCTGACCCGGTGACGCGGCGGACGCAACCGCGACGGCTCGCGCACGTCGCCGCCGGGGTAGCTCACCACGTGAGCCTAGAAGCCCTGGTCAGCATGGCCAGGTGGCGGGGTTCACCGCGGTCGGTGAGGTGCGGCGACTCAGAGTGACAGGATGTCCACAGTTACACCTCTATCGGATAATTACTTGTGGATTCTCTGGTGCATTACCGGCAATGCATACACGCAGGGGTAGCGGAGAAGACCGGGACAGCTCATTCACGCTGGCGCCGGGTTGGGTTAGGCTGGAGTGGGTCGGGGCCCAGACAGCTAACAATCGTCGCGACGGTGTATAGGCTGCCCGAAATCGCATTGCGAGAGGGTGAGTCGTAGCTGGCCAGCGGCGAGAAAGGTTCGACAATGCAGCTCAGCAAGGGCGCCCGGACAATGGGACGGGTTGGAGCCTGCGTGGCCTCCGCCGCTTCGATGTTGGTCTTGGCCGGGCCTGCCTCGGCCGCGGGAGACACCACCAGATCATACGAGCACGGTCACGAGCTATTCACCGTCCAATTGACCGGTGATGAGGTCCGCGACGGCGGGGACCGTGACGGCAACGCTGTCGCCCGCCTCGACCTCGACTCGGAGAATGAGAGGGTCTGCTACGTCATCACCTGGCGCGGGCTCGACGGCGACGTGACCGACTTCCACATCCATGCCGCCCCTCGCCGCAGCGACGGTCCGGTATTCGTCGATCTCTTCAATGACCGGCACTTCGACGGGGACCGCAACACGGTGGCGGACTGTGTCCATAGCGACCGATCGAAGATCCGAGACATCATCGATGACCCGTCGGACTATTACCTGATGCTCCACACGACCCCGCACCATGCGGGAGCGCTCCGCGGCCAGTTGGATTAGGGGACCTTGCTCTACCCGCGGGAGACCGAGTCCTATGGCGACTCGGCCTCAGGAGCTGACCTGATCTCGGGCTAGGCGAGCGAGCATGCCCTCGCAGCTGCGCACCACTACCCGGGCGCGGTCAGTGGCGGAACGATCGGACAGCGGGCTCTCGGCGCGCCGTTGCCAACGGGCCAGCGCAGTGGTCACGGCTTCGCGGAGCGCACTGGAGTCCGCGTCGGGTTCCAGGCCGAGGCGGTTGGTCATCGCGGCGCCGTGCCCGCCGAGCAGGCGTTCAGCATCGGACCGTGCGTCGGCCGATAGCGCCAGGTCGGGGGCGCGTAAATCAGCGAGCAGTCGAAGTTCTCGGAATTCGTGGGCGCCAGCGAGGATTCGCTCCACCTCACTGGCCAGCTCGCGAGCTTCTGCGCGGGGTTGCTCCCGCAATGTGCGGTCGACAAGCAGCAGCGCTGATCGGGCTTTGAGCACGTCGCGGCGCTCAGTGAACTGCGTGGCCAGCACAGTGCGCAGCTCGTCGAGACCGCTTCGCCGCACGAGTTCTTCGGTGAGCCCGGCGGGCTCACGGTGGCCCTGGCGGATCAGGTTGGTCGCCAGTCGCAGCCCGAACAACCCGAACCGCTCCACCAACGCGTTGCGGGTCTGTGCCGGCAGGGTCGGATGTGACTGCGCCGCAACGAACCGGTCCGCCGAAATCAACAGGGAATCCAGCTCGGTTCGGGATCCCTGGGCCAGCTCATTCAGCGCGCTGAACTCAGCCTGCCGGAGTGTCCGTGCGGTCTGCGCCAGCAGACCAGCCACCGCGACCACGGTCTGGCACAGCCGGCGGACCTTGGGCTCGCTGCGGTAACGCCGAGCGACCTGCCGCGCTGAGACCATCGCATCGAGGCGGCCAGCGCCAATCTCGTCGGCCCGGGAAAGCACTGCGATCGTATTGACGACCGCCGCGGGTGCGCCTGCCTGATCGTGGAATGACTCGAGGAAGCGCACGTCGGTGGCGTGCAGGTGGCGCATGAGGTAGATGACGGCGTCCGCGTCCGACGGCCGGTCAGCCGGCGCGAGCAGCGCGATGGAACGAGCTGAGATCTGGGCCGACAGCGACGCGATGCCGGGGGTGTCGATCAGCGTGGTGGTCCGCAGACTGCGGGAGGGCCAGTCGACGAGCAGCCGCTCGACCTCTTCCGGTTTGCTCCCACGGAGATCGAACTCCAGCCGGCCATCGGTCCGGATCAGCGGCAGCTGCCGCGGCCCCCCTGTGCGGGGCATCAAAGTGACCCGCGGGCTCGCTGCGTCCCGATACCAGGTGACGACCTGCGTGCACTCGCCAGCATCGGTCGGCGCGATCTGCTCCCCGACCAGCGCGTTGAGCAGCGTCGACTTCCCGGCTTTGATCTTACCCGCGACGGCTACTCGAAGCGGTTCGTCGAGCCGGTCGATCTGATCGCGCAGCTGGGTAGCCGCGGTCGGGCTGTCGCGGTAGACCTCGGCTGCCCGTCGCAACACAGCGCGGACCGCGGCGCTGAGGCTGGGAGCCGCCCTCGTCGGGGAGTTCACGAGCGGTTCCCGGCGGCCAGCAGGGCGCGAGCGTCCTGGCGCAGCGCGTCGATCTGCCCCAGCTCGGCCCTGAGCCGGTTGATCCGCTGCTGGCGTTCGGAGTCCTCGGTGTGGGCGGCCTTCTGCGCAGCCTGGATGGACTCAGTCAGCGAACGCTGTAGTTCGGTCGCCACCTCGCTGAAGTGGTCCCGCAGCAGCCGCTGGACCTGTCGCAACCGGTCCCGGCATTCCTTGCTGACGTGGAAGGTGACGTCGTCGATCTGGCGCCGGAGCAGCATCTGAGCCTCGGACTGTTGCCGCTTGAGGCGGTTGTGCTTGTCATCCCGGAGTGTCTTGCCGCCGAGCACCAGTCCAGCGGCGATCGAGTACGGGTTGAACATCGACGCCGCCCCCGCCAGCACGGTCAACATGCCGAACATCAGCATGCCACCGTAGGAACCCCGCATCCCGGTGAGCAGCTTGCCGACGAGTTTGGGATCGTCGGCGTGCGGCGCCGCGAGTTCCGGCACCGCGTCGAGGGTGGTGGCCGAATCGCCCAGCCGCAGCTCGGGGAGCAGCTCGCCGCCGTCTTCGGCGAAGTGCACGGCCACCTGCTGCGCGATCGACTGGGCCCGCTGGTTGGCCCACACGAAGTTGTCGGAGGTGGCCGCAGCGAGCTGCTGAGTGAGCCACTCGGTGAACTGCTCCCAGATCGCCAGGGGATCGGCCTGTTCCAGCGCCGCCTCACCGGTGCGGACGACTTGCCGCATCCGGTCGCGCAGGTCGAACTCGATGTCGGCGTTGAGGTCGCTCATCCCGTCGTTGAGTGTCTGCTGCCATCGGGACGTTCGGCGTTGCAGCCTCTCGGCGCGGGACTTCGCCGCCTCCAGCTCGGCCATCAGCGCCGTGCCGCCTTCAGGGTTGCACTGCGCCTGTAGTTCTGTCCGCAGCGACACCGCGAGGTGGTCGGTGACGGTGAAGGCGTCGTGCGCCACGCTGCGGCGACTCAGCCCGTCGGCTTGGGCCACGGCGTCGCGCAGGTACCGCACCAGCGCTGGGAATCCGGATTCATCATCCAGCTGCTTGTCCTCGGCGCGCATCGCATGCAGGCGCAAGGTGGAAGACACGGGGAGCAGATCCGCCTCCACACTGGCGCCGGCCAGGTGGACGCGGTCCAGCTCGGAGATGCGCCGCCATTGCGGGTAGAGGTCGATCTTGGTGAGCACGCAGGCGACGTTGGGACACAGCTTCATCGCCTGCCGTAGAAAGTCAATCTCCGGTTCCGAGTACTCCTGCGAGGCGTCGGAGACCAGCAGCACGGCGTCCGCGGTGGGCAGCGCAGCCAGCGTACCGGTGGTGTGTACCGAGCTGAGGCCGCCGACGCCGGTGGTATCCACCAGGGCCAACCCGTCGGCCAGGATCTGGCGCGGGATGCCGACCTCGGCACGCAACAGACCTTGCCGGTTAGCCGGATTGCCGGCCTCGGACACGTGGCTCGCGAGCTCGTCGAGGGGTACCTCGACCCGAGTGATCTCCGCGTCGGCGGCACCGTCGCTCCCTCGCACCAGTGTCGCGACGGGGTTCTTCGAGTAGGAGACCTCGGTGGGCAGTGCGGTGGCGATGTCGTCATCCACCGGGCAGACCGGAGCGTCGACCAACGCGTTGATCAGCAGACTCTTGCCCTGCTTGAACTCGCCGACCACAAGTACCCGGACAGTGGGGTCGAGCAGTCGCCGGCGGGTGTGCGCCAGCCGCTGTAGCAGGTCGCGCCGGTCGCCGGCCTCGGTCAAACTGATCAACCGGTCGACAACGTCCAGGCCCGGCGGTCCTACTGTGCTCACTGCGTTGCCCTCTCCTGCCGGCGGCCCCGCTGGAGGCTACTCCTGCGGGCCTGTGGAGCTGCGGAGCCGGATCTGGGTGCAAGCTCACCGCTGGTGACAGGCAGTGTCGCTAACGCAGCGCTCCGTGATGACGATACGCAGGCCAGGCGCCGTGCGAGTTCGTTTCAGCTCCGCTCTAGGCTGCGGCATCGCTCGAGGCGGGATGGTCCGAGGAGGGAGGAGCTCGCGAGGATGAGCTACTGGCTCGGGATCGATGTGGGTACGACCTTCACTGCTGCGGCGGTTTGTCGGCAGGGGTCTGGGGTTTCTGGGGTGCCTGAGGTGGTTGCGTTGGGTACTCGTTCGACTGCGGTGAGTT
>JALYTS010000230.1 GCA_030854185.1 Actinomycetota bacterium | reverse complement strand
CGCAGAAGCGGAATCTTCGGCTACCAACCTGATCCGCTTCTGCGCTGTCCACCCGAGTCAGGAGTGAACAGTAGTGAGGATACGCAGATTAACCGGGCACGGCGCAAGCCCCCTGCCCGATGTGAATGAGAACAGCAACGACCACACGTGCATCGCCCTGGTGGGAACCGGGGGTGGTCGGTGATGGACGCGTACCGGATTGCTCTGGTGATCGCCGGTGCTGGTGTGCTCGGCGTCGTGGTGTGGGTCTTGGCCACACTGGGTCGGGCGCTGGTCAAGCTCGCCGAAGCCCTCGCGGCAGCTGCGGTGGTGCTCGTCGCGGTCTGGTTGGTGATCAAGGCCGTGGGGTGGGCGCTGCGCCAGACGGTCACCCACTGGCGGACCAGCCTGACCGTGTTGGCCCTGATGGCGTGGTGGCACTGGTGGGGTTCGACTTCTCTGGTCGTCACCGCCGGTGTGGTCGCCAGCGTGCTGACCGGGTGGCGGCTGGTCGACGTGGCGTCGTTTGATGCGTGGGCGGGTCGGCACCTGCGCTCGTGGTGGCTGCGCTGGACGGTCTACGCCTCCAAGCTGCCCGAGTGGCTGCACGCCTGCGGCTTGAGCATCAAACCCGACGCCGCACCCGTGATGGTGGTGAGTCCTCTTGGGCGCAGCATCCGTCGCGGCCGTAGCCAGCCCCGCGCGCATCTGCCCCAGGTGCTTGGGGTGCGCTCCGGCGCCTCCTGGGACGAGGTCCGCATCCACCTGGTGCCCGGCCAGAAACCGGAAGACTTCGATGCGGCCGCGCGGGCGTTGGCCTCGGCTCGGGCAGTGGCCCGCTGCCAAGTCCGGGAACTGTCCCCCAACGTGGTCTCGGTCGATTTCCAGCGCCGCAACCTGCTCGCCGACCCGGTGCCCTGCCTGGATCTGGTCACGCTGGCGACGGTGGCGGGCGCGGAGGTGGATTTGCGGCGGGTGTTTTCTGGGCGCACCGAGTACGGCCAGGACTGGCACGTCCCCCTGCGCGGGTGGTCACACCCTGGTGGCCGGGGCCAGTGGGGCGGGCAAGAACTCCGCGATGTGGTGCCCGCTGGTGTCGATCGCCCCCGCGATCCGCGACGGCCTGGTGCGGGTCTCCGGGATCGATCCCAAGGGGATGGAATTGGCCTACGGGCGGCGGATCTTTACCCGTTACGCCGTCACCGGCACCGACGCCTGGCCGTCCTCGATGACCTCGTGCAGCAGATGCACGCCCGCAAAGCCACCTTCGCCGGGCGAGTGCGGGTCGCGCCGATCAGCACCGAACACCCCCTGGAACTCCTGGAATTCGACGAAATCGGCGCACTAACGAAGTACATCGACCGTAGGACCCGCGACGCGATCACCGAACGGGTCGCCCTGCTGACCACCCAGGGGCGGGCGTTGGGATTCACGGTCCGTGGCTACGTCCAGGAACCCACCAAGGACACCGTCCCGGTCCGGGAGCTGTTCCCCCGACGGATCTGCCTACGGGTCTCGGCGAAATCGCACGTGGGGATGGTGCTGGGGGATCAGGCCTACGAGCGGGGCGCGTGGGCCAACCGGATCACCGAAACCGAAGCCGGAACCGGATACGTCTTCGGCGAAGGCATCCGCGAACCCCTACGCGTCCGCGCCGGCTGGGTCCCCGACGCCACGATCAAACAACTCGAAACGTTCGTCACCGGCCCCATCAACCACAACACCACGGTGCTGCCCTTCCCGACCACACCCACCGACCCGACCGGGTCAACGCGCGGAGGTGCCGCATGACCATGCCAACGACCGACGAGCTACTCACCGCGATCAGCGCGCACCTCGCCGCCTTCGAGCTGCCCCCGATCGCCTCGGTGCTAGTGACCGCTGCGATCTCAGCACCGCAGGTGACCGTGCAATTGGCCAGCCACGACCCCGCCGCGATCGCCCACGGGCTGCTGGCCTGGGCCGACACGCTGACCCAGGTCACCGCCCAAGCCCGGCGAGTCCCCCGCAGTGGCTCGGTGCACCTGTCGGTCACCGGGCTACTGACCGACGGAGCCTCGGTGCTGGTCTATGGCGCCATACCGGTCCCCGAACACGGCCTCGGCACCGATCTGGCACCCGACACCTGCAGGACCATCCCGCTCGGCGCGCTCCGGCGGGCAACCACCCGCCGGGAGGTCAGGGACTGATGACCGTCACCCAACCCGCCGCGGTCGGGATCGCGGCACTGACCCGGGCGCAGCGAGCCACGCTGCCGCTCAGCGCTGATGTCGCCCAAGCCCTGGCCGAACAACACGGCGTCTGCATCCGACCCCTGGCCATGCGCCGCATCGACACCACCACCGGCCGCACCGACATCGTCCCGGTCCCGTGTGGGTCCACCCGGGCAGACCAGTGCCCGCCGTGCGCGGACAAGGCCCGCAGGTTGCGGATGGTGCAGTGCCGCCAGGGCTGGCACCTCGACGCCGAACCCGTCACCGACCGGGCCAAACCCAGCGAACAACACCAGGAGCTGATGGCCACCCGCGCCGATCTGGCCGCCGTCTACACCGAATGCAAAGCCATCGGCGACGAGGTCACCTGTGAACAAATCGCCGAATCCGTGGCCGAACTCGACACCGAACTCCGCG
>JALYTS010000229.1 GCA_030854185.1 Actinomycetota bacterium | reverse complement strand
CGCAGAAGCGGAATCTTCGGCTACCAACCTGATCCGCTTCTGCGCTGTCCACCCGAGTCAGGAGTGAACAGTAGTGAGGATACGCAGATTAACCGGGCACGGCGCAAGCCCCCTGCCCGATGTGAATTACAACAGCAACAACCGCAAGAGCGCCGCGATCACCTTGGTGGGAATCGGGGGTGGTCGGTGATGGACGCGTACCGGATTGCTCTGGTGATCGCCGGTGCCGGTGTGCTCGGCGTCGTGGTGTGGGTATTGGCCAAACTCGGTAAGGCGTTAATCAAGCTCGCCGAAGCCCTCGCGGCAGCTGCGGTGGTGATCGTCGCGGTCTGGCTGGTGCTCAAGGCCGTGGGGTGGGCGCTGCGTCAGACGGTCACCCACTGGCGGACCAGCCTGACCGTGTTGGCCCTGATGGCGTGGTGGCACTGGTGGGGTTCGACTTCTCTGGTCGTCACCGCCAGCGTGGTCGCCAGCGTGCTGACCGGGTGGCGGCTGGTTGACCTGGCGTCGTTTGATGCGTGGGCGGGTCGGCACCTGCGCTCGTGGTGGCTGCGCTGGACGGTGTACGCCCCCAAGCTGCCCCAGTGGCTGCATGCCTGCGGGCTGAGCATCAAACCCGACGCCGCACCCGTGGTCGTGATGATGAATCCCCTCGGGCGCAGCATCCGCCGCGGCCGCAACCAGGTCCAAGCGCGGCTGCCCACGGTGCTCGGGGTGCGCTCCGGTGCCTCCTGGGACGAGGTCCGCATCCGACTTGTGCCCGGCCAGAAACCGGAAGACTTCGATGCGGCCGCGCGGGCGTTGGCCTCGGCTCGGGCAGTGGCCCGCTGCCAGGTCCGGGAACTGACCCCGAATGTGGTCTCGATCGATTTCCAGCGCCGCAACCTGCTCGCCGACCCGGTGCCCTGCCCCGACCTGGCCACGCTGGCGACTGTTGCGGGCACGGCGGTGGATTTGCGGCGGGTATTCTCCGGGCGCACCGAGTACGGCCAGGACTGGCACGTCCCCCTCGCGGGTGGTCACACCCTGGTGGCCGGGGCCAGTGGGGCGGGCAAGAACTCCGCGATGTGGTGCCCGCTGGTGTCGATCGCGCCGGCGATCCGCGATGGGCTGGTGCGGGTCTCCGGGATTGATCCCAAGGGGATGGAGCTGGCCTACGGGCGGCGGATCTTTGCTCGTTACGCCGTCACCGGCACCGACGCCCTGGCCGTCCTCGATGACCTCGTGCAGGAGATGCACACCCGCAAAACCACCTTCGCCGGGCGAGTGCGGGTCGCGCCGATCAGCCCCGAACACCCCCTGGAACTCCTGGAATTCGACGAAATCGGCGCCCTGACCAAATACACCGACCGCAAGACCCGCGACGCGATCACCGAACGGGTCGCCCTGCTGACCACCCAGGGGCGGGCCCTGGGATTCACGGTCCGTGGCTACGTCCAGGAGCCCACCAAGGACACCGTCCCGGTCCGGGAGCTGTTCCCCCGGCGGATCTGCCTCCGTGTCTCCGCGAAATCCCATGTCGGGATGGTGCTGGGGGATCAGGCCTACGAGCGGGGAGCGTGGG
The DNA here is from genome assembly GCA_030854185.1 of Actinomycetota bacterium. Lineage (GTDB taxonomy): Bacteria > Actinomycetota > Actinomycetes > Mycobacteriales > Pseudonocardiaceae. Next base: position 1,048 of record JALYTS010000229.1, on the reverse strand, counting down.
CCAACCGGATCACCGAAACCGAAGCCGGAACCGGATACGTCTTCGGCGAAGGCATCCGCGAACCCCTACGCGTCCGCGCCGGGTGGGTCCCCGACGCCACGATCAAACAACTCGAAACGTTCATCACCGGCCCCCTCACCCACGACACCACGGTGCTGCCCTTCCCGACCACACCTACCGACCCGACCGGGTCAACTCACGGAGGTGCCGCGTGACAACGACCGTTGACCTGCTTGCTGCGATCGGCGCGCACCTCGCTGAGTTCGAGCTGCCCCCGATCGCCTCGGTGCTGGTGACCGCTGCGATCTCGGTACCGCAGGTGACCGTGCAGCTGGCCAGCCACGACCCCGCCGCGATCGCCCGGGGGTTGCTGGCCTGGGCCGACACGCTGACCCAGGTCATCGCCCAAGCCCGGCGGGTCCCCCGCAGTGGCTCGGTGCACCTGTCGGTCACGGGGCTACTGACCGGCGGAGCCTCGGTGCTGGTCTATGGCGCCATGCCGGTCCCCGAACACGGCCTCGGCGCCGATCTGGCACCCGACACCACCACCACCATCCCGCTCGGCGCGCTCCGGCGGGCGACCACCCTGCGGGAGGCCAGGGCCTGATGACCGTCACTCAACCCGCCGCGGTGGGGATCGCGGCACTGACCCGGGCGCAGCGAGCCACGCTGCCGCTCAGCGCTGATGTCGCCCAAGCCCTGGCCGAGCAGCACGGCGTCTGCATCCGGCCGCTGGCCATGCGCCGCATCGACATCACCACCGGCCGGGGCGAGGTCGTCCCGGTGCCGTGTGGGTCCACCCGGGCAGACCAGTGTCCACCGTGCGCGGACAAGGCCCGCAGGTTGCGGATGGTGCAGTGCCGCCAGGGCTGGCACCTCGACGCCGAACCCGTCACCGACCGGGCCAAACCCAGTGCGGACCACCAGGAGCTGATGGCCACCCGCGCCGATCTGGCCGCCGTCTACACCGAATGCAAAGCCATCGGCGACGAGGTCACCTGTGAACAAATCGCCGAATCCGTGGCCGAACTCGACACCGAACTCCGCG
>JALYTS010000151.1 GCA_030854185.1 Actinomycetota bacterium | reverse complement strand
AGTACGGCTTCCCGTTGACGGACTTCTTGTACAGGCTCGCCACCCTTTAGGTCATACACCATGACAAGATCGAATGCGCTTCGACACGCCGGATCCACGCAGGTCAAACCCACATACACGTCAAGATCAAATCATCAAGATCCAACTAGCCCGGAAACTGGGGCTAGGAGATTGCTGTCCGTGCGCGAATCGTTGGGTGACGTGCGGATAGGTCGTCGGCGGGGTGCTGTGCCGCAGATTCGTTACCCACCGGCGCTGCCGATCACCCAGCACACCGGCGAGATCGCCGTAGCGATCCGGGACCATCAGGTGGTGGTGATCGCAGGGGAGACCGGCTCCGGCAAGACCACCCAGATCCCCAAGATCTGCCTGGAGCTGGGTCGCGGGGTCCTCGGCACCGTCGGGCACACCCAGCCGCGCAGGATCGCCGCCCGCACAGTAGCCGAGCGCATCGCGGAGGAACTGGACGTCCCCATCGGCGGCGCGGTGGGTTGGAAAGTGCGGTTCACCGGTCGCGTATCCGAGGACACCCTGGTCAAGCTGATGACCGACGGCATCCTGCTGGCCGAGATCCAGTCCGATCCCCTGTTGCGGCAGTACGACACGTTGATCATCGATGAGGCACACGAGCGCTCGCTGAACATCGATTTCATCCTGGGCTACCTCAAACAACTGCTGCCCCGCCGACCCGACCTACGGGTGATCATCACCTCGGCGACCATCGACCCCGAGCGGTTCTCCCGGTACTTCGACGGCGCACCGGTGATCGAGGTCTCCGGTCGTAGCTACCCGGTGGAGATCCGCTACCGCCCCTACGGCCCGGACGCCCAAGACAGCCCCGATGACCGCGACCAGACCCAGGCGATCTGCGACGCGGTGGCGGAGCTGCAACGCGAGGGCCCCGGGGACGTCCTGGTCTTTCTCTCCGGTGAGCGGGAGATCCGCGACACCCAGGATGCGTTGCACGCGCTGGACCTGCCGGACACCGAGATCCTGCCGTTGTATGCGCGGCTGTCGGCGGTCGAGCAGCATCGGGTCTTCCAGCCGCACCGGATGCGCCGGATCGTGCTGGCCACCAACGTCGCCGAGACGTCGCTGACCGTGCCGGGGATCAGGTATGTGATCGACCCGGGGACGGCTCGGATGTCCCGTTACAGCCGCCGGCTGAAGGTGCAGCGGCTGCCGATCGAACCCATCTCGCAGGCCTCGGCCACCCAGCGGGCCGGGCGGTGCGGGCGCACCAGCGACGGCATCTGCGTCCGGCTGTACTCGGCGCAGGACTTCGGGTCGCGACCGGAGTTCACCGATCCGGAGATCGTGCGCACCCACCTGGCGTCGGTGATCCTTCAGATGGCGGCGCTGAACCTGGGGGAGGTGGCCGCGTTCGGCTTCATCGACCCCCCGGACCGCCGGCAGATCTCCGACGGCGTCGCGCTGCTGCGCGAGTTGGGTGCTATTGAAGAGCACCCTGAAGAGCACCCAACCATGCGGCTCACCCGGATCGGTCGCACGTTGGCGCAGCTGCCGCTGGACCCCCGGCTGGCCCGGATGGTGGTGGCGGCCAACGAGAACGGTTGCCTGTGCGACGTCCTGGTGATCGTCGCGGCGCTGTCCATCCAAGATCCACGGGAGCGCCCGACCGACGCCGAGGCGGCCGCCGACGCCCAGCACGCCAGGTTCGCCAGCAAGGACTCCGACTTCCTGAGTTTCCTCAATCTCTGGCGCCACCTCGACGAGCAGCAGCGGGCACTGTCATCCAACCAGTTCCGCAAGCTGTGCAAAACCGAGTTCCTGCATTACCTGCGGGTGCGGGAGTGGCAAGATCTGCATGGGCAGCTGCGCCGGATCACCGGCGACCTCGGCATGACCTCGGGGCTGACGGCGAACACCCTTAATCCGCAGCAAGTGCACATCTCATTGCTGGCCGGGCTGCTGTCCCATATCGGGTTGCTCGATCCCGAGACCCGTGACTATCTCGGCGCCCGGGGCGCGCGGTTCGCCGTCTTTCCCGGATCGGCGTTGTTTCGCAAACCGCCGCGTTGGGTGATGGCCGCCGAGCTGGTGGAGACTTCCCGGCTGTGGGGCCGGATCGCCGCGCGGATCGAGCCGCAGTGGGTGGAACCGCTGGCCGGGCACCTGGTGAAGCGCAGCTACAGCGAGCCGCACTGGGAACGTAAGCGCGGCGCGGTGGTGGCCTACGAGAAGGTCACCCTGTACGGCATCCCGATCGTCGCATCCCGCAAGGTGGATTACGGGAAACTCGACCCGGAGCTGTCCCGGGAGCTGTTCCTGCGGCATGCTCTGGTCGAGGGTGATTGGGAGACCCGGCACGCCTTCTTCCAGACCAACCGGGCATTGCTCGACGACGTCGGGGAACTCGAAGCGCGGGCCCGCCGGCGCGGCATCCTGGTCGACGACGAGACCCTGTTCGACTTCTACGACCAGCGGATTCCCGCCGAGATCGTCTCGGCCCGGCATTTCGACAGCTGGTGGCGCAAGATCAGCAAGGTCGCGCCGGACCTGCTCGACTTCAAGCCCGCGATGCTGATCACCGGAGACGCCGTCAGCGAGGCGGATTACCCCGGTTCGTGGTTGCTCGGCACGCTGACACTTGACCTGTCCTACCAGTTCGAGCCGGGGGCCGACGCTGACGGGGTGACGGTGCACGTGCCGCTGCCGGTGCTCAACCAGCTCACCGCCGCACCCTTCAGCTGGCAGGTCCCCGGATTGCGCCACGAGTTGGTCGTCGCGTTGCTCAGGTCACTGCCCAAGCCGCTGCGCCGCCAGCTGGTACCGGTGCCCGATCACGCCAAGGCCCTGCTGGCCCGGCTGACCCCCTACCGGGAAGCGTTGCTCGACGCGCTGGAACGCGAGCTTGTCGGGGCGGGCGTGCCGGTGCACAGCGAGGACTGGCACCTCGACCAGGTACCCGACCATCTGAAGATCACCTTTCGGGTGTTCGACGGTGATCGCACCCTGGCTCAGGGCAAGGACCTCGGGACGCTGACCCGTCAGCTGGCGCCGCAGTTGCGGACCACGCTGTCCGCCGCGGGGGCCGGACTGCAACGCCGCGGCCTGCGCAGCTGGGATATCGGGACGCTGCCGCAGTCCCACCAGCAGGAGCAGGCCGGCCACCTGGTCACCGGCTACCCGGCGTTAGTAGACGAGGGCGACACCGTCGCCGTCGCGTTGCTGCCCACCGAGGCGGAGCAGCAGCGTGCCATGTGGGCGGGCACCCGCCGGCTGGTGCTGCTGGCCGTCCCCGGATTGAGCAAGTTGGTGCAGCGCGGCCTCGACCGGCAGGCCAGGCTGGTGCTGGCCCGCAATCCGGACGGCAGTACCGAGGCCTTGCTGGCCGACTGCATCGACTGTGCCGTCGACGCGCTGATCGCCGCCTGCGGCGGGCCGCCCCGCGACGAGGATGGCTTCGCCCGGTTGCGGGACCGGGCTCACGGTGAGCTCGCCGATGCGACGCGCGCCGTGCTCGCCCACGTCCAGCGCAGCCTGGCCATCGTGCACTCCGTCGAGGCCCGGCTGGCCGAGCTCACCATTGCGGTGCTGGCGCCGGCAGTCGCCGACGTCCGCGCGCAGCTGGCCGGCTTGCTCGGGCCCGGCTTCGTCACCGCGACCGGCGCGCAGCGGCTTGCCGACCTGACCCGTTACCTGCAGGCGATCGCCCGCCGGCTGGACAAGCTGCCCCGAGATCCCGACCGCGACCGGGACTGGATGCACCGGATCCAGACCGTCACGCAGGCCTACCAGCAGCTGCACCGGCAACCGGGCAGCGACGGGGGTGACGAAATCCTGGAGTTCCAGCGGATCCGCTGGATGATCGAGGAGCTGAGGGTCAGCTACTTCGCCCAAGAGTTGCGCACCCCGTACCCGGTGTCGGACAAGCGGATCTACCAGGCAATGGACGAGCTGGCCGGGCGATGACAGCGCGGTGCTGCGGACGCCGGCATGAGCAGAACCGTCGGTTGATTACCGCAGCCGCATGTGTAGCCGGACGGTGGTTCCGGCACCGATCTGGCCGGTCGGCATCTCGACCAGATCGCACAGCGAGTTGACCAACATCAACCCGCGGCCGTGCGAGTCCCCCTCATCGGGCGGCATCCGGCCGACGAGCCGGTCGTGCAGCTGCCCGCTGTCAGTGATCTCGCAAATCAGGCTGTCGGTGTCAGGGTCCTGCCAGACCGAGAGGACACCCGACGCGTGGGTGTGCTCCAGGGTGTTGGTGGCGACCTCGTTGACTGCGAGACACAGATCGGACACCCGGTGCGCCGGCAGCCCAGCCCGCGAGGCCAGACCGTGCACGAACAGCCGCAGCGCCCGCAGCTCGGTGAGCGACGAGAAGACCCGCATGTCACCCCACCACTCCGGTGGCTCGGGCAACGCTCGCAGGCTTGCGTCAGCGACGGCACGGGGGTCCCGGTAGTCAGTACTGATCTCCCGGCGGTCCTGCTCGATCAGCACTGGATGGGCCTGCCGGGCCTGCGCCAGCGTTGCGGCGTCCAGCCCGTGGCGGTCGTATGGGCACAGGATGGTCGCCTCATGGTCCGCCAGGGCGATGTTGATCAAAGCTTCGTGTTGCAGCGCCGCGCGGCACTCCGCTGCGGACCGACCCGGCCAGATCGGTTCGTCGACGATGCGGACTCGGCTCGCCGGATGTCCCCGGACGAACGCGTGCAGGACAGTTCGGATGATCCTGCCGGGATTGCGACCTGCCTCGGTCATGTCGACGAATTGGACGCTCTCGGCGTCGGATCCGAGTGCTGATCGCAGCAGGTCGACATGTGGGCGTGGGACCGCTACCAGCGTCGGTTGCGCCAGCTCGAAGCTCTCCCGAAGGAAATTCGCGATAGCGAAGGCGTAGTCGTCGGGGTCGCGATAGAACATCGCCTCGTGCACCAGGCCGGCATCTCGGGGTAGTGCTGCGCTCGGAGACTGGCCTCGTCGAACATCGTCCGGCAGCACCGCGCATCACCTCTTAGGCTGGTCTTCGTCCACCTTGACCGCAGAGAATACAACGCAAGTGACTGCACCACACCTCGACCGAGTGGCGAGCAGGTGGCGTGCCCGCCAGGGGAGGAATCGTCAGATGCGCCGTCGGTTGTTCGAGGCCGAGCATGAGGCCTTCCGGGAGAGCGTCCGCGCCTTCTTGACAAAGGAGGTCACGCCGCACCTGGAGGAGTGGGACGCCGACGGCATCGTGCCCAGGCAGCTGTTCACCACCGCCGGTGCGGCCGGCTTTCTCGGGATGGCGATCCCAGTGGAGTTCGGTGGCGGCGGGGTGGCCGACTTCCGGTTCAACGCAGTGCTGGACGAGGAGATCATGCGCGCCGGGGCCGCCGGCGCGGGGCTCGGGCTGAGCCTGCACAACGACATCTGCCTGCCGTACTTCCTGGACCTCGCCACTGAGGAGCAGCAGCGGCGCTGGTTGCCGGGGATCGCCTCCGGTGAGTTGATCACGGCCATCGCGATGACCGAGCCGGGGATGGGTTCGGACCTGGCCGGCATGGCCACCACAGCGCATCGCCAGGCTGACCATCTCCTGGTCAACGGATCGAAGACGTTCATCACCAATGGCATCAACGCCGATCTGGTCATCACCGCGGTGAAGACCGACCCGCAGCAGCGGCATCAGGGGATGAGCCTGCTCGTGCTTGAGCGCGGGATGGCGGGCTTCGAGCGCGGTCGCAAACTCGTCAAGCTGGGTCAGCACGCCCAGGACACCGCCGAGTTGTTCTTCCGTGATGTGCGGGTGCCGATCGGCAACCTGCTCGGTACGCAGGGCCGCGGGTTCGCCCACCTGGTGGATCGGCTTCCTCAGGAGCGCCTGTCGATGGCCGTCGCCGGGGTGGCTGCGGCACGAGCCGCGCTAGAGCTGACGCTGGCCTACGTCAAGGACCGCAAGGCGTTCAGCCAGCCGATCGGATCCTTCCAGAACACCAGATTCCGGTTGGCTGAGATGGCCACCGAGATCGACATCGCGCAGACTTTCACCGACCGCTGCATCGAAGCCCTCAACGAGGGTGAGCTGACCGTGGCCGACGCCGCCATGGCCAAGTGGTGGTGCACCGAGCTTCAGGGCCGGGTGGTCGACGGCTGCCTGCAGCTGCACGGCGGCTATGGCTACATGCTCGAATACCCCATCGCCCGGGCCTTCGCCGACGCCCGGGTCACCCGGATCTACGGCGGCACCACCGAGATCATGAAGGAAGTAATCGGCCGGTCACTGGGCCTATGATCCACAAAACCGGCACCTGAATCCGGTAACCCGTATGCCCCACCCGAGTACATCAGTTGGGGTGAATGTGGCGGACCAGTGGTACGTACGGACCCACTTCGGCGATGTTGTCTGTGAGCACATCAACTTCCGACTGATCGCTCCAAGAGATCACACTGCTCCCCGACTCGGAGCGCGTCAGGTCGGAACCAGCGCGGAGAGGTGGCCCGGCATGACGAACTACGGTGGCGAGGCGGTTGCCCACGACATGTTCGCGCTGCTGCACGAGGCCGCTGCGCCCGTGGTGACGCGCTGGAACTACTGCACCGATGACCCGTTCGCCGTGACCGTCGAGATCCAGACCCGCGGCAACCGCTTCGTGGACTGGGTGCTGGCCCGGGACCTGCTGGTCGCCGGCCTCAGTGCCCCGGCCGGGATCGGCGACGTCCGGGTGCGCCCCGCCAACATGGGGGACTGGGAGGTGACCCTGGTCGAGATCCGGTCACTCGACGGCCACGCCGTGCTGGAGGTGGACCGCGACCTGCTGGCGCAGTTCGTCCAGGCCACTATCGACGCCGTCCCGCTGGGCAGCGAAAGTCTGGCCGTCGACATCGACGCCGAGATCGAGAAGATCACCCGGAGTTGCGCCGACTGAGCTGCGGCGCCGCGGAGCCGGCAGTACCACCGCAGGTTACAACCTCGGTCTGCTCAAGCAGCGCGATGACATCGAGGTTATCCCCGGCCCGTTGTCACGGCGAATGGCGAACTGTGTACGCGGAGTGCTATTCGGCAGTCCCGATTGTGGCGGCTCACTGCCGGAGTGGGTTGTGTAGTGGTCTGCGGTGGGGGTCGAGAATGGCGGGTGGTTGGAACTCGACAAGGTTTCCGCGGATGGTGATGTCCCATCCGGTGGCGTGCACCCATCGGTGGTGGGTTGGGCAGAGCAGAACGCAATTTTTCACTTCGGTGTGGCCGTGGTGATTCCACTCCCGGACGTGGTGAGCGTGGCACGATGCGGGAGCACGGTCACAACCCGGGAAAGTACATCCGCGGTCTCGGGCAACCAGTGCCCGGCGGATACCCAGGGGTACCGTGCGCTGGGCGCGGCCGACATCGAGTGGTTCGCTGTCGCCTCCCATCACCACAGGGATGATCTTGCAGTCGCACGCCGCGAGCCTGGTCTGGGCCGCAGAAAGCCGCTGGCCGTAGTCCAGCGTGGCCTCCGACAGTTGTTTGATCAGGGTGTCGTAGTCCACAGTGACCGTGACGTGCGGCGGTTCCCCACCCGCAGTCGACATCTGGTCATGTCCGCGAGCCAGGTCGCAGATCTCGACCAGCGCATCGGCGTTGCGCTGGGCTGCGGTGCGCGGGTCGGGGATGTCTTCGGCCAGTGGGCGGGGCTTGGCGAGTTGTTCGATCAGCCCGCGGAACGCGGTGCCGTGCAGGGCGTCGAGCCAGCCTTCCAGGCTGATCCCGCCGTCGCGGCGATCTCGGATGTGCAGCTCACCGGCCGCGGGGCAGGGATCCTCAGGCTCGGCAGGTGCTGGTCCGTCGGGATCGAGCTGGTCGACGATGCGCCGTGCGATCACCTTCAGTCGATGCGGATCGAAGTTCTGGGCGTGCTCGGCCAGCGTCGACTCGGCCCAGTCACGATCGTCCTGGCTGACCGCGGAGGGCAGTGCCGCCATGGTCTGGATGATGACCTTCAGCTGCCCGGTGCCGATCGCGCCGGACGCCAGCGCCGCCGCGGTGGCCGGTAAGTGGGCCGGGAGCACCTCGCCGGTCAGGGTACGCCGGGAGGCGAGTTGCTCGGCGTCGCGTACCCGGGCGCGGGCCTGGCCGGCACTGAGATCCAGCATCGCCGAAAGCAGTCGCCACGTGGTAACGAATCCCTGCTCTTGGGCCACTTTCGTGGCGTCCAGTCCAGCGACGAGTTCCAGCATTGCGGCGTGGGTCTTGCGGGTCAGTACCTCGATACCGCACACCGCCTCGAGTAATTCTTGCCCACGCAGTGAAGACACCGATTCGCGTAGTGCGTCGACGCCGGCCAATGCCGCCTGCAACTCGTCGCAACCACCCGGCCTCATGCCCCGATTCTCTCAGACACCCCTGACAATGACGGCCGACTACGGGAACCGCGAAGAACAACGATGCGACGAACGGGCTGGTGCGTCGTGAACTCGGCGTTACCGACATCTCCGTCCACTGCAAACGTCGATGGTGTCGAGCTCACGACGTGCGCATCGCTTCGCAGGTCGTGCCGGGTGGTCCAGGACGCGAGATCGATCAAGCCCGAGTGGCTCGGCGACGGCGGGTCTCGGTGCCTTCGTCGAGCTGCCGCGCCGCCTCGTGCTGCCCCAGTGCCCGCAGGTCGTCGGCGAGGTTGTTGGCCGAGAGCAGGGTGTGGGGGTGCTCCTCACCCAGTACCCGCCGCCGCAGCTTAAGGGCACGCTCGAAGAGCGGCCGACTCGCCGTTGGTTCTCTGGTCTGCCTTGTTTTTTCCGGACTGCTGATTAATTGCTACATCATGCTGCGGACTGCCGGTTCAGGTACTCGTCGTAGACCTCTTGCGGGGTCTGGTAGCCGAGTGCCGAGTGGAGACG
>JALYTS010000150.1 GCA_030854185.1 Actinomycetota bacterium | reverse complement strand
ACTCCAGTGCCTGCATCATCTCCGGGGGCGCGACCTGGCTCGCGGCGTCATCGGTGATCTCGCTGTCCGCCGGGGTTGCGGTGATCAGTATCTTTGCGTACGGCGCGATCAGGTGGGCCGCTTTCACGTCGAGCTCGAGCTCGTTGTGCCACGCTTCACACGAACCGTAGCTGCCCAGCGCGACCATTCCGGGCGGGCATTGTGCGGGCAGGTGCCCGTTGCCGGAGGGATAAATTGTCTGGATCTCCGGATCAGGTAGGCCGTATTCCTGGTCGAACTCCTTGATGACATCGTTGATCTGGGGATCGTCCCATCCTTCGACCAGCGCTATGGTCGTTCCAGTGCCGTCGATGCCCTTCTTCCACAGGTCACCGATGTTGTAGCCGACGATGTCCTCCGGCCCCGGGGACGATTCGGCATACTGCGCGTAGTTCTTGGTCATGTTGTCCAGGACGGCGGTAAGCTTCTTGACGTGATCCGGGTTGGGCTGGACTTGCGGTGTCGCCTGCGGTGGCGGGGAACTGTTCGCGCCCGCTGGACTGCCCGTTATGCCGGCCCCACTGCACGACGACACGAACGCGATCGCGACTAATCCGGCGGCGGCATTCGCTGTCCGCCGTCGCGGCGTGATCACCATTTGGGTGCCTCGTGCGACACGTCGTGTCGCTAAACGCACACAAGCAACGATCACTGTCCACTCCGATAGCTTCGCCAGTAGTCGGACCATGCGTGCGGGCGACCCCGTCATTCAAGTATCCCCTTCGAGTTGCCGGCATCCAGACAGCGGCGCTGCATACTGACCCGGTATCAGCGTCGTCGTCGAGGGTATCCTGCTGCTCCTCGCGGCCACGTCGACCCTCAGCCGGTCGATCTCGGAGATCACCCGTGGGCGTCAAAGGGGAACGACACAAACGTGTTCGACGAAGGAATGGGGTTGACGCAATCAGCCCGCTACTGCTCATCGGCTTTGCGCGAGCAGTAGCGGGCTGGTAGCCGCCTGACCGACGTCGTGAACGACTACTAGCGTCGCTGTCAGCGCAGGGCCCGGCGACTCCGGCCGCGGATCGCACCGAACACACCAGTGACGACGAACAGTACGAGGCCGACGATCGCCAGCCACAGCAATGCCTTGATAGCGAACCCGACGACTACCAATACCACCCACAGCACCAGCAAGCCGAGAATCAAACCCATGACAACACCGCCTGACGATCCGCCGACCTCGTTGGTGAGGTCTGTGGTCGAAGAGTTCCCTACGGTGATCAGATTAAACCGGACATGCGGATACCAACCTCCGCGGCCACCTCGACCAGCTGGTCGCCGCGCTCCTGGTCACCCGGTTCAAGCCGGGAGGCGTTGGGAGGTGAGCAGGCCGGCGCCGGCCGCGGCCAGGCAGACCAGGGTCCCCAGGATGAGCCACGGCCTGCTGACGTCCTTGCGGACCGTCTGGTAGCCGATCTGCTGGTCGAGGGTGTCATAGACCCGATGGATCTGCTGGTTGCTCTGGGCCGGGTAGAACTCGCCACCGGAGAGTTGGGCAACGCGGGCCAGTGAGTCGTCATCGACCGGTACCGGGGCCTGTTCGCCCTGGATGTCGACGGTGCCGTAGGGGGTACCGAAAGAGATGGTGGTGATCGGGATGTGCGCCGCCCCGGCTTGGGCGGCCACCGTGAACTCGTCGCGGCCGACGTTCTGCTTCCCGTCGCTCATCAGGACGATCCGGGCCGGTGGTGGTCCCTGAACTTGGCCTGGGATGAGTTGGTTGAAGGCGTTGATGGAGGCCAGGGCGGCGGCCAGGGCTTCCCCGGTCGCGGTGGACTCCGCGAGGGTCAGCTGGTCGATGGCCTGCACAGCTTGGATTCGGTCGGTGCTGGGACTGACCAGCACGGTCGCGGTGCCGGCGAAGGATTCCACCCCGAGGTTGATGCCGGCGGGCAGCCCGCGGACGAAGGACGTCGCGGCATCCTTGGCGGCGACGATGCGGCTGGGGGAGACATCGGTGGAGTTCATCGACAATGACACGTCGATGACCAGCATCACGACCGCGCGATTGCGTGGGACCTGGGCATTCGCGGTAGGCCCAGCCAACCCGAGAGTCAGCAGCACCAGCGCCACGATCAGCAGCACCGCGGGGATGTGCCGGGGCCAGCCCGGTCGGCGCGGAGCAACGCGTTCGAGCAACTCGAGGTTGGCGAAACGCAGCAGGTAGCGGCGGCGCCGTCGGTGGACCCACACGTACCCGGCAACCACCGCGGCGACAACCCCCAGCAACCCGAACCAACCGGGTGCCGAGAATCCACCCAACGCCATGCAGGAAGTGAACCCAACCAGTCATGCAACCCCGGTGAGGTGCGCACGGGCGGGCTCGGATCGGGCGGGGTGCGCGACGGTAGCGTCGGGCGGGTGGATGACATTCCGAGCCCGGCCGGCGACGACACGGCTGAGCACGACCTGACGACCCAGCACGACCTGACGACCCAGCACACCCTGCGGGCACTCGCCGCTGCGCACGAGGAACTGACGCAGCTGGAGGAGTCGCTGCGCTTGGAGCGCAACCTGATCTCCGGCCCGGCGGCCCGCCTGGCCCATAGCGCAACCCAGCGCTTCACCCGGTCCCGTGATGCGGCACAGCACCTGCACGTGCCGGCCTGGTTGCGCCGCACCGAGGGGGAAAGCCGTTGGCCGGTGGTCGCAGCGATCATGGTCGCCATCGCCCTGCAGCTGGCCCTGCCCGACCAGTTGGTGTTGCAGTCCCGGTGGCTGCTGCCCGGTCTGGAGCTCGCGGTGCTGATCGCGCTGATCGTGGCCAGCCCGGCACGGCTCAATCGGGAATCCCGGGCTCTGCGCGCAGCCAGCCTCACCTTGACCGGACTGCTCAGCCTGGCCAACGCCTGGTCAGCCACCCTGCTGGTGCTCGGCCTGGTGCACGGTCGGGAAGGCCAAGACGCCGGTCCACTGCTGGCCAGCGGGGTGGCGATCTGGTTGACCAACATCATCGCCTTCGGTCTGTGGTACTGGCAGTTCGACCGCGGCGGCCCAGCTGCCCGGGCCCACGCCCGCCAGCTGGTTCCCGACTTCCAGTTCGTGCAGATGCAGAGCCCCGAGCTGGCCCCGCCGGATTGGGAACCGGAGTTCGTGGACTACCTGTACCTGTCGTTCACCAACGCCACCGCCTTCAGTCCCACCGACGTGATGCCGCTGTCGCGGTGGGCCAAGCTGACCATGCTCGCCCAGTCACTGGTCTCGCTGGTCACCGTGGCCCTGGTCATCGCCCGGGCCGTCAACATCCTCAAGTGACGTCAATGTGACCATTCACACACTCTCGGTCACTCTCACGATCCTCACATCGAGATGTCGCCAACCTCGCGCGCATGACAATGAATCCCGGGCAGGTCGCGGCTGTGCCGCGAGCCCGCCAGATGCTGAACAAAGTCCCAGAGGTCACGATCTACTTCTGGGTTATCAAGGTGCTGGCCACGACGGTCGGCGAGACCGTGGCGGACTACCTCAACACCACCCTGGGCCTGGGCCTGACCGGCACCAGTCTCGTCATGGCCGCGCTACTGATTGTTGCGCTGTTCTTCCAGTTCAGAGGTCTTCGGTACGTACCAGGGATCTACTGGCTCGCGGTCGTGCTGATCAGTGTCGTCGGCACTTTGATCACCGATAACCTGACCGACAACTTCGGTGTCTCGCTGGAGACCACCACCGTCGTCTTCAGCGTCGCCCTCGCCGCCACCTTCGCGGCCTGGTACCGATCCGAGAGGACCCTGTCCATCCACACGATCTACACCACCCGGCGCGAAGGCTTCTACTGGTTGGCGATCCTGTTCACCTTCGCCCTGGGCACCGCCGCCGGTGACCTCGTGGCGGAGCGCCTCAACCTGGGCTACTGGATTTCCGCGATCATGTTCGCCGCGCTCATCGCGATCGTGACCATCGCCCACTTCGGGTTCAAGCTCAATGCGGTCCTGGCGTTCTGGATCGCCTACATCCTCACCCGCCCGCTGGGCGCCTCGCTGGGTGACTACCTGTCACAGCCGTCGGACAGCGGCGGCGTAGGTCTGGGCACGGCGGCAACATCGGCGCTGTTCCTGGTCACGATCTTGTCCCTGGTCACTTACCTGACCATCAGCCGAAAAGACCAGCCTGATTCCGACAACATCATCACCGGCGCGCCGAGCACGACCGCCTGACGAGGAGGTAATGCGTGCAGTTCGTCGATCCGGTGTTGCTGGTCGGCTGGGTGGCAGCAGTGCTGTGGGTGGCCTGGCTCGGCGCCTCCATCGTCCGGGCGTGGGTCGCCGCTGACCGGCCACCCGGCGCCTGGCCCCGGCTTGGGGCTGTCTGGAGGGCACGGCCGGTCCGGGGCCGGATCCTGCTGGTCGGGCTCGGCTGCGCAGCGTGGCTCGACGTCGCGCAACTGGAAGTGGTGGACTCCATCGAGGATCGCAACGGGCTCAGCACCGTCGACCCGGCGATCACCGGGTGGTTCGTCGATCACCGCTCCGCAGCCTCGACCGTTGCCGCGAAGCTCGTGTCCGATGCCGGTGGCACTGCGACGATGGGGGCGCTGGCGTTGCTCAGCGTGGTCTGGCTGGCGTGGCGTCGGCGCTGGCCCCAAGCCGGAACAGTCGCCGTCGCGGCGCTGGGGGCGGCGCTGATGGGTACGGTCATGAAAGACGTGCTGGCTCGAGCGCGGCCACCGCGGGTGGACCAGTTGGTACTGGAGACCAATGCTTCGCTGCCATCCGGTCACGCCTTGGGATCCACCGTGGTCCTGGGGATCCTCACCGCGATCGCCTTCGGCTTCATCCGGCGACGAGCCAACCGGGTGGCCTTGGCGACGGTGGTCGTCGTCATCCTCGCAGCGGTCGGGCTCAGTCGCCTCTACCTCGGGGTGCACTGGTCAACCGATGTGCTGACCGGCTGGTTACTCGGTGCGGCGTGGCTGTCGGTATGCGTCACCGCGCTTGCCGTCCTCACCCGACGCAACCCCCCTGCCTCCCCCTAGCCCGTAACCGGTCGAGCGTCAGCCCTGAAGCTCCCGAACCAGAGCAGGACAGCAACCCGGGCAGGGCCGGCGATTGGTCGGCGGCTTCACGCCTGCCCTCATCGTCCGCACATAAAGAAATTGCGAGCCTCGCACAACGGCACGGATACCGGAGGATCGACGAAAACGTCCCGCCGGTAGCTAGCTCAATCGCGGCGTTCGAACGAGTCTAAAAGCACAGAAAGCCGTCGCGACATCGCTTTCTCCGCGGTCAGAATCCGCCCGGTTCCAGTGGACACCTGAGAGTTTGCTGGGAATGCCGACGTGAACTGAAAGTACACTGAGAATACCGTGCGCCGGAGCGACCGACGGGTACCGTGGTAATCGAGGAAACACACCGAGTGTTACCTCTCCGAGGAGGGAAGGAACAATGGAAACACGATTCTTGGGTTTGGATCACGGCGACCGGCACTGGGGTGACGACGACGACCGCAAGCGGCGGCGGCACGATGACGACGACTGCCGCAGGCGGGACCGCCACTGACAGTCAGTCACCGGCATGGGGGCTCCCCGTCGCGCGCTCCGCGAACGGGGAGCCCCCACCAGTGGGTTGCTATGCGGGAGCTGGTAGTTCGAGGGTCACCGTGGCTCCGCCGCCGGGTCGGTTGCCGACGGTGGCGTGGCCGCCATGGGCTTCGGTGATTGCCTGCACGATGGAAAGTCCCAGCCCGGTCCCGCCGCCGTCGCGGGTGCGAGCGGCATCGGCCCGGTGGAAGCGTTCGAAGGCATTGGGCAGGAACTCCGCCGGGAAACCGGGTCCCCGGTCAGCGATCTCGACCGTGACCACACCGGTGCCGTTCGCGGTGACGTTGACTTCCACGACGCTGCCGGACGGGGCGTGCCGGGTGGCGTTGTCCAGCAGGTTGTCGACCGCTTGGCGCAGGCGGTCCGGATCAGCCAGGACGGTCAGCGCGGCCGGACTGCGCACTGCCACGGTCACCCCCCGCGCTTCGGCGCGGGCACCCGCACCGCGGGCGGCGGCGCCGAGCAGGTCGGGCAATAGCAACGGGACCGGACGTAGGAACGGCTGGGCGTTGTCGGCGCGGGCCAGCAACAACAGATCCTCGGCCAACCGGATCAACCGATCGGTCTCCTCCCCCGCGTGGCTGACCGCCTCGACGAGGGCCTCACGGCTGCGACCGGGACGCGCCGCGAGCTCCAGCTCGGCGCGCAGGATCGCCAGCGGGGTCCGCAACTCGTGACCGGCGTCGGCGACGAAGCCGCGCTCCCGCTCCAGCGCCTCCTGCAACCGGGCGAGCAACCCGTTGATGGTGGCAGCCAGCGCGGCGACCTCGTCGCGGGTGGACGGCACCGCGAGGCGTCGGCCGTTGTCCCGGTCGCTGATGTCCGCGGCCTCCCGGCGCATCCGCTCCACCGGGCGCAGCGCCGCCCCGGCCAGCAACCACGCGCCCGCACCGGCGAGCAGCACCGCTGGTGGACCGCCTACGACCAGCGTGGTCTGGACCCGATCCACCGCGGCGTCGGAGACGTCACTGGTGGTGCCCAGCACGACGAATACCCGCTGGCCGAGAAAGGGCACAGTGGTGCCCAGCAACCGGCTTCGAACGCCGGACACCGTGGTGGTGAACGACACGCGGCCGGCCAGCGCCCGCCGCCGCTGGGCGGCATCGAGCAACGGTTGGGTACCGGCCAGGGGCGAGGAGGCCAGCAGCCGGCCGTCGAGGGTGCGCAGTTGAACGATCTGATCAGTCGGGCCGAGCTGCGGCAGCACCCTGTCGGAGTTCAGCTCGTCAGCCACCGCCCGCACGCGGGCTCGCAGCCCGGCGTCCACCGAGGCGTCCAGACTCACCCGAAGCTGCAGGACGAACGCCAACGCGGCCGCGGCGATCACCACTGCCGTGCCGAGCGCGAACAGCATGGCCAGCCGCAACCGCAACGGCATCGTCGTTTCCTTACCGCAGCCGGCCGGCCGTCACCGGGATCCAACCGTGGTGGATTCGGCGCGCAACCGGTAGCCCGCACCCCGCACGGTCTCCAACTGCTCCAGCCCGAACGGGCGGTCGATCTTGCGGCGCAAGTACAGCACGTACTGGTCCACGACGTTGGATACCCCGTCGTAGGCGAAGTCCCACACGTGCTCCAGGATCCGGGTGCGAGTGAGCACCTGACCGCGATGGCGCAGGAACAGCTCCAGCAGGGCGAACTCCTTGGTCGAGAGGTCCAGTTCCACCTGACCGCGCCACGCCTGGCGCGTCGCCGGGTCCAGCCGCAGATCGGCGGCGTGCAGCTCGCTGGGTCGCTCCACCGCACCGCGGCGGATCAGTGCCCGGATCCGGGCTGACAGCTCGGCGAAGCTGAACGGCTTGGTCAAATAGTCGTCCGCGCCGGCGTCCAGCCCCCGCACCCGGTCCTCCACGGAGTCGCGGGCCGTGAGCATCAGCACCGGCATCCACCGGCCCGACTCACGCAGCCGCCGGCACACTCCCACCCCGTCCATCCCGGGCAGCATCACGTCCAGCACCACAGCGTCGTAGCTGAACTCGTTGGCCTGCCACACCGCGTCGGTTCCGGTGTTGACCACGTCGACGGCGTAGCCGTCTTCCTCCAGTCCACGCTTGAGCAGCGCGGCCATCCGCAGCTCGTCCTCAACGATCAGCACCCGCACGCCGCCACCCTAGGCAGGCCTCATGAGAACACGATGAGAAAGCGCCCGGGCTCATTGACGGCGGCGGAATCGTTGGGCCAGCTCGGGGTGGTCTTCCCACCACAGCCGGGGCTGGGCGTCCGATGGGCTGGTGGCCGTGGGTTCCAATGAGGCATCGAGAGCGTCGAGGGTGTCGAGTTCGGCGTCGATGGCCACGGCGTCGCGCTGGTCCTCCCGCATCATCCGGGTCACCACCGTGGCGAGGAACGGTAGGCCGGCCAGATCACCACCGATCCACAGCACCCCGGCCCCGATGATCTGATCCATCCGCAGGTCCGGTCCCCACGCCCGGTGCAGCTCCAGGTAGTAATGCGGAGCGATCAGCGGGCCCAGCCACAGGGTCAACCCCAACACCCCATCGAAGATCACTTCTGTGACGCTGATCGCCATCGTCAGCAGGTAGGGATCGGTACGCGGGGTGGGATCGATCCGAAACCGGGTCCAGAAGTAGAAGAACCCAGCGGCGACCAGGCCGACGTCAACGGTTGCGCCGACGACCGTTGACCGCAGGCTGGCCTCGTACAGCGGGGTCAGGTACAGCACGAACAGCGGAGCGATCAGCACGATGGTCACCACCCCGGGGAACGTCAGGGTGCGGGCGGCGGTGCTGTGCAGCACCCGGCCGGCCGCTCGGGTGGCCGGCTCCGGGAGCACGTCGCGCAGCAGGGTCAACGGTGCGCTCAGGGCCAGGAACATCGGTGCGATCATGAACAGCACGATGTTGCGCACCGCGCGATCCCAGAACAGGGTGTTCGCATAGACCCCGACGAAGGTCACCGTCACCAACAGGATCGACGCCAGCGCGAGCCCGAACCACCACAACCTGTCAGCCGGCCACGCCACCGCCGTCCGGCGTAGCCGGCGCACCCCTAGCCAGTACGCCACCCCCAGGGCAGCCACGACCATCAACGCGCCCGGGCTCAACGTCCACGCGGTGACCAGCCGCTCCCACGTCAAGGGCGGCGGACCCGCGGAAACCATCACGTCCATACCCACCCCGCCAGAATGCACCCCCGCGGATCGCGTAGGTACAGGCACTGCGGTGTCATCACACCGTTCCCGCCGGCTCCGGGGATGGGTCGGATATCGGGGTTGCTGGCGCAGTCGAAGTGGATCTGGTGTCGTGAACTCGACAGCGCGGACGTTTCCAGCGACCAAAATGTCCGTGCTGTCGAGTTC
>JALYTS010000011.1 GCA_030854185.1 Actinomycetota bacterium | reverse complement strand
AGTACGGCTTCCCGTTGACGGACTTCTTGTACAGGCTCGCCACTCTTTAGGTCATACACCATGACAAGATCGAATGCGCTTCGACACGCCGGATCCACGCAGGTCAAACCCACATACACGTCAAGATCAAATCATCAAGATCCAACTAGCCCGGAAACTGGAGCTAGGAGAAAGCCGCCCGTGCCTGCGGCCGGGTCGATCACAGTGTCGGACGGGGTGGGCCGCACACAGTCGACCATCGCCTGGATCAGCGGACGCGGAGTGAAGTACTGCCCGGCCCCAGACTTGATGTCATCGGCGCCCTTGGCGAGCAAGGATTCATACGCGTCGCCCTTGATATCTGTGCCGGACGCCGACCAGTTCTCCTTGTTGATGAGGTCGGCGATGAGTTGCTTGAGCTTGGCCGGGTCCTGGATGCGGTTCTGCGCCTTGCGGAAGATGACTCCCAGCGTGCCGGGCTGGCGGGCCAGCGCTTCGAGGATGTGCCGGTAGGTCGTCTCCAGCTCGTCGCCGCCCTTGTCAAGCAAGTGCTGCCAGGAGCAGTGCCGTGGCACGATCTGCTCCGGCTCGAGCTTCCGCGTCTCCCGCTCGTGCGCCATCTTGAGGAACAGCAGGTAAGTCAACTGCTCGGTGTATTCGATCGTCGAGACCCCATCGTCTCGGAGCACATTGCAGTACGACCACAGCTTGTCGACTAACCGCCGTGCGTCAGACACCAGCCATCTCCTCGATGATCGCGTGATCTGTGGTCCGACCAGTTAACGCTCCCGTGAATGCGGCTTGCAGCAGAGAACGACGTAGAACTGCTGCGCGCCGAAGACCGCTTTCGTTCGCAGCAAGGAGTCGGCTAAGTGCCACCTCGATCTGGTACGCTTTCATATTAAGCTCATGTTGACAATCGAGCGGTGGCAACGGAATTCTCAGCTCACTGATTACTCCTTGGTCGATCTTGGGCATCGACCCGGCTAGTCCCCTGGCTCGGGCGCGCAGAACACGGTGTGCTCGTTCGCTGCGCATCGCGGCGGTAAGGTAGTCCGGATGCACCAACACTGGGTTGGTCCGCAGTCGAATTAGTAGGTCAGGAAAGATGGCCCAGCCTGGAGGCCCCGCATATTTTGCTGTCGTACCGACGAGCTCCGCCGTGTTGGAGCGCTGAACGAAAATATCCTCTGGTTCCAACCAGAGATCCCGTACCCGCTCTTTGTCAACATCAACGATCTTCGTGAATTCCTCGCGCAACGAGTTTCGCGTCACCGCCGTCAAGGTGAGAGCGCGAATCCCTTGGCCAGTTTTCGAGGCCCGGGCAGAGTGGCCATTGCGCATTGTTTCGCGCAGGAGTTCTCCAACCGGTCTACACGGGAATCGTCCATCCCAAATGAGACGGTCGATGGAAGCGCGATACCAACTCGATATTCGACGGCATGCAAGTCGCAATCCCGCTGAACCCGCGTCGAGGCGGGAGAGGTGATCCTCGAGGATCTCGACGATACGTAGCTGCTCGCTGAGTGGTGGCACTGGCAAGTACTGCGAGAAGAACCGTGGCATCTCGATAGACGCCACAGTCGTTCCAGCTTTCCGGACGTGGTCCAGTAAATGCCGTTCCATCGATCGCAATCCCCAGGAAATCCATTTCGCGGTAATGTTTCGTCTAGGTGTGACGGCTTTCATGTCTTGGTTCAAGGTCGTTTCGAAAGGCACGAGTGCGACTGGAATGGTGCGTTCGAGGATTCCTGATCTGACAACGACAGCGATCGAGCCACTAGGCACGAGACGCACTGGCGATCCATCGACGCCTGCAGAAGTAATTAAATCACGGGTGCTGCGGAGCACGTCTGGACCCATGTCCTTGGGTGATAACCACGGAACGTCGCCGTCGGCCCAGAACTCAGGGCGACTTTTCGAAGGCGTTGCCCCGCCGTGCCAGGTACCGAGGTCTCGGAAGAGAACCATCTCCCAATCTGGAGGCAATGTCATGCCGTGAGCTCCGCGTTGAGCTGGTCGAGGTAGTCGGCCGTTTTGTCGCCGAGGTCGCGGAGAGCGCCGTCGACGCCTCCGCGTTCGGTGAAAGGTGCGTTGTCGAGGTCATCGGCGGTGATGCCGGCAGATGACGCGATGACGTCGGCGATGCGGTCCAGCCACCAGCGCTGCCGGTCGGTGAACACCGCGCCGGCCTGCTGCTGCTGCACCAGCCAGGCGGCGTAGCGGCCCTGGACCTTGGCGGCGTAGGGCACCAGCTGGTCATCTTCGCCGAGGGCGAAGCGGATGAGGGACACGAGGTCGGTGACCGTGTGCCGGTTGGCATGCGTGACACGGTCGACCTCGATCACTTCGTACGCCTTCCAGATCAGATCCATGGTCCAGTTGCGGGGCGGGCGCTTGATCCGCTCAGCTAGCTCGCGCAGCTCGGCGAACGAGATTCGGGCGGTCCCGGGCTGGGAGTAAAGCACCTGCAGCGCGGTGATCTCGTCGCGGTGCTCCTCCAGGTACTCCCGCCACGACTCCACCACAGACCGGGCCCGATCGGTGTCGACCACACCATGGGCGTCGAGGAGCAGGTCGACGCTGACCTCGTCGATCACCTGGTCGTGCTTGGCCCGCAGCTCCAAGATCCGACTGCGCAGCTCAGGGTTTGCGGCGATCGGCTCCACCGCGCCGTCCAGCAAGGACTGCAGGGCACCCGCGGTATCGGGCACTCCGTCGACCAGGGGCGCGGTGGCCACAGCCTTCGCCTGCTCGTCGGGGTCTACCGCGGCGACCAGGGCCTGGACGATGTCGCGGACCGGTTGGCCTGCCACACCGTCCAGCTCGGCCCGCTCCGCAGGGGTCAGGTCGAGTTCGAGCTTGGCCAGCCGGGAGGCCAGCGTCGCCGTCTCGTTCTCGGTGAGAGTGAGGGCAGCGGCCTTATCGAGCAGCTTCTTCAGCGACACGGACCGGACGCGCTCCAGGGGCGCAGCGTCGATGAAGGTGTGCTCGGTGACGCCGACCGCGTCGACGATCACGAACCGGTTCTTGGTGCTGGCGTCTGGGGTGACGGCCTGGAAGTCGGTATCGGAGAGGGTGCGCGCACCGCGGCCCTTCATCTGCTCGAAATACGATCCGGACCGGACGTCACGCATGAAGAACACGCACTCCAACGGCTTGACGTCAGTGCCCGTTGCGATCATGTCGACGGTCACCGCGATCCGCAGGCTCGGCGAGGTGCGGAAGGCCTGGAGCAGCCCCTTTGGATCACGGGCGCTGTAGGTGATCTTTGCGGCGAAGTCGTTGCCCCGGCCGAACACCTCGCGGACGGTGGTGACGATTTCCTCCGCGTGGTTGTCGTCCTTGGCAAAGATCAGCGTCTTCGGCACGGTTGAACGGCCAGGGAAGATCTCGGTGAACAACCGGTCCCGGAACGTTTCGAGCACCAGCCGGATCTGGGAGCGCGCCGTGACGGCCCGGTCGAGCTGGCTGGTGGTGTAGGTCAGGTCGTCCTCCAGCGTCTCGTAGCGCTGGACGCGGGTGCGACGGTCCACCTTGGGAACTACGATGCCGGCGTCGATCCTCGAACCCTGCGCCGTGATCTCGGTGCTGATCCGGTACACGTCGAAGTCGACATTGACGTTGTCGGCGACTGACTGGGGGTAGGTGTACTCCGAAACCAGGTTCTGCTGGAAGAACGCGAAAGTCTGCTTCACCGGCGTCGCGGTGAGGCCGACGATGTGCGCGTCGAAGTACTCCAGCACGCCACGCCAGACTCCGTAAATGGAGCGGTGCGCCTCGTCGACGATGATGAGGTCAAATTCCTCTGGCGGCAGCTCTGCGCGGTATCCCACCTCGACGGGAGCATCTGGAATGAACCCGTCAAGACCGGGGTCGTCCGCGTCAGCAACCTGCTCGCCACGCAACGCGGCATACACGCGCTGGATGGTCGAGATGATCACGTCGGAGGAGTCCACCATCCCCGCGCTGGTGAGTTTGTCGACGTTGTAGAGCTGGGTGAGGCGCCGACCGTCGTCGGGTGTGGCGTAGTTCTGGAACTCACGGAGTGTCTGGTCGCCCAGATTGTTGCGGTCGACCAGGAACAGGATGCGCCGGAATCCGCCGTGTTTGAGGAGCCGGTAGGACTCTGTGACGGCAGTGAATGTCTTACCGGCTCCGGTGGCCATCTGGACCAGTGAACGTCCGAAGCGCTGCCCGGCAAGCGACCGCTCGATGCCGTTGACCGCTTCGATCTGCGCCGGTCGCAAGCCCTCGATGAGCAGTTGCGGCATGGCGCGGACCTTGCCCCGCCAGGTGGCCGCATCGGGATCGGCCTCGGCGTCGCGAAGGGTGCGGGCGAGAGTCCCGGGCTGGGGGAACGCGAAGATCCGGCGGGCCCGTGGTTGCGGGTCGTACCCGTTGGTGAGGTGGGTTTCGGATCCCGACGCCTCGAAGACGAACGGCAGCTGACCGTCGACCGTCAACGCCCGACGCCGTACCTCCGCCGGAAGCCCCTGCGCATACTTGGCCGACTGCCACTCAACTCCGGACAGTGGGGTTCCCACGGGCTTCGCCTCGATCACCCCGACGGCCCGCTTGTCGATATAGAGCAGGTAGTCGGCCCGACCGTGGCCGGGCGCCATGATCGCCTCTCGAACGGCGACGCCGTCACCCGCAAATAAGTTGAGCTGCCTGCGGTCCTGGACCAGCCACCCGGCCGCCACCAACTGCCGGTCGATCAACGCACGGGCATGCTGCTCCGCAGCCAACCTCGGGTGCCCGTCCACATCGTCCATATCTGCGACGAAGCATAGGCGTTACGGAACGTACCGACAGTTACTCAATGCTCGCTGGAAATAGAAAGCGGACCGGGTCGACGTGGCTGTTGGTCACCGGTCCGCCCCGGTTGTGGTGATTCGGGTGGTGAGCATGCGTAGCTGGCGGGACCAGCCGGGCTGGTCTTCGGGTGATCTCTCGCCGGTCCAGGTGAAGGAGCGCGGGGTGATGTCGGTGATTCGCCAGCGGGCGTCAGCTCGTCGCTGATCAACTCGATGTCGGAGCCGGAGGGTCGACCGATGAAGCGGCGGACCCGGTGGTTGGGTGGGTCGATCCAGGTTGATCGCCATGCGTTGATCGTGGGGTCGTAGAAGCGGATGGTGGTGCCGTGAAGCCCGGCGCCTTGCCCTCCATGGGGTGTCTGGGGCGGCAAGCGGGTCGGATCGCATTACATGCTCCTCTTCGGTGGCTCGTGTGATTCCCAGCAGCGGTGGCTCGAGCCAGTCTTGACCCTTCCATGGGGAAGGAGCCGCAGACGTGATCGGCCTTGACATCAAGTGCGCTCGAGGAAGGAGGGTGGTTACGGCGCGAGGGACGGCGTCGACCTGCGATCAGGGAGTGCACATGCGTTACCGCCTGCTTGGCAGGAGCGGCCTTCGCGTCTCGGAGCTGTTCCTGGGCGCCATGACCTTCGGCGAGGACTTCTCCTGGGGCGCCGACCGGCAAGAGTCAGACCGCATCCTCGACGCCTACCTGCGCGAGGGCGGAAACGTAGTGGACACCGACGACGTCGTCGTAGCCACGAAATACACGATCTCCCGCAACTGGCAGGACCCGAACGCGGCCGGCAACCACCGCAAGAACCTGCGGCTTTCGCTGGAGACCAGCCTCAAGCGGCTCAGGACCGACTACATCGACCTGTACTACGTGCACATCTGGGATCACCACACACCGATCGAGGAGACCATGCGCGCCCTCGACGACGCGGTGTCAGCAGGCAAAGTCCTCCACGTCGGGATCTCCGACGCCCCCGCCGGGCTCGTTGCCCAGGCAAACACCCTCGCGGACTGGCGAGGCTGGACCCCATTCGTAGCTCTGCAGGTCCAGTACAACCTGGTGAACCGAGACGCCGAGCGCGAGCTTCTCCCGGTCGCCGAGGCACTCGGGCTGAGCGTCGCGGGGTGGGGGCCGCTCGCGGGCGGTCTGCTGTCGGGGAAGTTCCGCTCCGGTCTTGCGCCCGAGTCCGGCACGCGCGTGTCGGCCCAGTCCATCGCCGCCCGCGACCAGGCCGTCGCGGACGTCGTCGCCGATGTCGCAGACCAGGTCGGGGCCACATCGGCGCAGGTCGCGCTTGCTTGGGCGATGAGCCGGTCGCGGCGGGTGGCACCCCATTGTGGGTGCCCGCTCGGCCGCTCAGCTGCTCGACAACCTCGGTGCGCTGCGGGTCGTGCTGACGCCGGAGCTGCTGGCGGATCTCGAGGCCGCGACGCAGTTCCAGGTCGGCTTCCCCCGCGACTTCATCGAGGAGACGAAGGGTTACGTTTACGGCGACGCTCGACCGCTGGTCGACGGCCGATGACGCTGCGTCTAATCCGGGCACTGGCCGCGGTTGCCACCGTCGCCGTGTCGGTCACAGTGCTCGGCTGTTCCGCGGCCGTGCCGCCGAGCGCCGGCAACGCCGGCCCAGGTGAGTCCCTGCTGACTCTGACCGATGTCGCCGCGCAGCGGGTACAGCTTGCCGACACCGTCGCCGCCGCGAAGTGGGGCACCGACACCCCGATCAACGATCCGGCGCGGGAGAAGGCCGTGCTCGACGCCGTGGCCGCCAAGTCGGCGCAGCTGGGCATCGATCCGGGAGTCTCGCGGGAGGTCTTCACCGATCAGATCGAGGCGAACAAGGTCGTCCAATACGGGCTGTACTCATCGTGGCGGGCGCACCCGGGCCAGGCGCCCACTGTCCGGCCCGATTTGGGTCAGGTCCGGCCGATCCTGGACCGCATCACCGATCAGCTACTCGCCGAGCTGGAAACGACTCAGCAGCTGCGGGCCAACCCGTCGTGTACGGCCCAGCTGACCGGAACACGCCACCGCGTCGAGCAAAGCCGGCACCTCGACCGGCTGCACGAGGATGCCCTGGCCCGCGCGGTCAGCTCGATCTGCGGCAACCCCCGATGAGCCTCAACGAGCCTGCGCCTGGCCCGCACGCTGCATCCGCTTCCCGTACCATAGGTTCCACGTCATGAGCAGCGTGAACGCTGTCACCTGAAGCACTGTCGAGAGCCCCACCATGATCTGGATGGGCAGCAGATAGATCAGTGGGATACGGACGGCGGCCTCGACTAGCAGCCCAACTCCCCACACCACCGACATCACCCGGAAGCCGCGCCGGAAAGCGAGTTTGGTCTGCCACAAGGTGTTCCACAACTCTCGCTTCTCGCTGGTGGTGGTGGCGAAGCGTTGGGCGGCGTAGAAGATCACCGGCCGCCCCACGACGCAGGTGCTGAGGAAGATCAATCCGGCGACTGCGGTGCCGACCGAGTCCTTGGCGAGCATGAACCTGGCGTCGCCGGTGGCGAACGCCAGGGCGAGCCCGACCGCGAACATGGCCATCAGGAACGCGGCGAAGCCGTCCAGACGCCGGTTGCGCAGCGCCACGAAGGCGACTCGGAGGCCGGCCACGATGGTGCCGGCCAGCAGAGCCCGGTAGTCGCTGACGCCGGCGGCATGCAGTCCGTAGTAGGCGAGCAACGGCAACCCGACGTCAAGCAACATCATCCGGATCAGTCCGGCGGTCGATGGCCGGGCTGGACGCGCATCGGCTGACTTCACCGCAACGGCTGCCGTCGTGGTGTTCTCTGAGAGGTCGGGCGCTGTTGTCTCCATGCCATCACCGTGGCACCGCCGCTTGCGTCGCAACACTGCCGACGGTCATCCATCCGGGGTGACAGATGTCAGCCTCCGGTCACCCCGCCACCGGCCTGCGCGCGCAGCCGGCGCAGCACTTCCGCGGCGCCCAGTGCCTGGGTGATGGCGTGGAGGTCGGGGCTGCGGGTGGAGCCGGTGAGGGCGATCCGGATGAGTTGGGATGCTTCGCGAATCGAGCCGGGGTAGGAGTCGGGGTTTTTCTTGTATTCCTTGGCGTTGGGCGCGAAGCCGTGTTTCGCGGCGAGCTCGCGGATCTGGTTGAACCATTCCTGTGGGTCGTCCAGGTGCTGGTAGCCGTCGGCGAAGTCATGGGCGAAGCTAGCGGCGATGGTGGGATCCACCCCGAGTGGGCTGAGGCGTTCATCCGTGGGACCGGACAATGGAGTGAACAGTTGCGGGAAGAAGAATCCGTAGGCGGCCCGGAAGTCCGACCACTTGCGCAGGTCCTTGCGGGGATTGTCGACGCCATCACGTTCCACGGCCAGCGCGCGCAGCGCCAGATCGTGTTCGGCATCCAGGACGGTGACCAGCTCAGGATCGAATTGTGTGGCCCAGGTGCCGACGGCGGCGAGGACCTGGGGTCCGGGCAGGGTAGCGATGTCGTCGGCGCTGATGTCTTCCAGCTTGACCAGGTCCACCAGCGGGCCGGCGACGCCGCACTGGTCCAGCCGGATGGGGGTGGTGAGCGCCTGGTGAAGCGGGAGTTCGGCGAGCCGCCCGTTGGCCAGGCCCCGCAGGTAATACAGCACGGCCTCGGCTGGATAACCCGCTCCGATGTAGAAATCGACGGCGGCTTCAGGGTCTGACCGCTTGGACAGTTTGCGTTTCCCGCCGGAGATCTTCTTCATCAGCGGTGCGATGTGCGCATAGGTCATCGGTTCGAAGCCCAGGGCGTCGAATAGTTGTAGGTGTAGGGGGACCGAGGAGATCCACTCCTCGCCGCGGATCACCAGCGTGACACGCATCAGGTGATCGTCCACGGCATGCGCGAAATGGTAGGTCGGTAGCCGAGGGGATTGGTCGGAAGACTTCAGAATCACGGTGTCGTTGCGATTGGCCTCATGCTCCAGGTCACCCCGGATCACGTCGGTGAATCGGACCCGCTGGTCGCTAGTGCTGTCGGGGGCGCGGAAGCGAACGACGTATGGGGCGCCGTCAGCGAGCTTGGCCTGCACGGCAGCGGGATCGGCGTCGCGCCAGATCGCCCAAGGTCCGTAGTAGCCGGTCGGGATCTTCGCGGCCTGCTGGCGGCCGGTGATGTCGGCGAGCTCGCTTTTGGTGGCGAAGCACAGGTAGGCCTTGCCGTTGCGCAGCAGTTCCCGCACGTAGCTCAGATAGATGCGTTCGCGGGCGGACTGGTGGTAGGGGCCGTAGTCGCCGTGCCCGCCGTCTTCGTCGGAGGAGATACCGAAGTAGTCGAACGCGCGGGCGAACTGGGCCAGGGCGCCTTCGACCTCGCGCGACTGGTCAGTGTCCTCCACCCGCACCAGGTAGACGCCCCCGGAGTTCGTCGCGATGTCGCGGTCGATGGTGGCCACGTAGACGCCGCCGATGTGCACGAAACCGGTCGGCGACGGGCCGAAGCGGGTGACCGCAGCGCTCTCGGGGAGCTCGCGCGAGGGGTAGCGTTGTTCCCAGTGGGCTGGTTCGGGCAGATCAGCGGGGAACAGGGCGTCGATCACCACGCGGTCCAGCATCGGTATATCAGTCTCACTTCCGGGCCGAACCCGATCATGGAACAGGGCATCGTGCAGGTGTCCAACGCTACCAACCGTGCGTGTTCCGCATGCTTCCGCAAGCCGGGGGCCTCTGCGATGAGACCTGATCGCCATCGGTGTCGGCTGGGCGCGTGACTACTGCGCGCAGAGGACGTTGACCAATCAGTGGCTCGCCGAGCGTGAGCTCCACGTGCCGCACCCGCTGCCTGTCGACGACCACGATCGAGCCCGCTTCCTGGAGACAGCATGAACACCTGGGTACTGACCCCGTGCCAGCATCCCCGCTTGAGCGACCTCACGACGTCCCTGGCGCAGCTGGACCATCCGGTGGACCGGACGGTAGTGGTCACGACCCTCCCCGAGCCGATCGAACCGGACGAACTGCCGGGGGTGACCCTGCTGGTGTCCCCCGAGCCGGGGGTGAACATCTCCCGCTGGTGGAACACCGGTCTGGACTGGATCGAGCAGCACCACGAGCCGGGTCCTTACGACGTGCTGTGCATGGCGGCCGACGTGCGGATCGAGTGGTCCACGCTGGCGCGGCTGCGGATGGTGCTGCGCAACTACAACCTCGCGATGGTCGGCGCCGACTGCCAGGGCGTGGTCACCACCGCGGTCGAGACCCGCTACGACCTGGACCCGTGGACGGAGGAGCACAGCATCCCAGGCGGGTGCATGCTCATGGCCGGCGAACTCGGGCTGCGCTTCGATGAGCAGTTCCGTTGGTGCTTCGCCGCCGACGACTTCGAATGGCAGCACCGCAAGGCGGCTGGCACGGGCCTGGTGCGTGGCCTGACCATCGAGCACGGCCCCAGTCGGCAGCCGACCGGTGAGCGCGCCGAGTACGCCGAGGAGGATCGGCAGCGATTCGTCGCGAAGTGGGGAGGGCCGCCCACCCGATGAGCGACGACACCGCGGCGACAGATGCTCATGGTCGTACGGCCCTGACAATCACAGTCGTACGGCCCTGACAATCACCAGAGCACGCCGGCCGGGCGTGTGGTTCTCGACCCGGACGTCGGTGAAGCCGGCCGTCAGGCATTGAGCTGCGAAGGACTCGGCCTGTTGCGCTGTCCAGCCATGGCTGGCGAGCCCGGTTGCGCCGGGCTGCGCCTGGCGCTCGATCGCGAGGAACCGGCCGCCTGGGCCGAGCACTCGCTTGATCTCGGAGAGTCCTGCGGTGACGTCTCTCCAGTGGTGAACGGTCGCCAGCGACCACATCACCGTCGCCGAGGCGTCGCGCGCCGGCAGATCCTCCGCCGCTCCTTCGACCCAGGTGATGGCGGCTCGGTTGGGAGTCAACGCCCGAGCCAGCCGGAGCATCACGGGTGCCGGATCCACACCGACCACGCGCGCCCCTCGGCGTCCCGCTTCCCTGACGGCAGTGCCGGGGCCGCAACCGATGTCGACGACACGGTCAGCCTTCGACACCGAGGCGAGGTCGGCTGCGAGCCGGGCGACGGCGCCCCCCGCGAGGCTCATGATGAGCCCGACCAGCAGTCCTGTCACCCCGGCGAAGCCCGGATGATCGGCGTGGTGGTTGACGGCATCAGCGGTCATAGGTACACCTTGCAGGCTCACGGTGGCTCGATGTCAACCTGACCGAAGCGCTGAACACGATGCGTAACGGGATGGTTTTCAGCAAGCGTTGAGTTCAGTCGGTACGGGCGCTACCGTCGGGGTCATGACGACAGCCCCGCACCTAGACGTCGTTGACGATGAACTCGTCCTCGATCTTGGCTGCGTCGATGCGCAGCTGCTGCCGGTGGTGGGGGGCAAGGCGGCGAACCTCGGCGAGCTCATCCGCGCGGGGTTTCCAGTGCCGGCTGGGTTCTGCATCACCACGGCGGCCTACCAGCAGGCCGCTGCGGCTGCCTTCGACGGCGGGGCGCCACCCGCGGGGCCGCACGAGAAGCTAGCCGAGCGAGCGCGCGCTGCGATCCTCGCGCCGGCTGATCGGGTCCTGCATATCGGAGTTGGTGTTCGGCTCGGTGGTCACCGACCCGGTGGCCGGACCGGCGGCGTGTGCGGATGCCGGGCAGCGGCCGTTCGTCGATATCACGCCTGTCCTGCGTAGCCGGGTCGGCCGGACGCTGGTGCCCCGGATACTCGACGTGATGGAGGCTCGGTCGGCGGTGGTACTTCGGCGACTGTGCGACGACCCACGGCTCGCGGTGCGTAACACGTCACTGTGGCCGTTCGTCCAGCGGCTACTCACCGTGCTCGTGCGCTTCCGGATCCCGGTGTGGATCGGTCAGGCACTGCTGTGCCCCGCTGCCGCACGGCGGCGCGTGGACCGCATCGGCCGGCAGTTGGGTGAGCAGCTCAGCGTGCCGGCTGGGGTGACCGCCACCCAGCGGTTGGACCATGCTCAGCGGCTGCTGGGCAGCTCGATCGTCCCGATCATGCCTGCGGTCACACCGGCGGCCGGTGCCGGGTTCCTGGCCCGAGCGCTTGCGCGCAAGCTCGCTGGTGACAGCGTCGAGCCCGATGAATGGGACGAGATGCTGCGTGGGTTGCCGCACAACGTCACCACCGAGATGGATCTGGAACTGTGGGCCCTGGCGACGCGGATCCGCGCCGATGCGGCGGCTGCCGCCGCGTTGCAGGTAGCCGACTTTGCCGTGCTGGCGCAGCGCTACGCCAGGCGCGACCTGCCGCCACGGCTGCAACAGGGTCTTGAGGACTTCCTGGCACGGCACGGCCATCGTGCGGTGGCCGAGATCGATGTGGGCATGCCGCGATGGTCCGACGACCCGACTTATGTCCTGGGTGTGCTCGCCAACTACCTGCGCCTGGAGGATCCGGATCTCGCCCCGAACGTGCAGTTCTCCCGAGGCGGCCGGGCCGCCGAGGCCGCTGTGCTGGGCGTGGTGACTCGAGTGCGCCGCCGCGGTCGGCTGCGCGCGGCCGCCGTGTCCGTGTCCTTGGGGCGGATGCGAGAGCTGGTCGGCATGCGGGAGACGCACAAGGACCACCTGGTCCGCGTGCTGGCGCACGTCCGTGTGCAACTCGCCATGGTCGGTTCCGAGCTCGCTTTGGCGGGTCTGCTGGCAAGGCCCGAGGACGTGTTCTTCCTCGACCTGGTGCAGGTTCGCGCCGCGCTAGCAGGTACAGACTTGCGCGGCGCCGCCGCGAGGACTACCAGCGGGAGCTGCGCCGGCGGCAGGTGCCGCGGATCATGCTCTCCGACGGCACCCAGCCAGAGGCACTCGCCAGTCCCGATCACGAGCCGGCTGATGGTCAACTGACAGGGACACCGGCGTCAGCTGGCACGGTGACCGCCACCGCCCGGGTGGTACTCGACCCGGTCGGCGCCCGTCTGGAGCCCGGGGAGATCCTCGTCGCACCGTCGACCGACCCCGGGTGGACGCCACTGTTCCTCACCGCGGGCGGTCTGGTCATGGAGATGGGCGGCGCGAACTCGCACGGCGCCGTTGTCGCGCGCGAGTACGGCATCCCTGCGGTGGTCGGGGTTCCCTACGCGACACTGCGCATCACCACCGGGCAGCAGATCACCGTTGCGGGCGCGACCGGCCGCGCCCAGTTGCACTGATCTGTTCGCTGCTGGTCGCCATATCGGAGTGCCGCGTTCTATCGTTTGCATTGCGCCGGCACTGACTACTCGGCGTGTGCGTGTGGGTGAGATGCGCGATAACCGTGCCGGAGGTAATAACCCGGCCGGATCGAGCGATAAAGGTGAGGACGACCCCAAGTGGTGTCGCACATCAATTGGGCCTCGATTTCCAGCCTGAGTCAACCAGGTAGGTGCCCTGATGTCGCAGCATGACAGCAAGATCAGACTCCCTCACTGCCGCGACCGCGCGATGGCACCACTGAGACCCGGCGAGAACCGTCACCGGTCGACACCGACCTGGTTGACCACCCTCAACCGCAAGATCGTGATCAACATTGGGCGCACCCACGAGCACGGCTTCGCGCTGGGCTCACACCGATCGACCACGAATGGAGACAAGTAGATCATGAAAACGACGATCGCAGCTATCGGCCTGGCAATCGGCCTAAGTTTTGCAACAATTGGTATCGCAGACGCTAGCACCGCGTCTCCGTCAAGGCAATGCGTTGACGCCAGAACTGCTTTGGATAATTTACAAAAACAAGCCGCCAAAGCAACGATCCAAAAGTAAAACAGGGCCTCCTGCTGATGTATGCTGGACTTAAGCCGCAAGTTGATAGTCGGTGCCCCTGACGTCTTCGTAACGATAAGGGCAACCGCGCTTCGACCGCGATCGAGGTGTCGTGGCCTCAGGATGAAGGTCCGCTGAGGTGGGTGATGTAGCGCTGCGCCGAGCGGCGGATGGCGGCTGGGCCGTCCTCGACGACAATCCGACCCCACCAACCGCCGTAGACCCGGTCGAAGCGGTAGCCCTCGACCCGGTGAGCGATCGCCGCGACCGTGGCGGCGTCGAGTGGGATGAGGTTGGGGTAGCTCCACATGAAGCTCACCCACTCGCGGTCTTGGACGACGGTGATGGTGTCGCCGGTGAGCAGGGCGCCCCGACCGTCCGAGCCAGCTGACCAGTGCAGCACCGCGGCACCGTCGAAATGGCCGCCGATGCGGGCCAACGTCAGGCCCGGGACCGGCGCCACCTCGTCCGCTCCAAACAGCTCGATGCGCGGTGAATAGCGCTGGATCCAGTCCCGATCCGCGGTGGGGATGAGGATCGGGCCATCGAACGCGTCCGCCCATTCCACGCACGAGGCGTAGAAGTGCGGATGTGACAGGCAGATCGATCCCGAGCAGGTCGGGCTCTTCTTCCCGGAGGTCACTGGTGTGGTCGCGGGCGAGCTCGGTGCCGGTGGTCCAGCGCTGGCCGTCCCACCCGACGTATTGCCGTTCGTCCTCGCAGATCGGGCAAGCTAGCGGCGGTTCGGCGGAGTCGCGTTGTTGAACCCCGCACGTCACACAGATCCACGCGGCCATATCGTGATCCTCCACCTGTTCCACCAGGTGGTAGATGTACCCAATGGTTCATAGCCAGCACATCGCCATCCAGGTTCACACCCGCGCTAAGGCCAGTGCCGTGTACGCGTTGCTGCGGGACGGCGTGAGCTGGCCAATCTGGACACCGATCGATTCGTTCGAGCTGGAGCGCGCCGGTGAGCGGGAGCCGGAAGGAGTCGGCGCGATCAGAATCTTCCGCAGGGGCAAGGTTGCTGGCCGAGACCAGGTCGCCGAGCTGATCGTCGATCGCAGGTTCAGTTACCTGCATTTGTCCGGGCTGCCTGTACGGGACTATCGCGCAGATGTCGATCTCGAACCGGAGGCGGAAGGGACCAGGATTCGTTGGCGCGTGTCGTTCACTCCGAAGGTGCCTGGGACCGGTTGGATGTGGCGCTGGGCGATCGAGCGCTTCATCACCCAGTGCGCGCGTGGTCTTGCTGCCTACGCGCAGACCGCGAGCGTCCATGAGCGGTGACGCGTTGCGCGCCGCTGTCGGCGCGCTGCGGCTAGTGGACCATCACGTCCACGGCGCCATGGTGGCCGATATGGAAGGTGCTCAGTTCGAGGCTGGGTTCAGCGAGTCCCCGTGGGCGCCACCTGTGGGCACGACGCACCTGGACTCCCAGCTGGGTTTCGCGGTCCGCCGTTGGTGCGCCCCGTTGCTCGACCTGCCCCCGCACGCGGATGCCGCTGAGTACCTCGCGCGCCGCCGACAGCTCGGTGCGCAGGAAGCTACTCGCCGGCTTCTCGCCGCCAGTGGTGTCGGGCGGTTCCTGGTCGAGACCGGCTATCGAGCCGACCAGACCCTAGGGCCCGCTGAGATGGCGGCTGTGTCCGGCGCGAGCGCGTCGGAGATCGTGCGCCTGGAGTCCGTCGCCGACGAGGCGGCGGCAGGTGGCGTGACCGCGGCCGAGTTCGCCGATCGGTTTGCTTCGACGCTCGATGAACGTGCTCGGCACGCCGTGGGACTCAAGTCGGTCATCGCCTACCGGTACGGCCTCGACTTCGATCCTGAGCCTCCCAGCCTCAGCGAGGTGCGCCGCGCTGCCGGGAACTGGTTACGGCGACGGGAGACCGGCGAGGCGCGCATGACTGATCCGGTGCTACTGCGCCACCTCCTCTGGGCTGGCGTCGAACGCGGCCTGCCGCTGCAGTTCCACGTCGGGTACGGGGACCCCGATCTCACCCTGCACCGCTGTAACCCATCTCTGATGACCGATTTTCTTCGCCTGATACAGGACCGCCAGGTGCCGGTGATGCTGCTGCACGGCTACCCGTATCACCGCACCGCCGGGTATCTGACCCACGTGTTCCCACATGTCTACCTCGACGTCGGCTTGGCGGTGAACTACACCGGGGCC
The DNA here is from genome assembly GCA_030854185.1 of Actinomycetota bacterium. GTDB lineage: Bacteria > Actinomycetota > Actinomycetes > Mycobacteriales > Pseudonocardiaceae. The sequence continues at coordinate 47,841 of JALYTS010000011.1, read as the reverse complement.
CGGTCTCGCGCAGTTGTCGCAGAGTCGCTGGAAGTGGCCCCATTCGGGAAGGTGCTGTTCTCCTCCGATGCGTGGGGACCGGCCGAGTTGCATTATCTCGGAGCGGTGCTGTGGCGGCGTGCCATGGCCAGCGTCCTCGGTGAGTGGGTGGACTCGGGGGAGTGGTCGAGTGCCGACGCGGTGCGCGTCGCCAAGATGGTGGGCGCGGACAACGCGAAACGCGTCTACCGGCTGGAGGAGCCGCCATGAGTTCCCTATTGCCGGGTCCGCGCTAGCAGCGCCCTGCTCAGGCCTGGCAACGCGACGGCGAGCCGGCGGCGGCCGGGCACTGCCACACGGCGGCCCAGCACGTGGTACTCGGCCTTCTCGATCTCGTCCAGAATGCCACCGTAGAGACGAAACGCGGTGGCTACGCAGGCCCGGGACACTGGGGCCAGCATCGGAATCCCCGGCGCGGCTCTGCGGTAGATCGCCCGGGTGCGGGCCACCAGGTAGCCCAGCGCCCGCCGCACCCGGGGATCGGGCTGCCCGGTGCTGCGGCACCACCCCAGCAGCTCCCGGTCCACGCCGAAAGACGCCAGCTCGTCAGCAGGCAGGTAGACCCGACCGCGATCGAGGTCCTCCCCGACGTCACGGAGGAAGTTGGTGATCTGAAAGGCCACGCCGAGCGCGGCGGCGTGCGGCTCAGCTCGCTCCCGGGGCACGACGGTACCCAGCACCGGCAGCACCTGCAGCCCGATCACGGCCGCCGAGCCGTGCACGTAGCGGGCGAGGTCGTCGAAGGTCTGATACCCGGCTACCCCGCCCTGTTCCACCGGGCGATCCATCTGCATCGAGGCCATGAAATCCGCGAAGTGTTGCGGATCGATCTGGTAGTGAACCGCGGTATGCACCGGCGCGGCCAGCACCGGGTGCGCCGAGCGGCCCTGCGCCAGCCCGTCGAGCAGCTCTTGCTCCAGCGCATCCAACTCGGCGAGGCGCTGCGGCCACGGCCGGGTGTCGCAGAGGTCATCGACAATCTCATCGGCGTACCGGGCCAGCCCGTACAGTGCATGGATCGCCGGCCGCTGCCCGGGTGGTAGCAGCCGGGTCGCCAAGAAGTAGGTGCGGCCGTGCGACGCATTGAGTTGCCGGCATCGGGCATACGACGCGCGCAGCGCGGGCTCGGTGATGCCGGCAGCGTCGAGCTCACGGCTCATGCCGCCGCCACTGACACCGGATCGCCGCACTGCTCGCCATCCTGCCGACCAGCAGCGTCGCCGCGCAGCAGCGCAGCACCCGCGACCAGGGCCGCCGCCACCATCCCGAGCTGGTAAGGCCAGTCGTTGAACGCGCTCTGCCCAGTGGGGTAGGTGCACAGCACCAGCCACGTCGACGCCGCGACCACCCACCCAAGCCAACGTCGCGGCCAGGGCAGCGCCGCGCTCATGGCAAGGGACCAGGTGAGATACCAGGGTAGGGTTGCGGGCGCCAGCAGCGCCGCCCACAGCAGCGTCACCGCTGCGCGTCGGATGGCCGCGGGTCCGCCGTCCCCGGCCAGCCACCACTGCCGGGCGAAGATGGCAACGAAGACCGCCGAGCCCAGCAGCCGGCAGACCATGATGAAGGGGCCGTCGCTGAGGTGACCGAACGGTGCCGTCAGCGCGTGCGTCAGCTCGCCGGCGGCAGTGGGTAGCGACATCCAGTTGACGATCAGCGATGGTGCGTTCAGCGCCGGGATCCAGCCCAGTCCAACCCCGGACAGCACCGTGATCGCGGTGAATACCGTGCCGAATACCGCGACGCTGCCCGCGCCGGCCCGCAACAGTCGCGCCCGCCGATCACCGGGCAGGTGAGCCGCCCAGATCCAGACCAGGAACGGCAAGGCGATCCCAGCCGACGCCTTCACCGCCATCGCCGCGGTGACCACCGCGATCCCCGCGACGTGCCGGCGCGTCGACACCAGCAGCGTGCCCGCCGCCAGCAGCCCGATCATCAGTAGATCGTTGTGCGGCCCACCGACCAGATGCACGATGACCAACGGGTTCGCGATCACCAGCCACAGCGTGACGGTCCGATCGCCGCCGAGCTGGTCGGCCAGCCGGGGCAGCGCATATACGAGCAGCGCCAAGCCGCCCACCAGCGCCAACCGGAGACCGATCACGCCCAGGATGAGGTCATCGCCGGTCAACCGGTTGACCGTCTTGGCGATCAGAATGAACAGCGGGCCGTAGGGCGCTGGGGTGGTCTGCCACACGTAGTGCACGTTGTCCGCGATGGCTCCTGGCGGCAGCTTCACCGGCCCGAGCTGGTAGGGATCCAGCCCGCGCAAAGCGAGCGCGCCCTGCGCCAGGTAGCTGTAGACGTCCCTGGTGAACAACGGTGGGGACAGCAGCACCGGCGCCGTCCACACCACACTGGCGAACTGAACCTGCTGGCTGGTCGCGGTGCCGCCCAGCACGTCGCGTCCCAGGCGTATCCAGGCCCACACGATCATCCCGACGCCGAGGTAGAGCGCCGCAGTGGCCAGGTCGTGGCCGTGCCCGTAGCGGATCCACGACAACGGTCCACCGCTGATCAGTGGATCGCTGACGAGGATTCCGCCCGCTCCCACCGCCATGGTGGCCAGCAGCACTGAACCGACCAGTCCGAGCAGTACCGTGCCTGACAGCAACCGGCTCAGGCGCAGCCGGTCGAGCCCTGCTATCAATGACACCGTTGGGTCAGCCGCTCATGGCGGTGCTTCGGCGGGCTCCGGTGGTGGTGATCCGGGCCGCGGCGAGCTTGCCGGAGATGATTGCGGTGGGCACCCCAACCCCAGGCGTCGTGCCGCATCCGGCGAGCACGACGTTGGTCCGGCCGCGCACCAGGTTCGAGGGGCGGAACGGTCCGGTCTGGGCGAAGGTGTGCGAGGCCGAGAACGGGGTTCCCACGGCAAGTCCCTGGGCCGCCCAATCGGCGGGAGTGACCAGCTGCTCGACCTCGATGGCGTCGTCGAGGTCGGCCAGCCCCCGCTGCTCCAGCGTGCCGACCAGCTCATCGCGGTAGGCAGCTCCCAGCGTGGCCCAGTCCAGCGGCGCGGTGCGCAGGTTGGGGCACGGCGCGAGGATGTACAGCAGCTCGCGTCCGGCCGGAGCCAGGCTCGGGTCAGTGGCGGTGGGTCGGGTGACCAGCAGCGACGGGTCGGACATGAGCTGCCCGCGGTAGATGATCTCGTCGAAGGTCCGTTCCCACGCGTCACCGAAGAAGATCGTATGATGTGCCAGCCCTGCCCAGCCCGGTCCGCTGCCCGGGCGGACGCCGGCGTGCAGCACCACCGCCGAGGGTGACCAACGCAGCGGGACCAACCGTTGTGGGGCGCGGCCGAGCAGCCGGTGCACCACCGGTAGATCGGGCGTGAGTACCACCGCATCGGCGCTGACCCGTTCGCCGTCCGCGGTGTGCACTGCCGTGACACGTTGCCCGAAATGCTCCAGGGAGGTCACCGTCGTGTTGTAGCGAAACTGGGCGCCGGCGTCTGTGGCGGCGTCGGCCAGCGCTTGCGGCAATGCCTGCATCCCCCCGCGAGGGAACCAGACCCCGGCCACAGTGTCCATGTAGGCGATCACCCCGTACGCGCCCAGCGCGCGCTGCGGGGGCACTCCGGCGTAGAGCGCCTGGAACGAGAAGATCCGTTGCAGCCGCTTGTCGTGTAGGAACCGGCCGACCTGGGAGCCGAGCCGGCCGAAACCGCCCAGCGCGGCCAGCATGGCCAGGTCCTTGACGGCGTCGGGGCTGGCGACGAGGTCCAGCGGGGAGTCGAAGTTGCCGCCGATGAACCGACCGATTTCCACCTCGTAGAGCCTGGTCAGCCAGCGCCGCAGCCGCCGGTAGCCGTTCGCTTCGGCTGGGCCGGCCACCGACCGGATCTCCGCCTCCATCGCCTCGGCCTCAGTGTGCACGTCGATCACCGACCCGTCGGCGAAGCGGGCCCGGTAGGCCGGGTGCAGCGCCACCAGATCCAGCCGGGCGGACAGCGAGTCCCCCACCGCGGCGAGCGCCTCGTCGACCAGCTCCGGCATGGTGAGCACGGTGGGGCCGGTGTCGAGCCGGTAACCGTCGAGATCGCTTCGCCCGGCCCGACCGCCTGGATGGGGTGCAGCCTCCAGTACGGTCACTTGCCGACCGGATCCGAGCAGGTGCAGCGCCGCCGACAGCCCGGCCAGCCCCGCTCCGACTACGACGACATGATCGGTGGGTCCGGGCACGGTGCGCACGGGTGCACGTTACGCCCGGACTCGTCATCGACCGCTGTCGCCTTGGGCAACCCTGTCGCCTTCAGCGAACTCGGCAGGTGGCTTGGGCGGCGAGCTCCGCCAGCCGGGCACCAGCAGGTTCGGCCAGCTCAGCCGCACGGAGGTTGCGCAGTGCTGAATTGGTGAGTGTGGTGATCCGGCGCTCGATTTCGGCCACCGCGCCGAGCTCAGTCAGCAGCTCGCGGACCTCGGTCACGGTGTTCTCGTCCACCTGCGGGTTCCCGATGGCGCCGCGCAGCAGGTCGGCGGCCCCGGTCTGGCGTTTCTCGTCGGCAGCGCGTAGGCCGTAGGCCAGCAGCAGGGTGCGCTTGCCCTCGCGTAGATCGTCGCCGGCCGGTTTACCGGTGACCCGAGGATCACCGAACATGCCCAGCAGGTCGTCGCGGAGCTGGAAGGCGACGCCGATGTCGGCGCCGAACCGGCGGTAGGCGTGCACCAGGGCGCGGTCCGCTCCGGCGATCGCCGCACCCAGGTGCAACGGGCGCTCAACGGTGTAAGCCGCGGTCTTGTACCGGTCGATCCGCAGCGCTGCCTCAGGTGTCTCGTCGCCGCTGGCCTGGGTGACTACGTCTAGGTATTGCCCGGCGAGCACCTCAGTGCGCATCGCCTGCCACACGACGTGCGCTCGACCGAGCTGCTCTGGCCACAGATCCGACCCGCGCAGCATGTCATCGGCCCAGGCCAACGCGATGTCACCGACCAGGATGGCGGTGGCCGCACCGAACCGTTCCGACGCGCCCAACCACCCGGCCGCGCGGTGCTGGGCCGCGAAGTCGACGTGCATGGTGGGTGCGCCGCGACGGGTGGTGGAGTGGTCTATCAGGTCGTCGTGAACCAGGGCGCAGGCTTGGATCAGTTCCAGGGAGCTCACCGCCTGCAGCACTGCCCGGGCTTGCGGGTCGTCGGGGCAGCCACCCGCTCCTCGCCAGCCCCACCAGGCGAACGTCGGACGCAGCCGTTTGCCAGGGCCCAGGACGAAGTCACTCAGCGAGTCCACCGCGGCGACGAACTGCGGATCGATCTGCGCCGCCTCGTCGCGTTTGGTCTGGAGGAAGCCGGCGAGTTCGCGGCGCACCTCGGCGCGGAGGTCGTGATCGAGCGGATGCACCTGCTGATCTTCCGCCACGCCGGCCAGCGGCTGAGTCCGGGCTCCGCGGGTGGCGTTCCGCTGCGCCATCGAACCTCCTGCGATCGTGGTGACGACACCGCGTGGCCAGGCGCGCACTCGCTGCGCATGCCGACGATAGGGCCTATTCGTACCGGTACGTGCCCGGGTTCGGTCGCCGCGGGATCCCGGTTCGGTTCAGCCCGAGCTCCCGTATGCCCGGCGGGCCCTGGCGCCCGTCACGGCCTGGTTAGGGTGGGGGCATGACGGCCGTCATCGACCGGCTCGGCGGCGACCGCCCGGTGTTCTCCGTAGAGTTCTTCCCGCCCCGCGATGACACTGGGGAGGGCCAGCTGTGGCAGGCGGTGCGAGACTTCGAGCCGCTGGATCCCGCGTTCGTCTCGGTGACCTATGGTGCGGGTGGTTCCAGTCGGGACCGTACGGTGCGGATCACTGGGCGTATTGCTCAGCAGACCGCTCTGGTCGCGATGGCCCACCTCACCGCGGTGAACCACTCGGTGGCCGAACTGCAGCAGGTGATCGCCCGCTACGCCGAGGCCGGGATTCGTAACGTGCTGGCGCTGCGTGGGGATCCGCCGGGTGACCCGCTCGGGGAATGGGTGGCGCACCCGCAAGGTGTGCACTACGCCGAAGATCTGGTCCGCCTCGCTCGCTCGCTCGGTGACTTCTGCGTCGGGGTGGCCGCCTTCCCCGAGTGCCACCCGCGGTCGCCCGACGCCGAGTCCGACGTCCGGTACCTGGTGGCCAAGCTGCGCGCCGGTGCCCAGTTCGCGATCACCCAGATGTTCTTCCGCCCGGAGGACTACCTGCGACTGCGGGACGAGGTAGCCGCTGCGGGTGCGGATACGGCGACCGTCCCGATCCTGGCCGGGATCATGCCGATCACCACGTTGCGCGGCGTGCAGAAGATGGCTGACCTATCCGGCTGCACCATCCCGGTAGCCGTGCGCGACCGGCTGGCCGCAGTGGGTGATGATCCCGCCGCGGTGCGGCAGGTAGGTGTGGAGGTCGCCAGCGAGTTGTGCGAACGATTACTCGCTGAAGGCGTACCGGGTCTGCACTTCTATACACTCAACCGCTCCGCCTCCACCCGGGCCGTACTCGCCCGCCTGGACATGGCGCCCGCCGCCGCCACGCACTGACATCGGTGGCCCTTCAAGTACCGCCAACCCGGGTCAGGCCCGTCCGCAACAGCTGCCAACCTCCGTCACGCTAGAGCGGCAGGTAGCGGCCCAGAACGGCGAAGTCCCGGGAGTCCCCGGTGAAGTGGTAATGCCGCAGCAGGTCGGTGAATCCGAGCCGGCGGTAGAGCCGCCATGCCCTGGTGGGCCCCTCGGGGGTCGACAGCAGTGCACGCGGCGCGTCCACTCTGGACAGGAGCTCGGTGAGCAAGGCTTTACCGATGCCCCTGCCTTGGGCGTCCGGATGGACATGCAGCTCGGTGAGCTCGAAGTAGTCGGCGAGCTCGCACTGTGCACTGCGCGGGTCGATCAGCGTGAGCCCGCGGTGGACCTCGTCATGCCACCACTGCCCAGGAGCGCCCCGGTAGCCGTAGCCGATGCCCACCAAGGTGTCCGCATCGAAAGCGGCCACGCATAGCCAGCCGGCCCGCAGCATGTGTTCCAGCCACATCGGACTTCGATGCTGCGCCGTGCCGGGTGGGTAGTGCATGGCCGTGACATAGATCCGCAGCGCCTCATCGAGTCGCAGGCGCAATTGCGGGGCCGTCAGCTCAGCCAGCTGCGCTGGTTCGCGGATGGGCATTGCGGTCACCGCTGACCTCCAGTATCGGCCGACGTCGCAGCGAAGCGGTTGGCGTCCACAGAGTGCACGAATTCCATGACTCCACGCCAGGTGTCGGGCTGCCTCGCTCGCGGAGATTGGCACTTGACGGGACGGCATCCCAAAGGGTTACCCTTGGACGGTATCGAACATATGTTCGAACCAAGCCCCGGCGGTGGGGCGGGGGAAGCGCACCGCCGCCGGGATCCGCCGGCTTCCCCCACGGCGGAGTCGACCCGTTGCCGTCAACCCGGATCCGCCCATCCCTACTCCTGACCAGGAGGCCGAAGTGCCCGCCGCTGCTCCCCTCACCACAACCACCGTGCCACGTTACGACCGCCCGAAGCGCAACGGGCCGAAGCACGAAAGACGCAGTCATCGGCTGCCCAGCGTACGTATCCTGTTCGAGCAAGCTCAGCAGGGACTGCTCGACGCCGAGTACGCCGCACATCCAGTGGATCGTTACGCCCAGGCGCACCTCGCGGCGCTGCGTGCGGCGGCCGCCGTGTTGGCGGCGCGGGCCCGACCACGTAACCGCGCTCAGTCGAACAGCGCATGGGCGCTGCTGGCCACGGTCGCGCCGGAACTCGCGGAATGGTCGGCGTTCTTCGCCACCAGTTCGGCTACCCGGGCAGCCGCCGAGGCCGGGGTACATCGGCTGGTGACGGCTCGCGATGCCGACGACCTGGTCCGGCAGGCCGGCGAGTTCCTCGCCCTCGCGCGGCAGGCCGCGGCCAGGACCTTCCGATGACCGCGCCACGGCCGTTGATCGACTACGGCCGGATGCTGGACGTCATCGGGATCGAGGGCGAATTGATCCTGAACATGGCCGCCTCAGCGCTGCCGTCAGCGGCACATGCCGAGGTACCAGGCTGTCCTGATCTCACCTTGGCGGAGACCCTGCGGCATGTGGGAAGCGTGCACCGGGTGATCACGCTGTGGGCGCGAGACGGGCGACGCCCTGAGCAATGGCAGCGATCACCGTCGGACAACGATCTGATCGGTTTCGTGCGAACCGGCCTCACCGACTTACTGACGGAGCTAGGTCGCCATGACCCCGCCGAACCGTGCGATACGTGGTGGCCCGCCGATCGCACGCACGGCTTCTGGCGGCGTCGGATGGCGCACGAGACCACCGTGCATCGGGTCGACGTCGAGGCTGCCGCTGGCGGCCCGGTACATGCCGTCGACCCCGAGCTGGCCCTGGATGGCATCGACGAGGTGCTGTTTCTGTGGTTCGGTCACCGCCTCGGAGAGCTGAGGATGTCGGCGTCCCAGCAGGGTTCGGTCGCGCTGTCCGCCGCCGATCGCCGCTGGTTGGCGATCTTCGGGCCAGGCTGCTCCACCGCTCGACGGGTCGATGAGGCCGACGCTCGGTCGGCGGACGCGATGGTGAGCGGAGACCCCATGGAGATCTACCTCTGGTCCTGGGGTCGGCTGCCCGACCAGTCGGTGCGGATCACAGGTGACCAAGAGGCCGTCGGACAGCTCTGGACGCTGTTGCGCCCCGCAACGCAGTGAGAGGTTCCGTCCGGTCAGGCGCGTAGCCGCAGTCCTCGCGGGGTGGCGCGGAACCCAGCGTCCCGCAAGAGTTCGGCCAGGGCGGAACCCAGTGCCGCCTCGCCGTCGGCGCGCTCTACGGACAACGAACCCAACCAGCCCTGATGGACCGCGCCAGCCAGGGCGTGCACCGCGGCGCGCAGGGCGCCGGTGTCGTCGGTGAACGACAGGAGTGACCGGCCCCCGCGTTCGACGTAGAGCACGGCGGCACCGTCTACTAGGACGGCCAGCGCTCCGGCCTTGCGCCCAGGTCGGTGCCGTTGGTCACCCACAGTGGACGGCCACGGCAGAGCAGCCCCGTAGGGCTGGGCGGGATCGGTGGCGGCAAGGACCACCGTCGCTGCGTTGCCTTCGCTGGGCTGGCCCACGGCGCGCAGCCGGTCGATGGCGCCGGGGACGGCGAACTGTGCGGCCCCGAGTCCCTCGACGACGTATCCGCGTCGGCACCGGCCGGACTCCTCCATCACCCGAAGCACCTTGTAGACGCCAGCAAAGCCACCACCGATGCGCTCGGTGTCCAGAGCCCCTCTGGTAAGGACACCGTGACGCTCGAGGAACGTCTCGGCGCGGGCATGTGCCCGCCGGGTCGGGTCGGGCGGGGTTGTCGGCGGTTGGTGGCTCGGTGGTCGGAGTATCTGCGGCTGCGACGCTGTTGGTTGCGGCACCGGTGACAGCGACCAGCGTCCCGCGGCTGTTGGCGGTCCGGCGCGGGAGGGCATGGGTGGGCGACCCGCCCGCGTCCGCAGGTATCTACCGCGCGGTGCGGGACGGCGTGGCCGGTGCGCGGCTGATCGGCCGGACACCAGGGCTCGCAACGGCGCCAGCGAATCGTTGGTCAGCAACCCTGCCCACACCAGATCCCATACTGCTGCGACGACCTCGGCGTCACCGGGCGCGGGTTGCGCGTCGACGAGCAGGTTCTGAGCGCTCCGATCGGCGAGCTGCCGGAAGAACAGCGCGCCACCCCCAGCCGGACCACCATCGGGGTCCCAACCCAGAGCGCGCAGGACGCCTCGGTGTATCGGTGTGAGCGCAATCTGCTCATCGAGATCCGGTAGCACCAGATCAGCCAGGTCAGTGGGTGCTAGGGCGATCCACCCGTCACCGCCGGGCAGTGACCCGCAACCGATCCAGGTCACCTCGCCGGAAGTCGTGAGCTCGTCGAGCAGGGCGGGGGAGTAGCCAGGCAGTCTGGCGGGCAGTAGCAGCGATTCCAGCGCGCTGGCCGGCACAGGTGCTCCAGCCAGCTGATCCACTACTCCGAGCACGTCCTCCGAGGTAGGTGCGCTGCGCAGCCGGCGCGCCGGCCCTGACCCGTCTCGCCCGGTGTCCCGGGATTCGGCGTCCCAGGACCTGATGCCGTGCCAGGCCGGCAGGAACCGGCCCAGGGCGGCCTGCTCGACCGGCTCCACCTCGGCCCGCAACCGGGCCAACGACGCACGCCGCAACCGCCGGAGTACCTCAGTGTGGCAGTACTCTGTGCCGCCACCGCCGAGTTCCACCGGGCGCAGCTCGCCGCGGACGAGAGTGGACGCCCGGGTCATCCGATCCAGCACTGCGCAAACCACGGCGACCCCGAGACCGAAGCGGGCTGCTGCGGAGGCTGCGGTAAACGGCCCGCGCGTTCTGGCGTAGCGCAGCAGGAGGTCCCCGACCGGGTCGGCGACCGGCTCGGTGAACGCTTCCGGCACTCCTACCGGCAGGGCCGCCCCCAGCGCGTCGCGCACCCGTCCGGCATCCTCGATCGCGATCCAGCGGCCCTCGCCGGCGATCCGCACGGTAATCGCCCGGCGGGCCGAGCTGAGCTCGGCGAGCCACCGCGGGGCGACGCCGCGCTGCGCGGCCTCGGTCTCGGTGAGATCGCCCAGCGCGCGCAACAGATCGGCGGTGCTCTCGACATCTCGGGCGTGGCGGTCGGGGTCGATGCGCTGCAGCTGCGCCTCCAGCTCAAGCAGTACCGCCGGGTCCAGTAGCTCGCGAATCGCCTCAGAGCCCAGCAACTCCGCCAACAGGGTCGAGTCCAGCGCGAGCGCCGCGGCCCTGCGTTCGGCCAGCGGGGCGTCGAGCTCGTAGAGAAACATCCCCACGTAGCCGAACAGCAGGCTGCGGGCGAACGGTGACGGCGATGGGGTGGCCACCTCCACCACTCGCACCCGGCGGGCGCGCACCTCCGACATCAGCTCGCGCAGCCCGGGTAGGTCATAGACGTCCTGCAGGCACTCCCGCATCGCCTCCAGCACCACCGGGAACTGCTCGTACTTCGACGCGACGGCGAGCAACTGGGCTGAGCGCTGCCGCTGCTGCCACAGCGGAGTGCGGCGCCTCGGGTCGCGGCGGGGCAGCAGCAGCGACCGCGCGGCGCACTCCCGGAATCGGGAGGCGAACAGCGCCGAGCCGCCCACCTCGGCGACCACCAGTTGCTCGACCTCGTCTGGGTCGAGCAGCACGTCCTCGGCGGTAGGCAGCACCTCGGCCCCGTCAGGGTCCAGCGCGTCCGGCAGCCGCAGCACGATTCCGTCGTCCGCGCTGGCTACCTGCGCCTCGACACCGCGCCGTTCCCGCAGCCGGGCGCCGATCGCCAGCGCCCAGGGCCCGTTGACCTGCGCACCGAACGGGGAGTGCACCACCATCCTCCAGTCGCCCAGTTCGTCGCGGAAACGCTCCACCACAACAGTGCGGTCGTCGGGCACATACCCAGCGGCCTCGCGCTGTTCGCGCAGGTAGGACAGCAGGTTGTCGGCTGCCCAGGCATCCAGGCCGGCCGCCTCGACGCGACTGCGTGCGGCATCCGCCCCGGCGCTGCACAGCTCTCGGACGAACGCGCCCAACGCTCGTCCCAGCTCCAGCGGCCGGCCCGGGGCATCGCCCTTCCAGAACGGCATCCGCGCCGGTTCGCCGGGTACCGGCAGCGCGATCACCCGGTCATGGGTGATGTCGACGATCTTCCACGAGGTGGAACCGAGCAGGAACGTGTCGCCCACTCGGGACTCGTAGACCATCTCCTCGTCGAGCTCACCGACCCGTGAGCCCGCGCCGTCGGCGCTGCCGGGGGTCATCACGGTGAACATCCCCCGGTCCGGGATGGTGCCGCCGGAGGTGACCGCCAGCCGCTGCGCTCCCGGCCGGCCGCGCAGCTCGTCGGTGACCCGGTCCCAGATGATCCGGGGGCGCAGCTCGCCGAACTCCTCCGACGGGTAGCGCCCGGCAAGCATGTCCAGGACCGCGTGCAGCGCCGAGTCGGGCAGCGCCGAGTACGGCGCGGCCCGGCGGACCAGGGCGGCGAGATCATCGACGGTCCACGAATCCAGCGCGACCATGGCCACCACGTGCTGGGCCAGCACGTCCAGCGGGTTGCGGGGGTAGCGCAGCGCTTCGATCGCCCCGCTGGCCATCCGTTCCGCGATCACTGCGCACGAGACGAGGTCGCCGCGGAACTTGGGGAAGACCACACCCCGGGACACCGCCCCGACCTGATGCCCACCGCGGCCGATCCGCTGCAGCCCCGACGCCACCGTCGGGGGTGCCTCGATCTGCACGACGAGGTCCACCGCGCCCATGTCGATGCCGAGTTCGAGGGACGAGGTGGCGACCACGCACGGCAACCGGCCGGATTTCAGGTCCTCCTCGACCAAGGTCCGCTGCTCGCGTGCCATCGAGCCGTGGTGCGCCTTGGCGATCACCACCGGAGCGCCGCCGGCAAGCCCTGCCTGGCCCATCAGCTCGGCCGGCATGCGGTCTCGTGGTGTCGCAGGTTCCTCGGCTGCCAGCTCATTGAGCCGGGAGGTGAGCCGCTCGGCCAGCCGGCGGGAGTTGGCGAACACGATCGTCGAGCGGTGTGCGCGCACCAGCTCCAGCACCCGCCGCTCCACGGCGGGCCAGATCGAAGCGCGGTGCTCGGTGGGTCCGTCGGCCCCCTCGGACAGTTCACCCAGAGCGGACATGTCCGCCACCGGTACCTGCACGGTGACCTCGATCGTCTTGGCCGATACCGGTTGAACTACGCGAACCGGTCGACTCCCGGCGAGGAAGGCGCTGACCTCCTCGACCGGACGCACTGTGGCGGACAGGCCGATCCGCTGGGCAGGCTGGTCCAGCAGGGCGTCCAACCGCTCCAAGGACAGCGCAAGATGCGCGCCCCGCTTTGCGGCGGCCACCGCGTGCACCTCGTCGACGATCACGGTGTGGATTCCGCGCAGTGATTCCCTGGCCGCCGACGTCAGCAGCAGGAACAACGACTCGGGTGTGGTGACCAGCACGTCGGTCGGGGTGCGGGCGAAGGCACGGCGCTGCTCGGCGGGGGTGTCGCCGGTGCGCATTCCTACCTGGATGTCTGGCGTCGGCAGGCCCAGCCTGTGTGCGGCCTGCCGGATTCCCGCTAGCGGCGAACGCAGGTTGCGCTCGACGTCCACCGCCAGGGCCTTGAGCGGGGAGATGTAGAGCACCCGGCAACGGCGCATCGGCTCGTCCGGAGGCCCTGCGACGGCCAGCCGGTCCAGCGCCCACAGGAACGCGGCGAGGGTCTTACCCGACCCGGTGGGGGCGACGACCAGCGCGTGCTCACCCGCCGCTGCTGCCCGCCAAGCCCCTTCCTGGGCCGGGGTGGGCGCGGCGAACGCCCCGGCGAACCAGTCCCGGGTGGCGGGGGAGAACAGGTCGAGCACGTCCACACCAACCATCATGGACCGCTCCACCGACAGACTAGAAGTTCCTCCTGTGCGCCCTCAGCCGAACTCGCGCGCGGTAAATCCGATTTGCCTATTGTCGCCGTCTCGCGGTAACGCCTTGTGACGTATCCGCGATTAGCAGACGCGAGGGGAGAACGGGAAGGGCACGGGGATGGTGATAAGCCGATGCTGCAAGAAGCCGGTAAGGGACGGATGGGTGGGTATTTTCTTAACGAAGGCACTCACCTGTTCAGGATGCGGAAAGGCGGTGGAGTATTCCGACTGTGTTTGGGTCGAGACGGAATGACAGATTGAGGTTCATGCAGAAGTCGTGCTGCCGCGATGGCGTGGGCTGCCGGCGGACCGTTGGGCGCACTGGTTGCTGTCCAGCCCTGGTTCTCCCGAACTCAACAGCAGAGCTGTCGTGCTGGCGTGGAACAGCTCTGCTGTTGAGTTCGGGAGAACGCAGTCCGTCATCCCGAGCGGAGGTATCGATGACGGTCACAGATCGGCGACTCTGCCGGAGGGGTATGTCGTCGAGGGCGCCCTCCTGCCGTCCTTCCACGACGGACTCGGCTATCTCCGCGGGGCGGCGCGGCCGTCCACGAGGATCGAGCGTAGCCGGCCCACGTCGGCGATCCGTCGCTCGGCGAGGTGGTCGGCCGCGACGGCGGGGGGCACACCATCGCGCTCGGCCAGCTCAAAGATCGCACGAGTGGTGTCGAAGATCTTGGCGGCCCGGGCTTTGGCGCGCTGGAAGTCGAAGCCCCCGATCTCGTCGGCGACCTGAATGACGCCACCGGCGTTCACCACATAGTCGGGTGCGTAGAGGATGCCCCGCTCGTCGAGGAGCTTCTCCACACCAGGGTGTTCCAGCTGATTGTTTGCGCCACCGCACACCACTTTGGAGCGCAGCGTGATGACCGTGTCATCGTTCAGCGCCGAGCCGAGCGCGCACGGAGCGTACACATCGATCGGCTCACCCACCAGCGCCTCGGTGTTCGGCGCCACGATCACGTCCGGATGCGCGGCACAGACCTGTTCGAGGGCGCGTTGACTCACGTCGGCCACGATCACCGACGCACCGTCTGAGAGCAGGTGGTCAACGAGAAGTCTCCCGACCTTGCCCACCCCCGCAACGCCGACCCGACGTCCGGACAACGTGGGCGTCCCCCAGACGTGCTGGGCGGCCGCACGCATGCCCAGGAAGACGCCGAACGCGGTCAGGATCGAGGAGTCGCCGGCGCCACCGTGGGACAACGAGCGCCCGGTGACGAACTCGGACTCCCTGGCGATGACGTCCATGTCCTCGACGTAGGTGCCGACATCGCACGCGGTGATGTAGCGCCCGCCCAACGACTGTATGAAGCGTCCATAGGCCCGCAGCAGCACCTCGGTCTTGTCCCGACTGGGGTCACCGAGGATGACGGCCTTGCCCCCGCCATGGTCCAGCCCGGCGAGCGCGTTCTTGTAGGACATCGCGCGGGAGAGGTGCAGCACGTCGGCAAGGGCGTCGTCCTCGCTGGCGTAGGGGTGAAACCGCGTCCCGCCGAGCGCCGGACCCAGCGCGGTGGAGTGGATGGCGATGATCGCGCGGAGACCTGAGGGTTCGTCGCGACAGAACACTACCTGCTCGTGGTCGCCGGATAGAAATATCCCGGTCACGGTGGTGTCCCCCTCCCGTTCGGTTGCGCGCGCTGCTGTGAAGGGTATGCCTGAGCCGGTCGGGTCAGCCGCCGACGACAGATGACGCCATACGGCGGGTACGCCGCGAAGGGGAGAGGGCA
The DNA here is from genome assembly GCA_030854185.1 of Actinomycetota bacterium. GTDB lineage: Bacteria > Actinomycetota > Actinomycetes > Mycobacteriales > Pseudonocardiaceae. The sequence goes on along the minus strand of JALYTS010000011.1, from coordinate 32,648 downwards.
TGCGGGTGAAAGGAGTGGGGTACGCGGGCTAGTCGTCGAGGCGCCGCGCCGATCAGCGACGTCGTTGCTGCCACCACCAGCGGATGAGTACCACCAGAGCGGAGAGCAGGCCGAACAGGATCACCAGCTGTCCGGTGGTGGAGGACAGCCCGGTCGGGTCCCCCTGGGTGGGATCTCCCAGCGTCGGATAGGCCAGGGTGAGCACCCCATCACGATAGTCGGGGGCGGGTACCTAACCTGGCAGGATGCGGATAACCCACCTCCGGCAGCGGATGGACGAGGAATTCGGCCCGGCCAGGGCGGCCGCACTAGCTCATGATCATGTGTTCGCTGCGCTCGGCGGTCGAACGGTGAACGCAGCGCTGGAGGCGGGGATCGACACCAAGCGGGTATGGGCCGTGGTGTGCGCCGCGTTCGACGTCCCCGAAGAGCGACGCTGACCGGTCGGCTACTCCACGGCGCCGGTGGGCGCTCGCAGGATCGCACACCGGCGTGTCGCTCTCTGCGTCGAACATCTGTTCGCCTACTGTGTTGTCCACAGCCGGAGCCCTGTCCACAGATCCGGCGTGTGTCGCCGCGAAGTGTCAGACCTACCGCCTAGCGTCGGCGCCGACCCAGAAGAACCGATCAGCGAGGTGGGCTGTCAGATGGCACCAGGACTGGACCGGGAGAAGGCGCTCGAGATCGCCTTGGCCCAGATCGAGAAGCAGCACGGCAAGGGCTCGGTGATGCGCCTCGGGGAAGAAGGCCGCGCACCCATCGAGGTGATCCCTACCGGCTCCATCGCCTTGGACGTGGCGCTGGGCATCGGTGGCCTGCCTCGCGGCCGGGTGGTCGAGGTGTACGGCCCGGAGTCCTCCGGAAAGACAACAGTCGCGCTGCACGCAGTGGCCAACGCCCAGCGGGCCGGGGGGATCGCCGCGTTCATCGACGCCGAGCACGCGCTGGATCCCGACTACGCGAAAGCGCTCGGCGTGGACACCGACGCTCTGCTGGTCTCCCAACCCGACACCGGAGAACAGGCGCTGGAGATCACAGACATGCTGATCCGTTCCGGAGCGCTGGACGTCGTGGTCATCGACTCGGTGGCGGCCCTGGTGCCGCGGGCGGAGATCGAGGGTGAGATGGGTGACTCGCACGTCGGCCTGCAGGCCCGGCTGATGAGTCAGGCGCTGCGAAAGATCACTGGGGCGCTGAGCAACTCGGGCACTACCGCGATCTTCATCAACCAGCTCCGGGAGAAGATCGGGGTCTTCTTCGGCTCCCCGGAGACCACCACCGGCGGCAAGGCGCTGAAGTTCTATGCCTCGATACGGTTGGACATCCGCCGGATCGAGACGCTCAAGGACGGCTCGGACGCGGTAGGCAACCGGACCCGCGTCAAAGTAGTGAAGAACAAGTGCGCTCCCCCATTCAAACAAGCGGAGTTCGACATCCTGTACGGCCATGGGATCAGCAAAGAGGGCTCGCTGATCGATATGGGTGTGGAGCAGGGAATCGTCCGCAAGTCGGGTGCCTGGTACACCTATGAGGGCGACCAGTTGGGCCAGGGCAAGGAGAACGCGCGCAAGTTCCTTGCCGACAACCCCGACATGGCTGCCGAGATCGAGAAGCGGATCAAGGACAAACTCGGCATCGGCGCCAAGCTGGACGACGACCAGACTGTGCCGGCCCCGGTGGACTTCTGATGCCGACCCGTACCGAGGCGCCAGGGGTTGTGATGGGCGGGCACCGTGCCAGGCCCGGCGAGTCCGCGACGGAGGACTCCACGGATTCCAGGGAGTTTGGTCCGGCGGCGGAGGCGCAGGGAATCTGCCTACGGCTGCTTACGGCGCGGCCACGGAGCCGGGCCGAGCTGGCGGATGAACTGCGCAGGCGTGGGATTCCCGAGGAGGTTGGCGAGCCGGTGCTCGACCGTCTCAGCCAGGTGGGTCTGGTCGACGATGTCGCTTTTGCCGAATCGGCGGTGCGCTCAGCGCACCGACACCGGGGCCTGGGCAGGCGAGCGCTGCGCGCCGAGCTCCGACGCAGAGGAGTGCAGAACGAGATCACGGACCGCGCGGTGGCGGCGGTGCGACCCGAGGACGAGGAGCAACGGGCCCGCGAACTGGTCCACCGCAAGCTCCGGACCAGCACCGTGCGCGACGTGGCTGCACTAGCTCGCAAGCTGGGTGCGATGCTTGCCCGCAAGGGCTACTCAGAGGGGCTGGCCTGGCGGGTGGTGCGTGACGAACTCGGCCGGGACGGCCTGCCGCCCGAACTCGAGTCCTGTCCGGACTGACTGTTGAACGGCTCGCCGGGGGCGATGAACTCAACCCCGGGAGGAAGTTCACCCTGGGCGTGCGCGCCGCCGAGCAGTTGCAACAGGGTGCGGCGGAACTCCTCAGCGGCTCGGGTTGGGCGGACGTCGGTGCGGTGCGCGAGCGCGATCGTTCGGATCGGCGTGGGAGGGACGAACGGGACGCCACGAAGCTTGGGGCGGCTCGGGAGAACCATGCTGGGGACTACGGCGATCCCGAGTCCAGCCTCGACGAAGCTGAGCACCGCGTCCATCTCGCCCCCCTCGATGGCGAACCGTGGCTGAAAACCAGCTCGCTGACAGACCGTCAGGGTCATCGATCTGAGGTCGTAGCCCTCCCGAAACATCACCAGCGGGCGGTCCCGGAGGTCCGCGATCCGAAACGAGTCGAAGCCGAGGTCCATGGTGCGCGGCACGGCGACGGTGAGCTGCTCGCGCAGGATCGGGACGGTATCCAGGGTCGGATCCCCCCGATGCACCGGCGAGGTGATCATCGCCAGGTCGATGGCTCCCTCGGCGAGCTGCCGCACCAGGTCTCGGGACCCGCTTTCGTCGATGACGAGTTGGATGCCGGGGTAGCGGAGGCGGAAGCTGGCGAGTGCGTGGGCCAGCGGCCCAGTGCACAGGCTTGGGGTGGCACCCAGGCGAAGCCGTCCCTGGCGAAGCTCGGCGAGCTCGTGTACCTGCAACCGGGCAGTCTCGACATCAGCCAGGATCCGCTTGGCGAAGGGGACGAGTACCTCTCCGGCTGGCGTGAGAGTCACGTTGCCCCGGGCCCGATGGAACAGCTCACTGCCCAACTCGCGCTCCAAGCAGTGGATTTGTTTGCTCAGCGACGGCTGTGCCACGTGGGTGAGCTCGGCGGCCCGGGTGAAGTGGCGGGTCCGAGCGACGGCCAGGAAGTACACCAGTTGCTGGAGCTGCACGGCCATAGCCTATCGCTATCGAGACCAGGGCCACCATGTCTTGGACGTGTGCCATGAACTCGGCTTACTGTGAGTTATCGCCGCGTGGGCCGCTGGCCAGGGGCGATCTGCTGGACGGCGGTTGCCGCCGCAGGCTGAACTGATCACGCTGGCCTGTGCCCCCGACCCTGAATCGACGTCATGACTACCACCTCATCGCCCCCGCCATCGGGGGTTACCCACCCTGGTCAGGCACCGCCCGGTCGGGTAGCGATCTCCGCCCGGACTTTGCGCACCGACCGATGGTGGGTGTCACCCTTGGTGACTGCCATCGTGCTGGGTACCTTCATCATCTACACGACGGTCCGGTTGTTCATGCGGGCTGACTACTGGGTTGGCGAATATCGCTATCTCACTCCGTTGTACTCGCCGTGCCTAAGCGATTCGTGCGCGCCGGGCTCGTCGCATTTAGGAACTTTCCTGCCCGCGTTTCCCCTGGCACTGCCGCTGCCGATCCTGATCTTCCCGATTCTCGCCGGCTTCCGAGCTAGTTGTTACTACTATCGCAAGGCCGGCTACCGTGCGTTTCTTCAGTCGCCGCCGGGGTGTGCTGTGACCGAGCCGGCGAAGAAGTACACCGGGGAAACCCGCTTCCCGCTGGTTCTACAGAACCTGCATCGGTACTTCTTCTATCTCGCCAGCCTGTTGCTGCTGATCAATACCTATGATGCGGTGCTGGCGTTTCACCCCGCCTCCGGCGGTTTCGGAGTGGGTCTGGGCTCGCTGATCCTCCTGGTCAACGTCACCATGCTGTGGCTGTACTCGCTGTCGTGTCACGCGTGTCGGCACATCTTCGGAGGCCGGCTCAAGCACTTCTCCCAACACCCCATGCGGTACTGGCTCTGGACGAAGCTGTCCAAGCTCAACGGACGCCACATGCAGTTCGCCTGGGCGTCGCTGATCACCGTGATGCTCACGGATTTCTACATCATGGCTGTCTCCGCGGGCTGGATAACCGACCTGCGATTGTTCAACTGACTGTTGCCTGCTAACTGAACGAGGGACCGGTATCTATGACCGAGATCGAGCGGCACGACTACGACGTCGTGGTGATCGGCGCGGGCGGCGCCGGACTGCGTGCCGCGATCGAGGCGCGCGAGCTGGGCAAGCGCACCGCCGTTGTCTGCAAGTCCTTGTTCGGCAAGGCCCACACCGTGATGGCCGAGGGAGGCATCGCGGCATCGATGGGCAATGCGAACCCGCGGGACAACTGGCAGGTCCATTTTCGCGACACCATGCGGGGCGGAAAGTTCCTCAACAACTGGCGGATGGCCGAGTTGCATGCGAAGGAAGCGCCGCAACGGGTATGGGAACTGGAGACTTATGGTGCACTGTTCGATCGCACCAAGGACGGAAAGATCAGCCAACGCAACTTCGGTGGGCATGAGTACCCGCGGCTGGCGCATGTTGGCGACCGCACAGGTCTCGAGTTGATCCGCACCCTGCAGCAGAAGATTGTTTCGCTCCAGCAGGATGATTTCGTCCAACACGGTGACTACGAGGCCAACCTCAAGGTCTTCGCCGAATGCACGATCACGGAACTGCTCACCGACGGCGACGCGGTGTCCGGAGCATTCGGTTACTGGCGCGAGACCGGCCGCTTCGTCCGCTTCGACGCACCAGCCGTGGTGCTGGCCACAGGCGGCATCGGAAAGGCTTTCAAGGTCACCAGCAACTCCTGGGAGTACACCGGGGATGGACACGCGCTGGCGCTGCGTTGCGGCGCTGCGCTGATCAACATGGAGTTCGTCCAGTTTCATCCCACCGGGATGGTCTGGCCGCCCAGCGTGAAAGGAATCCTGGTCACCGAGTCGGTCCGCGGTGACGGTGGAGTGCTGCGCAACTCCGAGAACAAGCGCTTCATGTTCGACTACATTCCCGAGGTCTTCAAGGATCAGTACGCGACCTCGGAGCAGGAGGCAGACCGCTGGTACGACGATCCGGAGCACAACCGCAGGCCGCCGGAACTACTGCCTCGTGACGAGGTCGCGCGCGCGATCAACTCCGAGGTCAAGGCCGGCCGTGGGTCACCGCATGGCGGGGTTCTGCTCGACGTCTCCACCCGGCTGCCGGCTGATGTCATCACCAAGCGACTGCCCTCGATGTATCACCAGTTCAAGGAACTGGCCGACGTCGACATCACCGCCACGCCCATGGAGGTCGGCCCCACCTGCCATTACGTTATGGGTGGTGTGCAGGTCGACCCGGACACCGCGGCAGCCTCGGTGCGTGGTCTGTTCGCCGCGGGTGAGGTCGCGGGTGGGATGCACGGTTCCAACCGGCTGGGCGGCAACTCGTTGTCCGACCTGCTCGTGTTCGGTCGCCGGGCCGGCCTCGGGGCGGCGACCTACGTGGATTCCCTCGGCGCCCGGCGGCCGTCGGTCCGCGAGGCCGACCTCGACGCTGCCGCGCAGCGGGTGGTCAGCCCCTTCCGTGCGGAGCGCAGCCCGGAGGCCGAGAACCCCTACCTGCTTCATCAGGAGCTTCAGCAGGTTATGAACGACCTGGTCGGCATCATCCGCAAAGCAGACGAAATACAGCTCGCGCTCACCAAGCTCGGCGAGCTACGTCAGCGTGCCCAACACGTTGTGGTGGAGGGCCACCGGCAGTTCAATCCCGGTTGGCACCTTGCGCTGGATCTGCGCAATATGCTCGCGGTCAGCGAGTGCGTCGCACGGGCCGCGCTGGAGCGCACCGAGAGCCGGGGCGGCCACACCCGAGACGACTACCCGACGATGGACCCTGACTGGCGGCACGTCCTGCTCGTGTGCACGCAGCACACCAACGGCAGCGTTCGCGTCGAAGGTCAGGAACAGGTGCCGATGCGAGCGGACCTGAGTGGGCTGTTCGAGCTCGACGAGCTGAAGAAGTACTTCACCGCCGACGAGCTCCCCGGAGGGATGGACTGACATGGGCAATCAGCGGCGCTTCCGGGTGTGGCGGGGTGACACCGACGGCGGGGAACTGGTCGACTTCGATGTGGAGGTCAACGAGGGAGAGGTGGTGCTCGACGTGATCCACCGCCTGCAGGCCACCCAGGCTCCCGACCTCGCGGTGCGGTGGAACTGCAAAGCGGGCAAATGCGGATCATGTAGCGCCGAGATCAACGGCCGGCCGCGCCTGTTGTGCATGACACGGATGTCCACGTTGCCGCCGCAACTGCCGGTGACCGTCACCCCGATGCGAACATTCCCGATCATCCGCGACCTCGTCACGGATGTTTCGTACAATTATCGCAAGGCGCGCGAGGTGCGTTCGTTCATGCCCCCGAAAGGTGTGGAGCCGGGCGAGTACCGGATGCAGCAAGTGGATGTGGAGCGCTCGCAGGAGTTCCGCAAGTGCATCGAATGTTTCCTGTGCCAGAACACCTGTCACGTGATCCGTGATCACGAGGAGAACAAGGAGAACTATTCCGGGCCGCGTTTCCTCATGCGCATCGCTGAGCTGGATATGCACCCGCTGGATGCCGCCGACGAGGAGGGCGTGGACCGCAAACGGGCCGCGCAGGACGAGCACGGCCTGGGATTGTGCAACATCACCAAGTGCTGCACCGAAGTCTGCCCGGAACACATCAAGATCACGGACAATGCCCTGATCCCGATGAAGGAGCGGGTGGTTGATCTTCGCTTCGACCCGCTGATGAGGCTCTTCCGGCGTAACCGAGGGTAGTCAGCGAAGAACAGGGGGGATGGGCACTGGGGTGCCGAGGTACTCGGCGTAGCGCCGGGCCCAGGTGCCGTCGTCGATCGCGCGCCGCAGCACTGCGGTCACCCGTTCGCGGAGCACCGGGTCGCCCGGCGGCAGGCCGATGCCGTATTCGGTGCTTCCCAGCACCAGGTAGGGACCCGCGATGCCCACCTTGGCGCTGTGCGCTGCGGTGATCTGGTAACCGCCGAGCGCGAGATCCGCTTCCCCCCGGCCCAGTGCAGCTTCCCGGCTACCCCCGGCCAGCGGCTTGAAGCTGGTGCGGGCGGGATCCACCCCCAAGTCGCGGGTGATCAGATCAAGCATCGCGATGTCGAACCCGGTGTACTCGCCCGAACCTGGCGAGCGCTGCGCCAGACGAGGCGCTTCGGAGATAGCGACGATGAGCTTGCCCCGCCGGACGATCCGGTCGATGGTCGGCGATCCGCTGCTCGCCGGGCGGGCTGGGACTACCGTGTCGAACGGGCTGCCAGCCACCGGGACAGGGTGATCGTGGAACAGTTCGGTGGCCCCGTTGACCGCCCGACCCAGCACCCACAACGCAGCGATCACGACGATCACGAGCAGGACCAGCAGGTAACCGATCCGGCGCGGTCGCAGCCATCCGCGCCGTCGCATGACATACAAGATCGACCGAAACCAGGAGACCGGCCGTCGGGTCACCGGTTGACTGCGCACGGCGACGACTCTAGGCGTCTCCGCAAGGGCAGTTGACCTCAGCCGTACTCTTGATCGAGTGCTGAGCTGCGCGGTGCGGCTGATGCGCGCCGGGTTCCTGCGCTACGCCACCTACCGCCAGGCCGTGGTCGCAGGGCTCGTCACCAACACGGTCTTCGGTTTCCTGCGCACCGCGATCGTGCTCACCGTCTTCGCCGGCTCGGCCCGGGTGGCCGGCTACGACCCGGTATCAGCGGTCACCTTCGTCTGGGTGGGGCAGGGCTTGCTCGCCGTTGTGGTGATCTTCGGAGACGGCGAGCTGGCCGCTAGGGTGCGCACCGGTCAGATCAGCGCAGACCTTCTGCGGCCTGTCGATCTGCAGGCGGCGCTGCTCGCCGAGGACCTGGGACGCGCCGGGTTCGCGATGCTGACCCGCTTTGCCGTGCCGGTGGTGATCGGCGGGTTGGCCTTCAAGCTGGCGTTGCCGACCTCACCCGTACGATGCCTGGCGTTCGCCGCCGGTGTGGTGCTCGCCGTGGTGGTCAGCTTCGGCCTGCGTTTCCTGCTCAACCTCACCGCGTTCTGGCTGCTCGACTCGCGCGGCGTTCTCAGCATCTACGCTGTCGTCGCGCCGACGCTGGCGGGCCTGCTCATCCCCGTGCCGTACTTCCCCCGCTGGGCGGCGTCGGTACTGTCGGCGACACCGTTCCCCGCGATGGTGCAGACCCCGACCGACCTGCTGCTCGGGCGCGGTGACGCGGGCTGGCTGCTGGCCGGCCAGCTGCTATGGGTGGTGCTGCTGCTCGGCGCGGGCCGGTTGGTGCTGGCCCGGGCAGTGCGCCGGCTGGTGGTGCAGGGTGGCTGAGCGGCCGGGACTGGAGGCCTACCGCCGCCTGCTGGGCGGCGCGGTGCGCAGCCAGCTCGCCTACCCGGCGTCGTTCGGCCTGCAACTCGTCGGCCAGGCCCTCGCGCAGGCTGTCGACCTCCTGGCGATCCTGGTGCTGTTCGGCCGGGTTGCCGCGATGGGCGGGTTCTCCCGCGACGAGGTCCTGCTGATCTACGGGCTGGCCTCGGTGGGCTTCGGACTGGCCGACCTGGCTGTCGGACAACTGGACCGGCTCCCGGATCTGATCCGCAGCGGCGAGCTCGACGCGATGCTGCTGCGCCCGCTGAGCGTGCTCGGCCAGCTCTGCGCCGCTGATCTCGCGCTGCGGCGACTCGGCAGGGTGGTCGCCGGCGCGGTGACATTGGGCTACGCGCTGCTCGCGGTGGAGATCACCTGGACGCCCGCCCGGGTGGCGCTGGTGATCGTCTCGCCGCTGTCGGCCGCGGTGATCTTAGGTGCGATCTGGGTGGCGGCCGCGTCGGTCTGCTTCTGGGTGGTGGACGGCCGGGAGCTTGCCAGCAGCGTGACTTACGGGTCCAACGTGTTCACCAGCTACCCGATCACCATCTTCTCCGACTGGGTGCGCCGGCTGCTGGCATTCGTCGTGCCCGGCGCGTTCGTGGCCTACTACCCGGTGCTCGGGCTGCTGGGCAAGCCCGATCCGCTAGGTCTGCCTGCCGTGTTGCGCTGGTGTGCGCCGCTGGTGGCGATGGCGACGGTGGCCGCCGCGACCCTGGTATGGCGGACGGGCCTGCGGCGCTATGTGGGGACCGGCTCGTGAGGCCCACGCCTGCGGGTCGAGCCGGCGCGCCGGCGGTCGAGACCCAGGGCCTGCGCCGCGAGTTCCGCCGCCGGCGGTCCGATCCGGTGGTGGCCGTCGACAACGTCACGTTGTCGATCGCTCCCGGCGAAGCCGTCGGGTTCCTGGGACCCAACGGCGCCGGCAAGTCGACAACGATCAAGATGCTGACCGGGATCCTGGTGCCGACCGCGGGCCACGTCCGGGTGTGCGGGCTGGAGCCGGTGCGCCGGCGCCGCGAGCTGGCGCGCCGGATCGGCGTGGTGTTCGGCCAGCGCAGCCAGCTGTGGTGGGACCTGCCGCTGGTGGAGAGCTTCGAGCTGCTGCGCGCCGTACACCGGGTGCCGGCGGCGGTGTTCGCGGACCGGTTGGAGCGCCACGTCGAGCTGCTGGACATGGCGGATTTCCTGCGAACACCCGTCCGGCAGCTGTCGCTCGGTCAGCGGATGCGGGGTGAGGTCACCGCCGCGCTGCTGCACGATCCCGAGTTGGTGGTGCTCGACGAGCCGACCATCGGGCTTGACCTGGCCAGCAAGGAACGGCTTCGCGGCTTCCTCGCCGGGGTCAACGCCGAGCGCGGTGTGACGCTGCTGCTCACCACGCACGATCTGCCCGATGTCGAGCGGTTGTGCCGCCGGCTGGTGGTGATCGACCAGGGGCGGGTACTCGTCGACGGCGACCTCGACACGCTGCGGCGGCGCTTCGGCGGGGCGCGCCAACTGGTGGTGGAGCTGGTGGAGCCGTCGGCGGCGTTGGACGGACTGCCCGGCGTGCTCGCCGTGACGGTGGAGGCGGGCGGGCTGCGCCAGCGGCTGGCGTTCTCGCCGTCGCAGACCACGGCCGCCACGCTGATCGCCGACGTGGCGCGGCGGGTGGCGGTGCGCGACCTGACCGTGACCGAGCCGTCCATCGAGGACCTGGTGCGCACGTTGTACGCGGGCTGATCCCGGTGGTCGGCGCCGCCTACGCGGCGAGCTCCGCGGTGATGAGACGCGCATTCGGGGTCGGCAGGGCCCGGCCGGTGCGTCGGCTGCGCCGTTCGAGATAACCCGCCAACAATGACAGCGCCGTGCACAACGTGATGTAGACCGCGCCGATCACGAGTGCAGTGGGAATGATCGGGCGCCCGAATTCGGCGAGCCCACCGAGATACCGAGCCTCGTAAAGCAGCTCAGGGTAGGTGATGAGGAAACCCAACGCGGTGTCCTTCAGGAGAACGACGAGCTGGCTCACGATCGTCGGAAGCATGGCACGCACCGCTTGGGGGAGCAGCACCGCTCGCATCACCTGATTTTTGCGCAGGCCTAATGCGTATGCGGCCTCGCGCTGGCCACGCGGTACCGACAGCATCCCGGCCCGGAATACCTCGGCGAGCACCGAACCGTTGTACAGCGTCAGGCTCACTACGAGCGTCCAGAAGACACCCAGTTTGAGCCCGGCCTGCGGTGCTGCGTAGAACAAGAAGAAGATCATGACGACCAGCGGGATCGCCCGGAAGAACTCGACGATGGCGAGCGCCGGCGTGCGCAGCCACCAATGCTCAGACAGCCGGCCGACGGCAGACAGCAACCCGACCACAAGTGCTAGCACTGCCGCAACGACGAAGGCAGCCAGGGTGGCGCCCAGCGCTGCGAGCAGCTGCACCTGAAGATCCTTGTAGAGCAGCCACTGCCATTTCGTACTCTCGAACTGACCGGTCGCCCAAAAACGGTAGCCGATGAAGCCGGCCAGCGCGACGATGCCGAAGGTGGCCAGCACACCCAATGCCTTGTTCCGGGCCCGGGCCCGCGGACCGGGAAGGTCGTAGAGCGCCGAGGTCATCGGGCCACGCTCCACCGCTTCTCCAGGGCGCGCTGCGTGGCGGTCAGCGGGACGACGAGGATTCCGAATCCGATCGCGATCCAGAACATGCCGATGAGCAGAGGAGCGCCACGCTCGGACAGCGCCGGGGTGATCTGGCCGGCTTCGGCAACGGAGAAACCGGCCGCGATCGTGGTGTTCTTCAGCAGCGAGTTCAGCACACTGGTCAGCGGCGGCACCACGGACCTGATAGCCTGCGGGACGACGACTGTGGTGAGGGTCTGCGTGAATGTGAAGCCCAATGCGCGCGAGGCCTCGAACTGGCCCACATCCACGGTATTGATACCGGATCGCACCACTTCACACACGAACGCCGCGGTATACATGGCAAGGGCGAGCACGGCCCTGGTGAAAAAGGAGACGTCTACCAGTTCCAGGCGGGGATAGGCGAAGGCGAAGAAGAAGAAAACCAGCGTAAGTGGAGTGTTCCGAAAAATCGTGACGTATCCGCTTCCGAGGAGCCGCAATGCCGGCACCGGGCTGACCCGCATCGCGGCGAGCAGCACCCCCAGAACGAGGGAGCCGATGCCAGCCAGAACGAACAGCAGGATCGTGTTGAGAAATCCTTTGAGGAACAGGTCGCGGTTGTCCAGGAGCAGCTGGATCACGCAGGACTCCCGCGATCAGTAACGGTCGACCGCGGGCGGTGTCGCGCTCGAGCCGGAGGCGCCGAGCGTCCCGTTGTAGATCTGCGTCCAGGTGCCGTCCTTGGCGGCGGCTTCCAGGACATCGTTGACCTTGGCTCGCAGGGCGTTGTCCGTAAGCGGCAGACCCACACCGTAGGGCTCCTGGGAGAACGGCTTACCGACCACCTTGAGGTGCTCGGGATCCTGCGCCGCGTAGCCCTTGAGGATGGCGTCGTCGGTGGTCACGGCATCCACCTGACCGGCGAGTAGCTGATCCACGCACTGCGAGTAGTTCTGGAACTCGACGATCTGGTCGGTGAGGCCTTGTTCGCGGACCCGGCGGATGGGGGTCGATCCGGTGGCCGAGCAGACCCGCTTGCCCTTGAGCGTTTCTGGACCAGTGATCGACTTGTCATCCGCTTTGACGAGCAGCGATTGGCCGGCGATGAAATACGGGCCGGCGAAGGAGATCTGCTTCTTACGAGCATCATTGATCGTGTATGTGCCGACGTAGTAGTCGATCTGTCCGTTACTGATCGCCTGCTCGCGGGCCGCGGACGGGATCGCCTTGTATTCAATCTTGGTTTGCGGATCGAACCCCAGCTTGGCCGCGATGAGCCGGGCGATCTCGATGTCGAAGCCCTCGTATTTATTGGTCTTAGGGTTGAGGTAACCCAGACCGGGCTGGTCGTTCTTGACCCCGATGATGACGGTGCCGCGCTGGGTCATCCGCGCAAAGGTGGGTGAGCCGGCAACGGTGACGTTCGGTGCGACGCTCTGCACCGGGACCTTGGTACCGCTCGCCGCCGGCGAGCTTTCCCGACCGCAGGCGACCAGCACGAGGCTACCTAACAGCAGGCCGACCACCATTGTGCGCAGCTTCATCTGCCACTCCGTCCGTTGGTTCTGTTGTCAGTGCGTCAAGATCTTGCCGAGGAAGTCTCTGGCGCGGGCCGAGCGTGGCGCGGTGAAAAACTGCTCGGGCACCGAGTCCTCGACGATCTCGCCGTCGGACATGAACACCACCCGGTGCGCGGCGCGGCGGGCGAAACCCATCTCGTGGGTGACCACCAGCATGGTCATGCCCTCGCGGGCCAGCGACGTCATTACGTCGAGGACCTCCTGCACCATCTCCGGATCCAGTGCCGACGTCGGCTCGTCGAAGAGCATCACCTTGGGGCGCATGGCCAGCGCGCGGGCGATCGCGGCGCGCTGCTGCTGACCACCGGAGAGCTGTGCGGGGTACTTGTCGGCCTGATCGCTGATCCCGACCCGGGTGAGCAGCTGCATCGCAGCCTCGTGCGCTTCGGCCGACCCCACCCGACGCACTCGCACCGGAGCGAGCTCGACGTTCTGCGCGATCGTCTTGTGAGCGAAGAGGTTGAACTGTTGGAAGACCATGCCGACATCGGCCCGTAGTCGGGCCAGCGCCCGGCCTTCTTCGGGCAGCGGCATTCCGTCAATCTCGATGCTGCCCTCGTCGATCGGCTCCAGCCGGTTGATCGTGCGGCACAGCGTCGACTTACCGGAGCCGGACGGTCCTAGAACCACCACCACCTCGCCGCGGGCAACCTCCAGGTTGATGTCGCGAAGCACGTGCAGCGACCCGAAATGCTTGTGCACACCCACCATCCGGATCATCGGCGGATCGGCTGTCGCGGGCACGCTCATCCGATCCTCCAGGTGGGGCGGGGCGTCGAGGGCATCCCTACCATGTGGGTGACGATGCGACGAGGGTGGCTCGATAGCGGTTTCGACCCGGCCCTACCCTGGATGGGTGAGGAAGGGTGATCCGCGGATGACGGCGAGTACCGAGCAGCGTCCACGCAGCTACCGCGTGCGCACCTACGGCTGCCAGATGAATGTGCACGACTCCGAACGGTTGGCCGGGCTGCTCGAGTCGGCCGGGTATGTGCCTGCGGAGCAGGACTCTACCCCCGATGTGATCGTCCTCAACACCTGCGCGGTGCGGGAGAATGCCGATAACCGGCTCTACGGCAACCTCGGTCAGCTACGGCCGATCAAGCGCGATCATCCGGGAATGCAGATCGCCGTCGGCGGCTGCCTGGCGCAGAAAGACCGCGGCGAGATCACCCGGCGGGCGCCCTGGGTCGACGTGGTGTTCGGCACCCACAACATCGGCTCGCTGCCGGTGCTGCTGGAGCGGGCCCGGCACAACGGTGAAGCCCAGATCGAGATCGCCGAGTCACTGGAGGTCTTCCCCTCCGCGTTGCCGGCGAAGCGCGACTCGGCGCACTCCGCGTGGGTGTCGATCTCAGTTGGTTGCAACAACACCTGCACCTTCTGCATCGTGCCCGCGCTGCGCGGCAAGGAGGTCGATCGGCGCCCCGGGGACGTGCTCGCGGAGATCGAGGCATTGGTGGCCGAGGGCGTAGTCGAGGTGACCCTGCTGGGACAGAACGTCAACGCCTACGGGGTCGACTTCGGGGATCGGCGCGCATTCGGCGACCTGCTGCGCGCCTGCGGGACGATCAGCGGTCTGGAGCGGGTGCGCTTCACCTCGCCGCATCCGCGGGACTTCACCTCAGACGTCATCGAGGCGATGGCGTCCACGCCGAACGTCTGCCACCAGCTGCACATGCCGTTGCAGTCCGGCTCGGATGCGGTCCTGGCGGCGATGCGCCGCTCCTACCGGGCGCAGCGCTACCTCAAGATCGTCAAGGAGGTCCGGGCCGCGATGCCCGACGCGGCGCTGTCCACCGACATCATCGTCGGCTTTCCCGGTGAGACCGAGGCCGACTTCCGGGCCACTCTGGATGTGGTGGGCGAGGCGCGCTTCGCCCAGGCGTTCACTTTCCAGTACTCGCGCCGTCCCGGCACTCCGGCCGCGGACATGGCCGGCCAGGTGCCCAAGGCGGTCGTGCAGGAGCGCTATGAGCGGCTCGTCGCGCTGCAGGAGAGCATTTCCTGGGAACTCAATCGGAAGCTGGTCGCCAGCATCGTGGAGGTGCTGGTCTCCGAGGGCGAGGGTCGCAAGGACGCGGCCACCCGGAGGATGAGTGGGCGGGCCAGGGACGGCCGGTTGGTGCACTTCGAACCGGGTGACAGCGAGATCCGGCCGGGCGATGTGGTACTCGCGGAGATCACCTATGCGGCGCCCCACCACCTGGTGTCCGACCTTGCCTTACGGGCGCACCGCCGGACCGCTGCGGGCGATGCGTGGGCGGCGGGTCGACGCCCGACCACGCCGGGGGTGCTGCTCGGGCTACCCTCGTTCACTAGGGGCGACGATATGACCGCCGACGCACTTCGTCGGCGGTGAGGCGGCGATATGACCGACGATCCGAATGGTATGGCCGCGCTGCGGGCTGAGATCGACGCAGTGGAACGCTCGGCGTTGCACCGGGTCGACCCGGGCGCCCGCGCAGCGGTGATAGCCGGGGCGATCATGCTGCTGCTGCTGGCCGTCGCGTTGCCGTGGGTGGGCGACGCGAGCGGCTGGGACGTCCTCAGTGGTGACGCGAACCCGGTTGACCGGGTCGGACTGTTGCCGCGGATGTTCGGCAGCCTAGCGCTGGGCGTGGGCGTAGGTCTGTCCGTGCTGGCGCTGGTCACCCGGCGCTGGGGCCTGGTCTGGGCCAGCGCGCTGGGCTGCACCTATTGCGTGCTCGACGGGGTCTGGGCGATCTGGTCACGGCAGACGGTGCACGGCCACGGGCCGGGTATCGGGCTGGTGTTGGCGGTGTTGGCCGTGGCGGTGCTGGCCGTGCAATGGTTGCGGCTCGCCTTGTCGCGCCAGTAGCTGGTCCCCTTACCGGCTGGTGACCGCCTGCTCGGCGGCGGCCAGCCACTCCCGCCACTGATCAGCCTGGGCCTGCGCGGTGCTAGCACGGCGGTCGTCCCCCGCGGCGCGGGCCTTGGCTGCCTGTGCCTCGTACTGCTCCACTCGTTCCCGGAACTGGGCCACCCGAGCCTCGGACTCGGGGTCGATTTGCCGCCACTGCGCGTTGGCCGCCGTGCGGATCCGGTCCTCAACAGCGCGCAACCGGCTTTCGAGCTCGCGGACCCGCTCGCGAGGAACCTTGCCGATGCTCTCCCAACTTTCCTGGATGCCGCGCAGCTGCGCTCGGGCTGCTTCAATGTCGCCGGCGGGATCAATCCGTTCCGCGGCAGCGACTAGCTCCTGCTTGCGTGTCACGTTGCGCTCCAACTCCGAGTCGCGACCGGAGAAGGTGGCGGAGCGGTTGCTGAAGAACCGCTCCTGGGCCGCACGGAACCGCTGCCACAAGGCGTCGTCGGCTTCCTTGGGGGCGCGCCCGGCCGCCTTCCACTCCGCCATCAGGGTCCGGAAGCGACTCGCGGTCGTCCCCCAGTCGGTGGAGTCGGCCAGCGTTTCGGCTTCGGCGACCAGTTCCTCTTTACGACTCCGCGCCCCGACGCGCTGCCGGTCGAGTTCGGCGAAATGCGCGCCGCGTCGCCTGGCGAAGGCGTCCCGGGCCTTGGAGAAGCGGCGCCACAACGCCTCGTCGTTCTTCCGGTCCACACCCTTGATCGTCTTCCACTCATCCAGGATGGTGCGCAGCCGGTCGCCGCCGGACTTCCACTGGGTGGATTCGGCACCGATCTGCTCTGCCTCCTGTGCCAGCGCCTCTTTCTGGGCGGTTGCTTGCACCCGGGCCTGCTCTCGGGCTGACTTGGCGCCGGCGAGCGAGTCCTCGGCGTGCCGCTGTAGGTGGTCCAGGAGGGCGGTGAGCCCGACGAGGTCGCCCAAGGCGGTCGGTTCGACGAGCTCATCGCGCAAGGTCCGGACCCGGGACAGCGCCTGTTTGGGGTCAGCCACTCCCGACGTCAACCGGGACTCGAGCAGTTCGGCTTCGGTGAGCAGGTCGTCGAAGCGCCGTGCGAAGTGAGCCAGCCCCTCCTCGGTCGTGCCGGCCTGCCACGAACCGACTGCTCGCTCGCCATCAGCGGTCTGGGTGTGCACCGTCCCGTCGTCAGCGATTCGGCCCCAGCGCTGCGGATCGCGGCAGGCGCGCGACACGAAGGGTCGGGGACCGGATCGAGCGCTGGTCTCCAGTTGTTGCTCTGCCTGGTTGTCCTCGGTCATGCCGGCCTTCCTCGACCTCGTGCCCGCCGCCGCGTTCTGCGGGCCCCCGACTGCGCGGGTGCGTGCACCTCGGCTGGCCTTCCCGAAGTGCTCGGCCCGAAGTGCTCGGCCAGGTCGGCATTGAAGCAGTTCAGGCGCGCGGACAGGGGAGCAGGGGCGAAGTGGCACTAACCTGCAGCGGTGATCGTACGCGTGGCGGTGGCGCCGCATCCACCACTCCCGGCACGGACCGGATGAGTCTCCGCGCTTTCGCGGTGGTCGGCCCGACCGGTACCGGCAAGTCCGACCTGGCGATCAAGCTGGCCCGCAGCCTGGGTGGCGAGGTGGTCAACGCCGACGCGATGCAACTGTACCGGGGTATGGACATCGGTACCGCAAAGCTGCCGCCTGCTGAGCGCGGTGGGGTGCGCCACCATCTGCTCGACGTCCTCGACGTCACCGAGGCCGCATCGGTGGCGGCTTATCAGCGCGAAGCGCGCCGCATCATCGAGGAGTTACTCGCCGCGGGTGGGGTGCCGGTGCTCGCCGGTGGCTCTGGACTGTATGTGCGGGCTGTGCTTGACGATCTGGAATTCCCGGGCACCGATCCCCAGCTGCGGGCTCAGCTTGAGGTCGAACTGGCGCAGCAGGGGGCGCTCGTACTGCATCGCCGGCTGCATCGAATCGATCCGGAGGCGGCCGGCCGGATCCTGCCGAGCAACGGGCGCCGGGTGGTGCGGGCGCTGGAGGTCATCGGGCTCACCGGCCGTCCGTTCTCTGCGACGCTGCCACCGCCCGGCCCGGCGCGTTACCGAGCCGCCATCATCGGATTGGATACCGACCCCGCGGTTCTCGACACGTGGGTCGACGCGCGGGTGGATCGGATGTTCACCGACGGACTGGTCGAGGAAGTCCGCGGACTGCTCTCTCGTGGCCTACGGGACGGCCGGACGGCGTCGCGGGCACTGGGCTACCAGCAGGTCATCGCCGCGCTGGAGGCGGGCGCCGATCCGGCCTGCGCGGCGGGACCGACGGCCCAGGCGACCCGGCGCTTCGTTCGCCGGCAGCGCAGCTGGTTTCGGCGCGACGGCCGGATCAGATGGCTGGACTGCCGGGACCCCGACTTGCTCGACGCCGCGCTGTGCTCGGCCGCGGACGGATAGGCTCACCGGCGATGGAACAGGGCATCGAGTTCCTCAAGGGGCACGGGACGGAGAACGACTTCGTCCTGTTGCCTGATCCCAGCGGCACCCTGGACCTGACACCGTCCCGGGTGCGCGCACTGTGCGATCGGCATCGCGGGGTGGGCGCCGACGGGGTGCTGCGGGTGGTGCCAGGCGCGCTGGTCAGTGATGCACCGCCGGGCACCTCACCGGACGACTGGTTCATGGACTACCGCAACGCCGACGGTTCCGTCGCTGAGCTATGCGGCAACGGGGCCCGACTCTTCGCCCGCTACCTGGTTGACGCCGGGTTCGTCTCCGATCGCGAGTTTCGGATCGGCAGCAGGTCCGGCTCACGCACGGTGCGGTGTCATGAGAACAGCTCGGTGACGGTCGAGATGGGTCAGGTGCAGCGCAACGGCACGTCCACGGTGACCGTCGGGGGTGCGGCGTTCACCGGGCTCGTGGTGGATGTCGGCAACCCCCATCTGGCCTGTGTGACCGAGGTGGCGGTGGAACAGTTGGACCTCACTGTGCCGCCGGGGCACGATCCCGCAACTTTCCCGCACGGCGTCAACGTCGAGTTCATCAACGTACTGTCCGCAGGGCAGCTGCGGATGCGGGTCCACGAGCGGGGAGTGGGCGAGACCCGCTCCTGTGGCACCGGAACGGTGGCTGCGCTCGCCGCAGCGCTGGATTCGCAAGACCAGGCCACCGGCGAGGCGGATGTGCAGGTACCCGGGGGCCGGCTGCACGTCGAGATCACCGGGGACGGCAGCACGCTGACCGGGCCCGCGGTTCTCGTCGCGCGGGGCCGGTTGGCTCTCGACTGGTGGACGGTGCACTGATCAGCCGGGTGCCCTGGTCAATCGGGTGCCCTGGTCAATCGGGTGCTCTGGCTAATTCGTGAGCATGATTCGCCCAGACGTGTCACGATGAGAGGCGTATGACAACCTCACCGATACCTCCGTCCCGCGGTCCCGGCGCTACCTCTCGAGGAGCGCTGGATCTCGAAGAGCGCTCCGCGCTACGTCGCGTGCCCGGGCTGTCCACCGAGCTCGCTGATGTCACCGAAGTCGAGTACCGGCAGCTTCGCTTGGAGCGCGTGGTGCTCGTCGGGGTATGGACCGACGACTCCGCGGCCCAGGCCAGCGCGTCGATGGCCGAATTGGCCCGGCTTGCCGAGACGGCCGGGTCGCAGGTGCTCGACGCCATGGTCCAGCGCCGCGAGCGCCCCGATCCGGCGACCTACATCGGCTCCGGCAAGGTCGTCGAGCTGCGCGAGATCGTCCTTCGCACCGCGGCGGACACCGTGATCTGCGACGGCGAACTAACCCCCGGACAGCTGCGGCAACTGGAGGCCAAGCTCAAGGTCAAGGTCGTCGACCGGACCGCGCTGATCCTGGATATCTTCGCCCAGCACGCCCGCTCCCGGGAAGGCAAGGCGCAGGTCGAGCTGGCCCAGCTGAGTTATTTCCTGCCGCGGCTTCGTGGTTGGGGCGAGTCGCTGTCTCGGCAAGCCGGCGGTGCGGGTGGCGGGGCCAGCGGTGGGGTGGGTACTCGCGGGCCGGGGGAGACGAAGCTGGAGACAGATCGGCGGCGCATCCACCGTCGGCTGGCCAAGCTGCGCCGCGAGATTGCCGCAATGCGGACGATTCGCGACACCAAGCGGGGCCGCCGGCGCGCCAACGAGGTGCCCAACGTTGCCATCGTCGGTTACACCAACGCGGGCAAATCCAGCCTGCTCAATGTGATCACCGGCGCTGAGGTGCTGGTGCAGGACGCGTTGTTCGCGACCCTGGATCCCACCACTCGCCGGGCCACCACGCCGCAAGGGCAGGAGTACACGCTCACTGACACTGTCGGTTTTGTCCGCCATCTACCGCATCAGTTGGTGGAGGCGTTTCGCTCCACGTTGGAGGAGACGGCCGACGCCGACCTGCTGCTGCATGTGGTCGATGGCTCCGATCCGATGCCTGAACTGCAGGTAGAGGCGGTGCACGAGGTCCTCGCTGAGATAACCGAAGGACGCGATGCGCCGATGCCGACCGAGCTGCTGGTGGTGAACAAGATCGACGACGCAGACCAGCTCGTGCTGTCTCGGCTACGACACGCTCTGCCGAACGCGTCGTTCGTCTCCGCGCACACCGGGGCCGGGATCGTCGGATTGGTTCAGCGGATCGCCGACGGGTTGCCGCAACCTCACTGTGAAGTCGACGCATTGTTGCCGTGGGCCCAAGGAGCCTTGGTCGCCCGGGTGCACGCCGAAGGCGAGATGCTGGATACCGACCACACCGAAAGCGGCACCCGGCTGCGTGCACGGGTGCGGCCAGACCTCGCCCGCGCGCTGGCCGCGTATCGGGTCCAGTCCTGACACCGGCAGGCTCACAGCCGTCGCAGTACCGTCACCACCCGGCCGAGAACGGTTGCATCGTCGCCTGGGATCGGTTGGTAGGCGGCGTTGTGTGGGAGCAACCAGACGTGCCCGTCACGGCGCTTGAACGTCTTCACGGTCGCTTCACCGTCGATCATGGCAGCGACGATGTCTCCGTTCTCGGCGCTGGGCTGCTGACGGACGACCACCCAGTCCCCGTCGGTGATCGCCGCGTCGACCATCGAGTCACCCACGACGCGAAGCAGGAACAGCGATCCCTCACCGACGAGTTCCTTGGGCAGCGGGAAGACGTCTTCGACAGCCTGCTCGGCGAGCACCGGTCCGCCTGCGGCGATCCGGCCGACCACGGGAACGAAAACAGGTTTGGGGTGATCGGGCTCCTCGCTCGGGGTCTGCGCTGCCGGTGGCGCACTGTCGGCGGGTCGGACACCGACCGCGCGCGGCCGGTTGGGATCTCGGCGCAGGTAACCCTTGCGTTCCAGGGCCCGCAGCTGGTGTGCGACCGACGATGTCGACGTCAGTCCGACTGCCTCGCCGATCTCCCGCACACTCGGCGGGTAGCCGAACCGCTGCACCCATTCCCGGATCACCTCGAGGACCCGTCGCTGGCGCGGTGTGAGGCTGTCACTGCCGGCGTCGTCGTCGAGGTCGGGGAAGACATGCACCTGCCCGGCCGAGCTCGGCGGGTTCTGGTCCTGGGTCTGCGCTCCGGAACCGGTTGCTGCCGGCTCGTCGCTCCGCTGTCGTCCCAACGCTGCTCCTCGGGCTCCGAAGTTAGGTAACCGCCGTCGGGCCCACTACGCTCCGCGGCCGGCCCCGTCGGACCCATCCGGTCCGTCGCGATGCTGACGCTAGCCGCCGTCCAGTCAAAGATCAAACATCTGTTCGAACAACACGCCGCACGATCGCCGACTCTGTCGGGGTGCCGTGATAGACACCGCACAGCAGTTCGATCGAACTCGCGTTCGATAGTATCGCGATGAGGAGTCTCGATGACGGCACCAGCACGGTTGAGTAGCCCGCCCGCGGCACGGAGTGTGAAGGTCGCGCCTGGCGGCGCTAGGCCGGTCCGGCGGCCGGCAGCACTCACACCGGCGCTTCCTGCGCCTCCAGTGCCCGTGCCACCGCTCGCTCCTGCGGTACGGAGCCGCCGGGTGGGATGCGTGGCGCATCGGCGGTTGGTGGTTCCGCCGCAGGGCGAGATGGCGGCGGCGCGCTTACCCGCGTTGCGGTCGGGCCGGCTGGCGAGCGTGGTCGCCGCCGCCACCGTGACGGCGGCGGTGGTCGGTGGCCTCGGCTGGATCGGCCAGGGCGCGAGCCCCGGGATTCCGGCACAGACGGCGGTGGTGCTCGTGGGCGGGGGCGAGACCCTCTGGGACGTGGCGCGGCGGGTGGCGCCACAGTCTGACCAGCGTGCCGTGGTGCACCGGATCCGGGAACTGAACGGGATCGTGGGCTCCGCCATAGAGCCCGGGCAGCGGTTGCAGGTGCCGGACGGGCGCTGACCGGGTCCGGCAGATCGATGTTTTCGTCGTCGTCGTCCGGTTCCCGACCCGGTAAGGCACGTCCGCGGGCAGGGCCTGCCTGCCGGGACATAGAGTCCGCCGTGGCGGCTCGACTTCGCAGCCACCACAACATATAGTAGTTACAGCGATGTTGTTCGCGTACCACTTGGGTCTGGTACGGATACGCATCGGCGTGGCGCTGGGAGCGGGGAGTGGTATGCACTGTCCGTTCTGCCGACACGGCGACTCGCGCGTCATCGACTCGCGCGAGGTAGAGGATGGCCAGGCGATCCGCCGGCGCCGGTCGTGCCCGGCGTGCGGTCGGCGGTTCACGACGGTGGAGGAGCTGGTGCTGGCCGTGGTGAAACGCTCGGGTGTCACCGAGCCGTTCAGCCGCGACAAGATCGTCCGCGGAGTACGCCGAGCATGCCAGGGGCGGCCGGTGGATGAGGATGCGTTGCAGCAGTTGGCGCACCGGGTTGAGGAGGTGATCCGGTCCTTGGGCAGCGCCGAGGTGCCCAGCCAGGAGGTAGGGCTGGCCATCCTCGGTCCGCTGCGCGACCTCGACGAGGTGGCCTACCTACGTTTCGCAAGCGTCTACCGGTCGTTCTCGTCGATCGAGGACTTCGAGAAGGAGATCCGAAGCCTGCGTGACCTCCCACGCCACGACCGCACGACGAAGGATCCGACCGATCCCGACGGGGAGAGACCCGAAGCCGGGAGTATGCACACCGCGACTGAGAGGGATGAGGGATGACCGAGACCGTCGGGACTCCGGCTGGCAACGCGGCGGCAACCGCTGGAGCTTCGCCTGGTGCGCGGCCCAAGCGTGCGCTGCGGATGGAGCGGGTCTACACCACCGAGGCGCGCCACCCCTATGACGAGGTGACATGGCAGCGCCGGGACGTCGTGATGACCAACTGGCGGGACGGAACGGTCAACTTCGAACAGCGCGGCGTGGAGTTCCCCGACTCGTGGTCGGTAAACGCCGTCAATATTGTGACCAGCAAGTACTTCCGCGGCGCGGTGGGTAGCGAGCAGCGCGAGTCGAGCTTGCGCCAGTTGATCGACCGGGTGGTGAGGACCTACACCGCAGCCGGTGTCCAGCACGGATACTTCGCCACCGACACCGACCAGGGGATCTTCTCCCAGGAGCTGACCTGGATGCTGCTGCACCAGGTGTTCAGCTTCAACTCCCCGGTCTGGTTCAACGTCGGGACCGCATCGCCTCAACAAGTCTCCGCGTGTTTCATCCTTTCGGTCGACGACGAGATGGAATCGATTCTCAACTGGTATCGGGAAGAGGGGCTGATTTTCAAGGGCGGTTCTGGTGCCGGCCTGAACCTTTCCCGCATCCGCTCGTCGAAGGAACTGCTGTCCTCCGGGGGTACGGCCTCCGGCCCGGTGAGCTTCATGCGTGGGGCAGACGCCTCGGCGGGTACCATCAAGTCGGGCGGAGCGACTCGGCGCGCCGCGAAAATGGTGGTACTCGACGTCGATCATCCAGATATCGCCGAGTTCGTGCAGACCAAGGCATCGGAAGAGCGCAAGATCCGGGTGCTCCGTGATGCCGGATTCGATATGGACCTGGGTGGCAAGGACATTACGTCGGTCCAGTACCAGAACGCCAATAACTCGGTCCGGGTTTCCGACGAGTTCATGCGCGCAGTTGAGGCTGACGGCTCGTTCGGGCTGCGCGCCCGAACGAGCGGCGAGGTCATCGAGACGGTGCTGGCCAAAAAACTCTTCCGCCATATCACTACGGCTGCGTGGGAATGCGCCGACCCTGGCCTGCAGTACGATGACACAATCAATGTGTGGCACACCTGCCCGGAGTCCGGACGCATCACCGCGTCTAATCCGTGCAGCGAGTACCTGCACCTGGACAACTCCAGTTGCAACCTCGCGTCGATCAATCTGATGAAGTTCCTCCGCGAGGATCTCACGTTCGACGCCGATCTGTTCGTGAAGACGGTCGAGCTGGTCATCACCGCGATGGACATCTCGATCTGCTTTGCGGATTTTCCGACTGCGTCCATTGGAGACACCACCAGGGCGTTCCGGCAGCTCGGCATCGGATACGCCAATCTCGGAGCATTGTTGATGGCCACCGGGCACGCCTACGACTCGGTCGGTGGACGCGCGCTGGCCGCGGCTATCACGTCGCTGATGACCGCTGCTGCGTACAAGCGCTCCGCGGAACTCGCCGAGGCTGTCGGACCGTACGACGGTTATGCACGCAACACCGAAGCGCACCAGCGGATCATGCGCAAGCACGCGGCGGCTAACGACCTGGTCCGCACCTACGATCACAATGACCGTGCTGTGCACAAGGTCGCCACCAAAACGTGGCGGGATGGCATTCGACTCGGCGAGCACAATGGCTGGCGTAATGCTCAGGCTAGTGTATTGGCTCCGACTGGAACAATAGGATTCATGATGGACTGCGATACAACTGGTATCGAGCCGGATTTTTCTCTGGTGAAGTTCAAAAAACTGGTCGGCGGCGGTTCGATGCAGATCGTCAACCAGACTGTGCCCAAGGCGCTCGCCGCGTTGGGTTACCAGCAGGAGCAGAGCGAGGCGATTACCGAGTACATCGCTGAGCATGGCCACGTGATCGACGCCCCTGGGCTGCGCCAGGAGCATTACGAGGTCTTTGATTGCGCAATGGGGGAGCGGGCCATCCTACCGATGGGGCACGTCCGGATGATGGCGGCGACCCAACCGTTCATCTCGGGAGCGATCAGCAAGACTGTCAATATGCCCGAGACGGCTACTATCGCCGACGTCGAAGAGATCTACTTGCAATCCTGGAAAATGGGAATCAAGGCGCTGGCGATCTATCGGGACAACTGCAAGGTGGGTCAGCCGCTGTCGACCGGCAAGACTGCGACCACCGGTGCGGAAAAAGTGATCGTCGAGGCGCGGCCGGTGCGCAAACGGCTGCCCAAGAAGCGGCCCAGCGAGACGGTTTCCTTCACCGTTGGTGGCGCTGAGGGTTATATGACCGCAGGGTCGTATCCGGACGGCGGACTTGGTGAAATCTTTGTGAAGATGTCCAAGCAGGGTTCCACGCTAGCCGGTGTGATGGATGCTTTCTCGATCGCGATCTCGATAGCGTTGCAATACGGAGTACCGCTGGAAACCTACGTCTCGAAATTCGTGAACATGCGTTTCGAACCGGCCGGGATGACCGATGACCCGGACGTCCGGATGGCGTCGAGCGTGGTGGACTATCTGTTCCGTCGAGTCGCACTGGATCAGCTGCCTAGGGACAAGCGGGACCAACTGGGTATCCTGACCGCCGAAGAGCGCACTGCGCAGGTGGCTGCGGACTACGGAAGCGACGCGGGCAGCGGGGCCGACGTCGAGTCCCTACTGACCTCAGTGGACTCCAGCAATCCCGCGCCGGCGGCACCGGGGCGTCCGGCCCCGGTATACGTGGGCAGTTCAACCGAGCTGCTGGAACTGCAGCTGGGGAAGGCCGCTGACGCGCCACTGTGTATGACCTGCGGAACAAAGATGCGACCTGCCGGATCCTGCTATGTCTGTGAGGGCTGTGGCTCGACCAGCGGTTGTAGTTGACATTGCGCGAAAGGTTGCACAGCCAGCACACAGCCAGCGCCTAGGGGGTGCACAGCCAGCCGGACGATCCTGGCAGCATGACCCTGGTGGAGTCCAAGTTGCGCCGCGCTGACGGCGGCCCGGTGCGGGTGCTCGTCGTCGAGGACGAGGTGTCGCTGGCTGAGCTGCTGACGATGGCGCTGCGCTACGAGGGTTGGGACGTGCGCAGCGCCGGCGACGGGCTCTCGGCAGTGCGCACGGCGCGCGAGTTCGGGCCGGACCTGGTGGTCCTCGACGTGATGTTGCCCGATATTGACGGGCTGGAGGTGCTGCGCCGGTTACGTGCGGGTGCTCCCGAGTTGGCGGCGTTGTTCCTCACCGCCAAGGACGCCGTGGAGGACCGGATCGCCGGGCTCACCGTGGGTGGCGACGACTACGTGACCAAGCCGTTCAGCCTGGAGGAGGTGATGGCTCGGCTGCGGGCGTTGCTGCGCCGTTCGGGGATGAGCGTGGCCCGCACGCCGGGACTGGTGGTCGGCGACCTGGCCCTCGATGAGGACAGCCGTGAGGTCCGCCGCGACGGCGACGTCGTCGAGCTCACCGCGACTGAGTTCGAGCTGCTGCGCTACCTCATGCGCAATCCCCGCCGGGTGCTGTCCAAGGCTCAGATCCTCGACCAGGTGTGGAACTACGACTTCGGCGGCAATTCCAACGTCGTCGAGCTCTACATCTCCTACCTGCGCAAGAAGATCGACGCCGGCCGGTCGCCGATGATCCACACCATGCGGGGTGCCGGCTACGTGCTCAAGCCCGCGGCGGACTGAGCGCGATGCACTCGTTGCGGGCTCGCCTGGTGGCCGCGCTGCTGGCGCTGCTCGCGCTGGCTGGCGTCGTGGTCGGAGTGGTCACCGCAGTCGCGCTGCACGCCTTTCTCCTGCACCGGCTCGATGCCCAGCTCTACGGCTCGCGGGACCGCTTCGCCGGCGCCTTGGCTGGGCAATCACTCGGCTCCCGGCCAGCTGACCGGCGCGGTGAGTTTCTCGGTGCCCCTGGGCAGTCGGTAGACACGCTCGGCGCGCGGATCGTCGATGGCCGGGTGGCGCAGGGCGGGGTTGTTGACGGCAGTGGCTCACCGGAGACACTCACCGGCCCCGAAGCGGCCGCGCTGGTCGCGCTGCCGGTCGACGGGGCGCCGCGCAGTCTGCGCCTCGGCGACGACGACTATCGGGTGGTCGCGGTGCGATCCGCGGACGGCGACGTGCTCGTCACCGGGCTACCGCTGGCAGCAGTGGATGAGCCGGTCACTCGGCTGGTCACCGTCGAGGTGATCGTCATCGGGTCCGCGTTGGTGCTCACCGGGGTAGCCGGCGCGGCGATCGTGCGTCTGACGCTGCGTCCGCTGACGAGAGTGGCGGGGACTGCCGGCCGGGTGGCCGAGCTGCCGCTGGACCGCGGTGAGGTAGCGCTGGCCGAGCGGGTCCCCGAGGCCGACACCGACCCGCGGACCGAGGTCGGCCAGGTCGGGCTCGCGCTCAACCGGTTGCTCGGCCACGTCGGTGCGGCGCTGGAGGCCCGTCAAGCCAGCGAGACCCGGCTTCGGCGCTTCGTCGCGGACGCCAGCCACGAGCTGCGCACCCCACTCGCGGCCATCCGTGGCTACGCCGAGCTCACCAGGCGCAGCTCTGAGCCCGTCCCCCCAGATATCGCGCGCATGCTCGCGCGAGTGGAGTCGCAGACCGAGCGGATGACCACCCTGGTTGAGGACCTGATGCTGCTCGCCCGCCTCGACGCCGGCCGGTCGCTGGGCCGCGACCCGGTCGACCTGTCCCGGCTGGTCATCGACGCGATGAGCGACGCGCACGCCGTGAGCCCTGACCACCGCTGGCAGCTCACCGCCCCGGACGAGGAGGTGACGGTCACCGGGGACACGGCCGGCTTGGCGCAGGTGGTGGCCAACCTGCTGGCCAACACCCGTACCCACACCCCGCCGGGCACCACAGTCTCGGTCACCTTGGCTCCGGTCGACGGGCAGGTCAGCTTGGCAGTTGTGGATGACGGTCCGGGCGTGCCGCCGGACCTGCTGCCGCACGTGTTCGAGCGCTTCGCCCGCGGCGATTCCTCCCGCTCCCGCGCCGCCGGCAGCACCGGGCTCGGGCTGTCCATCGTGGACGCCGTCGTCGCTGCGCACGGCGGCTCGGTGGACGTCACCAGCGTTCCCGGACGCACCGTCTTCACCGTCCGGCTGCCCCTGCACAGCTGAATCGCGGCGGCCAGCACATTCAGTCGCACGTGAGCAGGTGCCGAAGTCGGCTGGTGGTTTCGGGATTCACCGGGGTGTAGATGATGACGTGTAGGTCGGGCTGGTCCGAGGGGGCCAGTCTGTGGTGTTCGAGCAGAAGATCACCGACGAGGGGGTGATGGAACCACCTCTCGCGTGAGGTGAACGGCTCGATGGCGTGGCTTTCCCACCACCCGCGGAACGTTTCGCTGGCGTCGAGCAGGCGGCTGACCAGAGAGGAGAACGTGGGATCTCCCAGCCGGGCACCGGCCTCGGCTCGAAACTGGGCGAGGAAGTGCCGGCTGTCGGTTTCCCAGTTTGGTAGCAGCTCCCGAACGTAGGGGTCGGTGAAGACGAGCCACAGCAGGTTCCGTTGTTGCGCTGGCACCGTCGCGACGTTCGGATACAGCGCTTCGTAGGCGTGGTTCCACCCGGAGATTCCCCAGTCAGGCGCGATGGCGTAGGCCGGATATGCGGTGAGGGCGTCAAGGAGGTGCTGTACGTGCTGCGGTGCCGCGCGAACGATCGGCGGATCGTCGAGGTGAGTTGCAGAATATCCCGCGAGCTCTAAGACGTAGGCATGTTCCCGGACGGTCAGGCGCAGGGTGCGGGCGACTGCTTCCAGCACCTGCCGAGATGGTCGGATATCGCGGGCTTGCTCGAGCCAGGTGTACCACGTGACGCTCACCCCGGAGAGGAACGCCACTTCCTCGCGACGCAGACCAGCGGTCCGCTGCCGTATCCCAGCGGGCAGCGCCAGCTCGCTGCGATCGACCTGCTGGCGATGAGCTTTGAGAAAGCCGGCAAGTTCAGCGCGTCGCTGCGCCGGCGCACCCAATCGGCCTCCTCGTGAGGTTCCCGCCAAACCTAGTACTGCCACTACTAGGATTAGGCGCATCTTGTAGTGCGGAGCCCCGAGCGGTCAAGGTGATGCACGTGGGCAAATGCACGTACACGGCCACGACGAGGCGGTTGCTGCCGCTGTTGGCGGTGTGTTACTTCCTGTCCTACCTCGACCGCACCAATGTGTCGGTGGCGGCGTTGACGATGAACAAGGCGCTGGGGATCTCGGCGACGGCGTTCGGCCTGGGGTCCGGGTTGTTCTTCATCGGCTATTTCCTCGTCGAGGTGCCGAGCAACCTGATCATGTATAAAGTGGGGGCGCGGCGCTGGATCGCCCGGATCATGATCAGCTGGGGCATCGTGGCAGCCGGTCAAGCTCTGGTCCAAGGCGAAAGCAGCTTCTACCTTGCCCGGATCCTGCTCGGTGTCATGGAGGCTGGGTTCTTCCCCGGGGTGATCCTCTATCTCACCCTGTGGTTTCCCGCCGCGCAGCGCGCCCGAGTCGTGGGATGGTTCATGGTCGCTGTGCCCTTGTCCACTGCGCTGGGGGCACCGGTGGGGGGCCTCCTGCTCAAACTCAACGGGGTCTGGGGTCCGGCAGGCTGGCAATGGCTTTTCATCGTCGAGGGTGTCCCCACCGTGCTGATCGGCTTCGCCGTGCTGCGCTGGCTCACCGACCAGCCGAAAGACGCGCAGTGGCTCACGCCGCAGCAGCGCAGCTCGCTGGCCACCACGCTGGACGCCGAGGCAGTGGAGACGAATAGCCGTTACTCCATGACGAGCCGTCAAGCGCTCATCAGTCCGCGGGTGCTGGCGCTGTCGATGGTGTACTTCGCGATTGTCTTCGGTCTGTACGGCCTGGGCTTCTGGATCCCTACCATCATCAAGAAGAGCCTGTCCATTCAGGACAACTTTGTTGTGACGTTGCTCGTTGCCGCCCCTTACGCGGTCGGCACCATCGCGATCATCTTCTGGGGTTATCTCGTCGATCGCAGTGGCCCGCAGGCCAAGCTTGTGGCCGTCCCCATGTTCGTCGGCGGCCTCGCCCTCGCGCTCACCGCTTTCGGCACGTCTATGCCCTGGCTGGGTTACGCCGGGCTGTCTGTGTGCGCCATCGGCATCATGGCGTCATTTCCCGGATTCTGGACGCTGCCCAGTGTGTTCATGTCCGGTGCCGCGGCCGCTGTGGGCATCGCGGTGATCAACTCCATCGGCAACCTGTCCGGCTTTGCTGGGCCGTATTGGGTCGGTTGGATGACCGATCTGTTCGGGGACGCCAAGTGGGGCCTGATCTCCATCGGTGTTGTCATGATCTTGGGGGCAATCATCGTGCTGCGCCTCGGGAGCGCACCGCCACTGACGGCGAAGGGAGACCGATGCCGCCGTTGAGATCTCGTACCACCACCTTCGGCCGGAATATGGCCGGGGCGCGCGCCTTGTGGCGTGCCACCGGTATGACCGACAGTGATTTCGGCAAACCCATCGTCGCGGTCGCCAACAGCTTCACCCAGTTCGTGCCGGGCCACGTGCACCTGCGCGACGTCGGGCGCATCGTCGCCGGATCCATTTCCCAGGCCGGCGGGGTGGGCAGGGAGTTCAGCACCATCGCGATCGACGACGGCATCGCGATGGGTCATGGTGGGATGTTGTACAGCCTGCCAAGCCGGGAACTCATCGCGGACTCCGTGGAATACATGGTGAACGCCCACTGCGCCGACGCGTTGGTGTGTATCTCCAACTGCGACAAGATCACACCGGGGATGCTCCTGGCCGCAC
This sequence comes from Actinomycetota bacterium, assembly GCA_030854185.1. Classification (GTDB taxonomy): domain Bacteria; phylum Actinomycetota; class Actinomycetes; order Mycobacteriales; family Pseudonocardiaceae. The sequence continues at coordinate 2,277 of JALYTS010000011.1, read as the reverse complement.
TGCGCCTGAACATCCCGACCGTGTTCGTTTCCGGTGGCCCGATGGAGTCCGGTCGCGCAGTCGTGTCTGACGGTGTGGTCCGCAGTGGGCTCGACCTCGTCAGCGCGATCGCGGGCAGCGCCGATGACAGCATCAGTGACGCCGATCTCGAGACGATCGAGCGGGCCGCTTGTCCGACTTGTGGTTCCTGCTCGGGCATGTTCACCGCGAACTCGATGAACTGCCTCACCGAAGCCCTTGGTCTCGCTTTACCCGGCAACGGAAGCCTGCTCGCGACCTCAGCGGACCGGCGAGATCTTTTTGAGCAAGCCGGAGAAGTTGTCGTCGAACTTGCCCGACGCTGGTACGACGAAGACGATGCCAGCGTGTTGCCCCGCAGCATCGCCAACGCTGACAGCTTCGCCAACGCGATCACCGTGGACATCGCCATGGGTGGCTCGACCAATACGGTGCTGCACCTGCTGGCGGCTGCGATCGAGGGCGACATCGCTTTCACCCTCGCCGAGATCGACGCCATCAGCCGCCGCGTCCCGTGCCTGTGCAAAATGGCCCCGAGCAGCGCGTACCACATGGAGGATCTGCACCGCGCCGGCGGCGTGCCCGCACTCATGGGCGAGCTGGACCGGGCTGGACTGCTGAACCGGGATGTCGTCAGCGTGCACAGCCCTTCCCTTACTGCGGCGCTCGCCGCGTGGGACATTCGCCAACGCCGCACCGCGCCCGCGGCTCTGCAGCGTTTTCGAGCCGCACCCGGCGGGGTCCGCACCATTGAGCCGTTCAGCTCAACCAACAGCTGGGCATCCTTGGATGTGGACAGCAAGAATGGCTGTATCCGCGCCGTCGACAGCGCCTACAGCGCCGACGGTGGGCTGGCCGTTCTCACCGGCAACCTCGCCCCTGACGGTGCCATTGTGAAAAGCGCTGGCGTCGACCCCGCAATGTTCACGTTCACCGGACCAGCGCGGGTGTACGAAAGCGAGGAGGCTGCGGTAGAGGGAATCCTGAATCACCGGGTGGTCGCAGGTGACGTCATAGTCATCCGCTACGAAGGTCCGGCCGGCGGCCCGGGCATGCAAGAAATGCTCTACCCCAGTTCCTTCCTCAACGGACGAGGGCTCGCCACGAGCTGCGCGATGCTCACCGACGGACGATTCTCCGGCGGCAGCAGCGGGCTGTCCGTCGGCCACGTCAGCCCTGAAGCCGCCGCGGGCGGGCTGATCGGTCTCATCGAAGACGGCGACCTGATCACCCTCGACATCCCCGCCCGCAACATCGAGCTGCTCGTCAGCGCCGACGAGTTGACCAAGCGACAACAGCTCATGGAAGCCAGCGACCGGCCATGGGAACCCATCAACCGCGACCGGCCCGTATCCGTCGCTCTGCAAGCCTATGCACGCCTTGCCGCATCCGCTTCGACCGGTGCGACCCGCGACCTTCGGCGCGTGCGCTGAGCAAACACTGCCGCGTATGGCGCTAAGATCACCGATGTGGCCGCGGAGCAGCGTTCGCTGGACACCGAGAGGAAACCGCCTCTGGGTCACCCGCTGTCAGCCTGCTGGCGACCGTGCTCGGTGCCCCGGACACGCGCTTGCTCGGTAGATTCTACCGCCGCCTGCTGGGCTGGGACGTCGTCTGCGACGAGCCGGACTGGATCATGCTCCGCCCGCCAGGCGGTGGCACCGGCCTGTCCTTCCAGACCCAGGAAGGGCTGTTCCTCCGGCGTGGCCTGCGGGCCCGGGTAAGCAGCAGATGATGATGCACCTCGACCTGCGAGTGGATGATCTCGAGGCTGCCTGCCGGCACGCGGAGATGTGCGGAGCGACCCTGGCGGTACTCCAGCCGCAGGACGACGTGCGGGTGTACCGCGATCCCGCAGGACACCCGTTCCGTCTGTTCCTGTCCAGCGCCTAAGTGGTCGGCGCCGGAGTCCGTCGGAGTTGGTGCCGACCGGACACCTCCTGCACTACCTGCCCAGCGATCGTGCACGACACCAGGCCCGCTTGACTGCGCCAGCAACCCGGTACCCGATCCATCCCCGGCCGCTGGCCAGGCACTCGACCTGCGGTCAGGTCACCCTCGACGGACTTCCGGCGCCGACCACTTAGCGATATGCGCCCGGTGCGCACGCCCGGAGGGCCAGGAGCGTGCCGCTAAGGGCTCGCGCATAAATTAGTCCTGTGTTGCTGGGTGTGTCGCACCGTGATCGGTCTGCCGGTCCGATCGGCCCCGTACCGTGTAGTTCCAGTTACCGTGGAATTCGTGGCGTCGCAGATGTAG
>JALYTS010000060.1 GCA_030854185.1 Actinomycetota bacterium | reverse complement strand
GCCAGCGGCGCGTCGTTGCCCATCGACCCGATCGGCTCGGCGCCGGTGCGGGCCATCGGCGCCAGCAGCACGCTGAGCTCTTCCTGGGTGTATCCCAACGACTGCTGGCGGCGTACCAGCGAGGCGTGGGTGTGCACCTCGCGCTCGCGCTCGGGCAGATCCGCCAGCCGGGTCAGACCCTGGGCGACCCACTCGGCGTACGGGTGTTCGGCGGCGAGTCGGCCTTTGATCTCGTCGTCACCGACGATCCGGCCGGCGGCGGTGTCGGCGAGGAACATCCGGCCGGGCTCCAGGCGCCCCTTGCGCACCACCGTGGCGGGGTCGATGTCGAGCACGCCCACCTCACTGGCCAGCACCACCAGGCCGTCCTCGGTGACCCAGTAGCGGGCCGGGCGCAGGCCGTTGCGGTCCAGCACGGCGCCGATCACGGTGCCGTCGGTGAACGCCACCAGCGCGGGGCCGTCCCACGGTTCCATCAGCGTGGAGTGGAACTCATAGAACGCCCGGCGGGCCGGGTCCATCTCGGTGTGGTTCTCCCAGGCTTCCGGGATCATCATCAGCACCGCGTGCGGCATCGAGCGCCCGCCCAGATGCAGCAGTTCCAGCACCTCGTCGAACGATGCGGAGTCGCTGGCATCCGGGGTGGCGATCGGATACAGCCGATCCAGGTCACCGGGGATGAGGTCGGTGGCAAGCCGGCTCTCCCGGGCGTGCATCCAGTTCCGGTTGCCGCGCAGCGTGTTGATCTCACCGTTGTGCGCCACGAAGCGGTACGGGTGCGCCAGCGGCCAGGACGGGAAGGTGTTGGTGGAGAACCGGGAGTGCACCAGCCCCAGTGAGCTGGTGACCCGCTCATCGGACAGGTCCGGGTAGAAGCTCACCAGCTGTTCCTCGGTGAGCATCCCCTTGTAGACGATCGTGCGCCCGGACAGGCTCGGAAAGTAGATGTCGTGGTCGCGCTCAGCGCGCTTGCGCACGCAGTACACCCGACGCTCCAGCTCCAGCCCGGTCTCATCGCCGTCGGCCCTGTCCTCGCTGGCAGGGTCATCGCTGGCCAGGAACAGTTGCCGGAAGCGGGGCATCGCCGAGCGGGCTGTCGGGCCGATCCCGTCCGGGTTGACCGGCAGCTCCCGCCAACCCAGCACCCGCATGCCCTCCTGCACCGCGATGTCCTCGACGGCAGCCATCACGGCGGCCTCCGCCGCGTCGTCGACGGGGAGGAAGGCGGTGCCGACGGCGTAGCGACCCGGTGGCGGTAGATCGAAGTCGACGACCTGGCGGAAGAAGCCGTCGGGCACCTGGATCAGGATGCCGGCGCCGTCGCCGGTGTCGGGCTCCCCGCCCCGGGCGCCCCGGTGTTCGAGGTTACGCAGCGCAGTGAGAGCCTTCTGCACGATGCCGTGATCGCGGTGGCCGGCGAGGTCTGCCACGAAGGCCACACCGCAGGCGTCATGCTCATAGGCGGGGTCGTACAGGCCGGCCGCCGCGCGGCCTCGACGCGGTCCAGGATTCGACCCTGCAGGCAGGTAGGTAGCGGTCACAAGGATCTCCCGTCGTCTCGATTGGGTTGATACACGCATCGGGACGACGTGCCCCCATCTGCGGTTACCCTCAGGTTACCTCAGCGGGTTACCAGGCCGTTATCACTTCTGGCCGCCGATCTCGCCGCCGAAGCGGGATTGGCTTCGCCGGCACAGGGATTGACATACCGTCACCCTTCTGTGCGGCCCCAGGGTAGGGTATTCGCAAACGCACAGAAGTGCCGCAGGTGGCAATTTTTTGCCCAAAGTTGTCACGGGTGGCAGGTCCGCAACGCATCCACACACTCCACGGTCGGACATATGTGACAAATGTGGACGATGACGCCGCTCGGGGGAGTGGTGCCATCATGCATCCCCCGTCTGGGTGCACAATCACCCCCGACCGGGGGCTCGCCGGACCAGCGGCGGCCGTGGCCGGGAAAGGATGCGTGGTCGGATGGATGACCGTCGGTTGCTGTTGGTGCACGCTCACCCTGACGACGAGTCGTCCATGACCGGCGCAACCATGGCCGGTTACGCGCGGCAGGGCGCCACTGTTGTTCTGGTGACGTGTACCCGTGGCGAGCTGGGCGAGATCGTCGCGCCCGATCTTGCCGGGTTGCGCGAAGTCGATCCCGACGGGCTGGGTCTGTACCGGGAAACGGAGCTGGCCGAGGCGCTGGCCGTGTTGGGCACCGCGCGGCAGCACTGGCTGGGCGGTCGCGGTCGCTGGTGCGACAGTGGAATGCCCGCCACCGAGGACCCGGCGGCGTTCGCCTTCGCCGACCTCGACGAGGCGGTCCGGGCGATGGTCGGGATCCTGCGCTCCGAGCGTCCGCAGGTGGTGGTGACCTACGACGCCGACGGCGGGTACGGGCATCCGGACCACATCCAGGCCAACCGGGTGACCATGGCCGGGTTGGATCCCGCTGCTGACCCTCGCTTCGCGCCGGAGCTCGGCGCGCCGTGGCGGGTGGCGAAGGTCTACTGGATGACGTTGTCGCGCACGATGATTCAGAGCGCGGTGGACGCTGGGGTGCTGTCGTCAATGGAAGTAGTACCCAACTCGCTGCCCGACGAGGAGATCACCGCGGTGCTGGACGGGCGGGCGTATCTGGAAAGCAAGGTCGCCGCGCTGCGGGCGCACCGCAGCCAGGTGGATCTGGAGAACGGGATATTCGCCATTCTCACCGAAGTCCCCGAGTTCGCGATGGAGAGCTACCTGTTGGTCCGCGGTGAGCGGGGGCCGGGCTCGGGACCGTACAGCTGGGAGGACGATCTGTTCGCCGGCCTCGATTCGCTCACCGGTACGGGAGGTTCCGGATGAGCCCTCCTGAGGAGATCGGGTATGCGTTGCGGTGCTTGCGCCGACGCCGCATCAGGCGGTGGGGCTCCAGCCGGGCCGCGGTGGCAGTCACCATTGTCACCGGTGCCGACGGCCCGGCGGTTCTGCTCACCCGGCGCGCCGACTCGGCGCACCCACGCTCAGGGCAGTTGGCGCTGCCCGGTGGACGGACTGATCGGTGGGAGTCGGCCTCCGGCGCAGCCCGGCGTCAGCTCGCCGAGGGCCTCGGGATGCGCTTGCCACCGGAGTCGGTGCTCGGCCTGCTCGACGACTACCCCGTCCACGCCAGACTCGTGATCACGCCGGTGGTGCTGTGGGCCGGCGAGCACGGTGATCGCCTCCACTTGAACCAGGCGCTCGAGCCGGCCCGAACCGATGAAGTGCTCGCTGTCCCATTCACCGACCTCGATGTCGAGCCGGTGTTCGTGGCGAGCTCGGAGTCTGAGCGCCCGGTGATCCGGCTGCCGTTGCTCGGGGAGTGGTTGCATGCTCCGACCGCTGCGGCGCTGCACCAGTTCCGCGAGGTCGTCCTACACCGCCGCCGCACCCGCGTCGCGGCCCCGTGAGCGGGGCCAGCCGTGCCTGCTGGTGTCGACATCTCGGCTTCGACACCAGCCAGGTTATGGTCAAGCTGGCAAGCAAGCGGCTCGGGCAGCGGGGCGACGGACTCAATCAAGAGCCGGCCCCCCTCCGTGGTTCACGTTGTTGCCGCCGAATTGCGCGAGTCCGACAATTGCGCTTGGGTGCGGTTCAGGAAAGCCGTGGAGCCCACTGCGGTACCTCGTCACCTGGTGGGGCACGGTGTCAATCGGCGTTGGGTAGTGCAGAAGGAACACAGGCCACGATGGTGACGCACGGTGAACCGGCCTCCGACAACGGACGCTCGCCGATAAGCCCTACGACCACAGCAAGCAACAATTCAGTATTACTTGTTCTCGTGGCAATCGCTGCGTGGGGTGCTGGCCGTGTGACCCAGACCAGCCAGAGGCATGTCCAAGACCTGGAACGCGAGCGGGAACGCCTGGAAGGCGATCGGAAGACGGCCCGGGAAGCGGTGGCCGCGGAGCGCAGAAGAATCGCCCGGGAACTCCACGACATCGTCTCCCACGCGGTGACTGTGATCGTTTTTCAGGCCGCCGGGGCGGCCAGGGTCGCTGAGACCGACCTCGCCAAGGTAATCTTATCGCTGGGCCACATCCAGAGCATGGGTGAACAGGCGATGGCGGAGTTGGGTCGCCTGCTGGGGGTGCTACAGGCCAGTGATGCCGCTAGCCCGGCCGTGGGCATCGATGAACTCGGTCCGCAGTCCAGCCTGGCGGATCTGCACGTGCTTCTGGGCTCGCTACGAGCCACTGGAATGCCGGTCACCGTCGAAGTCGAGGGCACCCCACTCGAGCTTGACCCCAGCGTCGATCTGGCCGCGTACCGGATCGTGCAGGAAGGGCTGACCAACGTCCTTAAACACGCCGGCAAAGACGCCGACCCCCGGCTGCGACTAGCCTGGCAAACCGCGCGCCTGCTGATCCAGATCGACAACGACACCAACCCTGCGGAAGCGCACCGCGGGCGGCCGCTGTCCACCGGCCGAGGCCTGATGGGTCTGCACGAACGGGTCCAGGCAGCCGGTGGTCACCTGCGCGTTGGGCCCGCCGAACATCAGGGCGGTTACCGACTGACCGCGACGCTGCCCACCACATACACCGCGCGGTGGCAGGGCACCAAGGCGACGCACTCTACGTATCTTCAGAGATGGCAATGAACACTGCCGGTGTTCGCCGCGCGTGGCTCCAACCTGGGCCGCGGGGACCAAGGGAAGGTGTCAGCGTGATCCGAGTCGTGGTAGTCGATGACCAGCCACTGGTCCGCGTCGGCATAAGGATGCTGCTTGACGCCGAGGACGACATCGCCGTCGTAGCCGAGGCCGCCGATGGCCAGGATGCCCTGACCCAAGCCCGAGCTCAACGCCCGGACGTGATCCTCATGGATGTCCGCATGCCGGGCATCGATGGCGTCGCCGCGACCCGCGCTGTAATCAGTGAAGGGCTGACCGCGCAGAACGGCCAACCCATCAGGATCATCATCCTCACGACCTACCACCTCGATGAAGCCGTCACCGCCGCGCTGCGCGCCGGCGCGGTGGGTTTCCTCCTCAAAGCCGCCGCCGCCACCGAAATCGTCGCCGCGATCCGCGCCGTCGTCGCCGGCGAAGGCTGGATAGACCGCCGTGTCACCCTGCCGATTATCGCCGGAATCGCCCGCCAACCCGAGCAACACTCGCCCACACCAGCAGAGATGGCCCAACTAACCCGCCGCGAGCGCGAAGTCCTCGCCCTCTTGGCGCAAGGCCTGTCCAACGCAGATGTCGCCGAACACCTGTTCATCGCCGAAACCACCGTCAAAACCCACCTGGCCCGGCTGATGGCGAAACTCGACGTCCGAGAGAAAGCACAGGCAGTAGCCGCCGCCTACCGAAGCGGACTCGTCCAGCCCCCGACCCGTCAATCGAATCTGTCTCAGCCTGGATCCACCGACTAACGACATTCACAGATCGCGTATTGGCGGTGTTGTTTCTCGGCAGCCACGAGTTGCAGAGCCGAGTCGGTGATAACGTGTGGTAACGCCTGGCGGTGACAACTCATCCTGGTCGGGGCGACGTTTTGTCTCTCACTCGCCGGACGATCAACAGGAGCGGTGATCTGCCCAGATTTGCGCCGTGACCGATATGCGATGTAGGTGGCCTCGGCGATCTCAGCGTCGGAGATCCACTGCACGGTGACATCATCATAGGTCCCGTGCTGATAGGCGATCGGAATCCATGCGCGCTCGCCGATGGCCTCGATCGCGGCCCGGACCGGGCGGATCCGCGCCCGGCAACAACGGAGTATTGCGGGACAAACCGGCCAGTGTCTCCCGGGCCACGGCATCGTGTTGACGCACATTCCCCCACGTGAACCCGCGAAAGAAACGTACCCAACGTCGACGGTGCCCGGATGCCACCGAAGATGCCCCGGCAATGCCCCGTGCTGGATCTGGCCCCCTTCATCGCCGCTGGACTGCTGTGGCGCGCCGGGTGATTGAGGTGGTGGACTGTGCTGATCGGGCTGCTCGCGGGTGAGGCGATGGTCATCTATCTGATGTTCACCGACACCACCCCGGTGGGCAACGTCAATGTCGGCATCGTCGGCCGGGGGTGAACATCTTCCTCATCAGCATACTTGAGATCGGTGCGCAGCGCGCCACGCCCAATGAACGAACCAAGCGCGCAACTGCGCCTGAGCGGGCCCCTGCAGGAGGTCGCCTCGTGACACGGACTGTCGGTACTAGCGGGCGCGTAGTCGAAGGCCCGGCATCGCTTGGTGTGCGGCGTTGCCATGGGTGAGTACGCGCTGCGGCTCAGCGATGCCGAGGTGGCCCGTTACCAGGCGCTGGCCCGCCGGGCCTGCACCGAAGAAAAAGACCTCTGGCGACTCGCCGGGATCAGCACCGGCGCGGGCATTGTGGACCTCGGTTGCGGTCCTGGTGCCGCGCTGGTGACGATGGCCGAGGTGGTCGGCCCCACCGGTTGGGTCACCGGGGTGGACGCCGATCCCCAGGCCGTCGATCGGGCCAGCGAGATGATCACGCATGCGGGGCTGGTCAACGCGCGGGCGCAGCTGGGCCACGCCCAGGCCAGCGGGCTGGCCGCGGCCAGCTGCGATGTCGCGATGGTGCGTCACGTGTTGGCGCACAACGGCCCACCGAGCAGGCCATCGTTGACCATGCCGCCACCCTGGTCCGGCCCGGCGGCGCCGTGTACCTGCTGGATATTGACATGACCGCCGCCCGAATCTGGCCAGCGGTGCCCGAGCTCACCGAGATGTATGCCCGCTATCGTGGCTTCCACGCCGCCCAGGGCAACGACTTGCAGGCCGGGCTGCGCCTGGCGGCACTGCTGTCGAGGGCCGGGCTGGAGGTGATCACTCACCGCGGCTGGTACGGCATCCTCACCCCAGTCCCGGGGATACCGCCAGCAGTGTGGGCGGCCCGCGAGGTGATGATCGCCGCCGGCTTTGCCACCCCTGAGGATCTGGCCCGGTGGGAGGCTGCCTGGCACCGATTCCAGACCGCGCAGCCAGCTGCGACCCGGTTCAGCGCCCTGTTCGCCGCAATCGGCCGCCGCCCTCTTTAGGCTGGCTGACGTGGATCTGTGGTCGGCCTATAACGAGATGGGTCCGCGCTACGCGTCTCATGCTGCGGACAGTGCCTACAACGCCCACTACGATCGGCCAGCTGTGTTGGCCGCCCTGGGTCCGGTCACCGGCCGGCGCGTGTTGGACGCTGCGTGTGGTCCCGGCTTGTACGCCGAGTCGTTGCTGGCCGCTGGGGCCGAGGTCGTGGGCTTCGACGCCAGCCAGGCGATGGTCGAACTGGCGAGGAAGCGGCTCGGGCAGCGGGCCCAGATCGACCTGGCCCGGCTCGGTGAGCCGTTGCCCTATCCGGCGGAGATGTTCGATGCGAGCATCTGCGCGCTGGCGATCCACTATGTCGCCGACCGGGCCGCGGCTTTCACGGAGCTGTACCGGGTGCTGCGAGCCGGTGGGGCGCTCGTGGTGTCGACTCAGCACCCCACGGTCGACTGGCTCCGCAAGGGCGGCTCGTACTTCGGCTCGGTACTGGAGACCGACACGTGGCATCTCGCCACCGGCGATGTGCAGGTGCGTTTTTGGCGCGAGTCACTCTCGGCGCTCTGTGCAGCGGCGACGAGCGTCGGTTTCGTCATCGACCAACTGATCGAGCCTCGCCCGGCAGAGAGCATGCGGGAACTCTTCCCGGACGACTACGACAAGCTCAACCGGGAGCCCGGCTTCCTCATCCTGCGCCTGCGCAAGCTCGGATAGCCGAGCGACCCGCGGTACACCGCGACGCTGGCCACCCCCGTTCTCACTCCCGCCCGGTCTGCCGATCTTGAAGGAAGGTCATGAAGGCATACATCGCCGCTCCGTTGTTCTGCCAGGGAGAAAAGGACTTCAACCTGCGGGTGGAGGCCGTCGTGCGGTCGGTGGGACTGGAGACGTTCCTACCCCAGCGTGATGGTGGAGAGGCCGCTCGCCTGATCCGTCAGGGTATGGATGAGCACACCGTGTGCCAGCGGCTGTTCGACCTGGACTGCGCCGCGATCGCCGACTGCGCGGTGTTCGTGTTCGTCTTGGACGGCCGGGTGCCCGACGAGGGTGCGTGCGTGGAGCTCGGCATGGCCTTTGCTCGCGGCACGCCGGTGTTTTGGTCTGCAGACCGACAGCCGCCGCTTCGGTGGCACGACGCCAACAACCTGATGATCGACTACGCGCTCACCGGCGGGATCGCTGCGTCACTCGAGGAGCTGGCCGACACTCTGCGCACGCATGTGGGCCAACTCACCGCCGGCTGACCGATCGAGACGCTGCCCGATCGCCGACCGCGGCAGAGATTGTGCCGGCAGCCGCTGGTGGCCTATGCCTAGGGCACAGCTTCGCCAGCTGAGGCCGCGACCAGTCCGGCGACTAGAGGGTGAGGGCAAGTCGGCGTGCTTGACACCTGCGGCACGAAAAGAGTAGCCACGAAGAAGTCGTACTCCGCATGCTGAGCGTCTGAAAAGCCGACCACGTTCCGGGTGGATTCCAGCACCACGTGCTGGAATCCACCACAGGTCCCGAGGAGCGGAACGTCGTGGATCCGGGCGTACTGGATCGCCGCCAGCGCGCCAAGCAGGCTGCGGTAAGGGCTCCCCGGAGCGATGACGAGGCCGTCGAACCCGGTGAGTGCGTCCTCACCGTCGTGTTCAACACGGCCGGTAGAGATCCAAGTGACCTCGGCTGACACGCCCTGGTAGGTGCTTGCGTGCTCCACCGCAGCGGCCGTGGCTAGGTGAGTCTCGTTCCTGGGTTCGTAGTCGCCTATGACACCGATGCCTACCATGAGGCGAGTCTTGCGCGCCGAGCCAGCTTCCGCCTCAAATCCGGTCCTTCCTCCGGAGCGTGTCTCGTGAGCGGACCCTCCGGACTGCACGCATGATCGCCGACGGCGAAGCGGTCGCTACCCTCGCGTCGTGGACTGGTCAGTCACCGACGCGCCAGTCGTCTTGGTGCGGCTCTCCGCAGTTGACGTCGGAGAGGTGCTCACGCTTCAACGAGCGGCGTACGTCACCGAAGCTCAAGCCCATGGCGACCTCGCTATGCCGCCCTTGGTGCAGTCACGCGCCGAGCTGGCAGCGGAGTTGACCGACCCTCAGGTGTTGGCGCTGGGGTTGCGGGAGGGTGCTCGCCTGGTGGCGGCGGTCCGCGTCCGCGTCGAAGATGAGGCCGCCGAGTTGGGCCGTCTTGTGGTCGCGCCCGATCGGCAAGGACAGGGCCTGGGCAGCCACCTGCTGCGGCAGGCAGAAGTGCAGGTGCCCGAGGGCATCCAGCTAATGCGGTTGTTCACAGGTGAACACAGCCTCGCGAATCTGCGCCTGTACAAGCGACACGGCTACACCGAAGACCATCGGACGTCCGGCGGCGGTTACCAACTCATACACATGACTAAGGTCCTGTGACACGTCGACTGAGCGAATAACCGTCTTCGGGTGCCACCGGCCGATCGACAATCGGCGCCTCGAACCGCGTCCGCATCAGCAGTTCTGATGGCGAGCGGCTGCCCGGCTCGGGTTGTCCTTGGGTGTCCTGCAAGGCCATGGGCAGGCACAGCGGCCGGTTCGCATCGCGTGGCCAACTCGGCCGCGACGGCGAGTGTGCAGAGTTGCTCTCCCGATAGTCACGGCAGGTCCGTGGGTCTGAACTCCATGGGTCTGAACTCTGACGATCCGCCGGGCGATAGCGTGGGCGGGTGCGGTTGGCGACGTGGAATGTGAACTCGGTGCGTTCGCGGATGCCCCGGTTGTTGCCGTGGCTCGACTCACGGGCGCCGGACGTGGTGTGCCTGCAGGAGACCAAGCTGCCCGCGGACGCCTTCGACGAGTTGGTTCGCCCTGCGCTGAGCGAGCGCGGGTACGCCGTCGCCCACCACGGCGATGGCCGGTGGAATGGGGTGGCGATCGCGTCTCGGGTCGGTTTGGACGACGTCGTGACCGGCCTGCTCGATGAGCCTGCTAATCCGGTAGGACAGCTTCCGGGCCCCGAGGCCCGTGCGGTGTCCGCGACCTGCGCAGGATTGCGGGTGATCTCGGTGTACGTGCCCAACGGCCGCTCCCCCGAGGACCCGCACTACAAATACAAGTTGGAATGGCTGGCCGCGCTGCGCGCCACGGTGGCCGCCGGGGCTCCCGCGGTGAGTGTGGTCTGTGGCGACATGAACGTGGCGCCCACCGACGACGATGTATACGACCCGGCCGACTTCGTCACTTCGACCCACGTCACGCCCCCTGAGCGCGACGCCCTGATCGCCCTCGACTTACACGACGTAATGCGGGAACACTGGCCCACCGAGCGGATCTTCACCTACTGGGACTATCGCGCAGGCATGTTCCACCAGGACCGAGGGATGCGAATCGATCTGATCCTGGCCGGTGCGGACGTCGCTCCCCGGACGTGTGCAGCGTGGGTGGACCGCCAAGCCCGCAAGGGCACCGCCCCCAGCGACCACGCACCCGTGATCGTCGACCTGGACGACGCCCCCGACGGCAACTGCGGCCCAGTAGTCCCGCCCCCCTCAGCCCGCCGCCAACGGGGCTGAGTCGAAACGGTCAGTCGCTGGGTTTTTCGGTGTTCTGATCGGCGAAGACTCGGCTGCCGAGGAGGTCCTCGGTGGCCAGCGTGGTGAGCTCATCTTTACTGACCGCTTGATCCGCCTCCATCAGGCGACTCGCGTGCCGCAGCCGGGCGCGCTCGATCGCGTTGCGGACGCTGCGGGCGTTGGCGAATCGCGGTTGGTCCTTGCGGCGCTTCAGGTATTCTCGGAAGGTCTTCTCGGCCTCCGGGGTGAAGGTGTAACCCTCCGCTTGAATCATGAGTTTCCCGATGTCGTCCAACTCATCGAGCGTGTAGTCGGGAAAGTCGACATGGTGTGCGACCCGGGAGCCCATCCCGGGGTTGGACACGAAAAAGGACTCCATCCGGTCTCTGTAGCCGGCGAGGATCACCACGAGGTCCTCCCGGTGGTTCTCCATCACCTGGAGCAGAATCTCTATCGACTCCTGCCCGTAGTCGCGCTCGTTGTCCGCGCGGTAGAGGTAGTAGGCCTCGTCGATGAACAGCAGTCCGCCCATCGCGCGCTTGAGGACCTCCTTCGTCTTTGGCGCGGTGTGCCCGACATACTGACCGACCAGGTCGTCCCGGGTAACCGAAACCAGATGCCCGCGGCGTAGGTAGCCCAGCCGGTGCAACATGTCGGCCATCCGCAACGCTACGGTGGTCTTTCCGGTTCCCGGGCTGCCGGTAAAGCTCATATGCAGGTTGGGCCTGGAGGTGGACAGGCCGAACCGGGCGCGAGCCCGGTCTACCAGCAGTAGCGCGGCGATCTCCCGGATCCTGGTTTTGACCGGGACGAGACCGACCAGATCGGCGTCCAGAGACTCGAAGACCTCATCGATACCGGTCTCCGCACGCTCTTTGGCGAGATTGACCCGGGCGTCCGCTGGCAGCGTCTCGGGAACGTTTTCGGTCTCTTCGGAGGCCCCCTGCCCGGCCGGATTGCGGCCGGGAGAGGACATTCCGAACCCGATGCGAGTGGGTATCTCGCTCATTGCTGACCTTTGTACCGGCGGCCGGGTGGCGCGTCGGCTGCGTAGGGATGCAATGAATAACGGATGGTGCGGTCGTGGGCGTCTTGGCGGTCCAGCCGGAAGCCGGGCTCATCAGACGGTCGTTGCACGATGTAGGACAGCGCCACGGTCTGCTTGCCGTATTTCGCGTTGTAGGCATTGACCCGTATGTAGTGCTCCGGTTTTGCCTTGCGGCACGCGTTCACCTCAGCGAGCACGCCTGCCGCGTCGGCGAGGTCGAACATCGGCAGCCCCCACATATCCCAGTAGACGTTGCGGGGATGCGGGTCGTCGGTGAACTCCACCGAACAGGGCCAGTTGTTGTCCAGCGCGTACTGGATCTGCTTGGTGATCTCGTCGTCGGTCAGTTCGGGCAGGAAGGAGAAGGTCCCCTGCGTGATGTGCATTATCAGCTCCTAGTTCAGATCCCCAACTAAACCGACGTCGGTGTCTCGACCACGTCGGGCATGTCGGTCGACTCGTAGTTGAAGGAGATGTCGCCCCAGGTCGTCAGCGCGACGTCCAGTTCACGGCTCTTCTTGGCGGCCGCCTTGAGGATGTCTTGGGCCTCCTTGCGGTAATCCCGACCCTCGTTGCGCGCCTTGATGATCGCTTCCAGGGCAACGCGGTTGGCGGTGGCACCCGCGGCGATGCCCATCGGGTGGCCGATCGTTCCGCCACCGAACTGCAGGACCACGTCCTCTCCGAGGAAGTGCAGCAGATCGCCCATCTGCGCGGCGTGGATCCCACCCGAGGCCACCGGCATGACGCCCGGCATCGAGCCCCAGTCCTGGTCGAAGTAGATGCCCTTGACCGGGTCGACGCTCTGCGTCATCTCCCGGCAGGTGTCGTAGTAGCCGGCGGTGGCGTTCGGGTCCCCCTCCAGCTTGCCGACCACGGTGCCCGCGTGGATGTGGTCCACCCCGGCCAGGCGCATCCACTTGGCGATCACCCGGAAGTTCACGCCGTGGTTCTTCTGCCGGGTGTAGGTGCCGTGCCCGGCCCGATGCAGGTGCAGGATCAGGCTGTTGGCGCGCGCCCACTTCGCCATCGACTGGATCGCGGTGTAGCCGATGGTGAGGTCGATCATGCAAATGACGCTGCCAACCTCCTTGGCGAAGGCGGCCCGCTCGTACATGTCCTCCATGGTGCCCGCGGTGACGTTGAGGTAATGGCCCTTGACCTCGCCGGTCGCCGCCATAGCGCGGTTGACGCCCTCCATCGAGTACAGGTACCGGTCGCGCCAGCGCATGAACGGCTGGGAGTTGATGTTCTCGTCGTCCTTGGTGAAGTCCAGCCCACCGCGCAGCGCCTCGTAGACCACCCGGCCGTAGTTGCGGGCGGACAGGCCCAGCTTGGGCTTGGTGGTGGCGCCGAGCAGCGGTCGGCCGAACTTGTCCAGGTACTCGCGCTCCATGATGATCCCGTGCGCTGGGCCCTGGAAGGTCTTGACGTAGTGCAGCGGGATCCGCATGTCCTCCAGCCGCAGTGCCTTGAGCGCCTTGAACCCGAAGACGTTGCCGATGATCGACGAGGTGAGGTTGGCGATCGACCCCTCCTCGAACAGGTCGATGTCATAGGCGATGTAGGCGATGTACTGGCCCTCGGTATTGGGGACGGCGTCCACCCGGTAGCACTTGGCCTGGTAGTGCTCGTGCGCGGTGAGCCGGTCGGTCCACACCACCGTCCAGGTCGCGGTCGAGGACTCGCCGGCGACCGCGGCGGCAGCCTCCTCCGGGGGTACGCCGGGTTGCGGGGTGATCCGGAATGCGCACAGGATATCGGTGTCCTTGGGCTGGTAGTCCGGCTCCCAGTAGCCCATCTCGGCATAGGGGATAACCCCTGCCGACCAGCGATCTGCCTTCTTCTTCTTGGATCCGTTGACTTCGGTGTCTGCCACGTCTGCCTCCTCTGGTCTGTACCAAGCGTGGCGGTAAATACTCAGCTTGTCTATCAAGTCTTCGGGTACGACTGTGTAATGATTGCTCATGACTGAGTCTCGGTTGCGCACGTTGGTGGCGCTGGCCGCCACCGGGTCGGTGCGCGGCGCCGCCAGCCGCCTGACGGTCACCGAGTCCGCGGTGTCGGCCTCGATCGGAGCGCTGGCCCGCGAGCTCGGCGTGCCTCTCGTAGAGCCGGTGGGCCGCGGAATCCGGCTCACCGCGTCCGGCGCGGTCTACGCCCGGTACGCGCGGCGAGTACTGGGACTGCTCGACGAAGGCGCCGCGGCGGCGGTCCAGGAGCTCGACCCGGAACAGGGCCGGCTGCGGCTCGCCGCGGTCACCACCGCAGGGGAGCACCTGCTGCCCGCTCTTCTCGCCGAGTTCCGCAGACGTCACCCCAGAGTGGCGCTGGCGCTGGAGGTGGCCCCCAGCGTGCAGGTCTGGGACCTGGTCAGCGCACACGAGGTCGACCTGGTCATCGCCGGACGCCCACCGTCGGGAGTAGAAGCTGAAGTGGTCGCCACCAAGCCCAACGAGCTCGTGGTCGCAGCGGCGCCCTCGGTCGCCGAAGCGTTCGACTGGGCCAGCACGCCATGGTTGCTGCGCGAGCAGGGCTCAGCCACCCGGACCAGAGTGGAAACCTACCTGAGGTCCCAGCACGTCGCAGCTCCTCGCCTGGTATTGGGTTCCAACGGGGCGGTGGTGGCCGGCGCGGTGGCCGAGCTCGGTTGCGCGCTGGTCTCCCGGGACGCCATCGCCGAGCTGCTGTCCGATGGGCGGCTGGTCACGGTGCCCACCCCGGGCACCCCCCTGCTCCGGCCGTGGCATGCGGTCACCGGTGCATACTCGGGCGCGTCGACGGCACTATTCGTCAGCCACCTGCACGCGTCCGGCTGGCGACCACCCGTAACCGGCCCCCCGACGGATCCACCCCCATCAGATCCACCCACTGGGGGACGTGCGCCACGGCGGTCCGGGCCTAGGCTCGGTAGTGGCGGCGTGGACTGGCCCGTCGCCGTGGAGGGAGGGCCATGATCGAGGCGCTGCACGGAACCGCTCGAGCGATGGTGAGCCGGCCGCGCGGCATTCTCGCGGCCGACGAGAGCATCGGCACCATGTCCTCCCGGCTGGAGAAGGTCGGGGTTGCGGCGACCGCGGACAACCGGCGGGACTACCGCGAGATGTTGGTGACCACCCCTGAGCTGCATGAGGGAATCAGCGGGGTGATCCTGTCCGACGAGACCTTCAACCAGAAGCTCAGCGACGGGAACACCTTCCCGCTGGCCGTCCACGCACTGAACATCCTGCCGGGAATCAAGGTCGATACCGGTGCGAAAGACCTGGCTTTGTCACCCGGTGAGAAGATCACCGAGGGCCTCGACGGGCTACGCGAAAGGCTCCGGGACTACGTCTCCCGCGGTGCCCGGTTCGCGAAGTGGCGTGCGGTGATCACGATCGGTGAGGGCCGGCCGACCGAGCGGGCGCTGCGGGCCAATGCGCACGCGCTGGCGCGGTATGCGGCACTGTGCCAGGAGTCGGTCCTGGTGCCGATCGTCGAGCCTGAAGTGCTGATGGACGGCGACCACACCATCGAGCGGTGCGCCGAAGTCACCCAGGCGGCGCTGGAGCACCTACTGGCGGCGCTGGACGAGGCCGGGGTGGATCTCGCCGGCACGGTACTCAAGCCCAACATGGTGGTACCCGGTACGACATCAGGTCAGCAGGCCAGTCCCGAGGAGGTCGCCGAGGCGACCGTGGCCACGCTGCGCGCGGTGCTGCCCGACTCCCTGGCCGGGGTGGCCTTCCTCTCCGGTGGCCAGTCGCCTGAAGTGGCGACCGCGAACCTGGCCGCGATGCAGAAGCACGAGACACCGTGGCCGCTGACCTTCTCCTTCGGTCGGGCGTTGGTCGACCCGGCGCTGAAGGCGTGGCACGGAGATCCCGCCCTCGTCTCTGCGGGCCAGCAGGCGCTGGCCGACCGGGTGCAACCCAACTCGGCAGCCGTGGCCTGACACCTAACGACTGTGACACTTAACGGAAGAGACCCTCGCGTAACGCGGTTGCCACCGCCGATGCCCTATCGGTCACCGCCAGTTTCCGGTAGATGCCCCGCACGTGGCTCTTGACCGTCTCCTCACCGACCAGTAGCTCGGTGGCGATCGCCCGGTTGGACGAGCCGCCGACCATCAGGGAGAGCACCTGGCTTTCCCGGTGGGTGAGGCCCAGATACGCGCCGGGCCAGAACTCGCCGGCCCGCAGGCGGGCGGCGGACGCTCCGGCTCGGGCGCTGAGGCCTGCGTCGACGACCACGCCACCGGCGTGCACCCGTTGCAATTGCTCGACCAGCTCCGGGCCGTCGATGCGCTTGAGGAGGTAGCCGGCCGCGCCGGCCTGCATGGCTTGGAACAGGTACTGCTCGTCGTCGTAGACGGTCAGCAGGACGACCCGGCGGCCGGGGGAGTCCGCGATGAGTTCGCGGCACAGATCCAACCCGCTGTCCCCGCCCAATCGCACGTCGGCGAGGACGATGTCGGGGTTCAGCCCAGCTACCACCCGCCGGGCGGTCGCCGCATCCGCGGCCTCACCGACCACCCGGACTCGCCCAGCGAAGTGACTGAACATCGCCTTGAGACCGGTGCGCACCATCTCATGGTCATCGACCAGTACCACACGTAGCGGCTGGCCTGCCATGTGCTGAGTGTAATCGACCTGCTAGCCCTGGTAGGTGACTCGGGTGGCGACCTGGTTGGCCGGATCCCCTCGCCTCTCCCTCCAGAAGGGGACGCCGGGTCGCAGCCATCCTGCATACAGTCCAGCACGGCCTATCGCGGCTTGGGTGGCCTCGCGGGGGCCTGCAGAGACAGCGGCTCGTGAGGTCTTGCGGAAACTGTGCCCTCGTGGGGCTTTGCGGGAGAAAGGGTGTGTGTCGTGCCCGACAAATTGTTGCGGATGGAACTCGCTGGATCCAGTATCTCACGGCCGGTGATGCTTGCGATCGCCGGCGACAGCGCTGCCGGGAAAACCACGCTGACCCAGGGTTTGGTCGACGCGCTGGGCGCCGATCGAATCACCTCCCTGTGTGTGGACGACTACCACCGCTACGACCGCCAGGAACGCAAGGGGTACCAGTTCACCGCGCTGCACCCGCACTGCAACTACGTGCAGATCATGGAGCAGCACCTGCAGCTGCTGGCCACCGGGCAGCCGGTGCTCAAACCGGTCTACGATCACGACACGGGCCAGCTCACCCGGCCGGTACTCATCGAGCCCACCGAGTTCGTGATCGTGGAGGGCCTGCTGCCGCTGCACACCAGGTTGGCCCAGGCGTGCTTCGACATCACCGTCTACCTCGACCCACCAGAGCACATCCGTCGGGACTGGAAGGTCAAGCGCGACACCAGCAAGCGGGGGTACACCCCCGCACAGGTGCTGGCTGAACTGGACAAGCGCGAGCCCGAGTCCGAGGAATTCATCCGCCCGCAACGGTCCGCCGCCGACATCGTGGTCCGGTTCGGTCCCATCGAGGGGCGCCAGGACCCCCCGGACACTCCGCTGTCGGCTGAGCTGACGCTGCGCCCGACAATCCGCCACCCGGATCTCAGCGGGGTCTTCCGCGAGTCCGACCGGCGCGCCATGCACCTCAAGCTCAAGCGTGACGAGGACGGCAGGCCGGTGGAGGGCCTGCACGTGCACGGGTACGTGCCTCGCGAGGAGAGCCGACTGCTGGAGAAGGCGATCTGGGCAGAGCTCGGCACCGAGTCGGAGCTACCTGTCACGCTGGGCCACATCGGTGACGGCACCCGCAGCGAACCGCTGGCGATCACCCAGCTGCTGTTGCTCTATCACATGCTCGACTCAGTTCGCTGAGTGGTCGCCCAGCGGCGCCGGCATGGGATCGCGCACGGTCGGCTGCTCCCCGGCGAGTAGCCGGCCGATGCCGCGCAGTTCCGGCAGATCGTGTACGTCGACGGCCAACGCCGGCACCGCGACCACCGGGACCGCCGGATGTGCCCGGCGAAACCGGGCTAGCAGCCGGCGTTCCCGCTGGGCCAGGGCGACTCGGTCGGCGTGTAACCGCAGCACCGCCGCAGCCAGCGACCCAGCGGAGTTGGCGGCTGAGCCCGCTCGTTCCAGCGTCTCGGCCATCGTCTCGGCGCGTGCGGCCGGGAGCTGCGCGAGCACCGGATGTGTCCGGTTGAGCACCAGGCCCGCCAGCGGCATCGACTCGGTGGCCAACCGGTCCACGAAGTAGGCCGCCTCGCGCACCGCGTCGGCTTCCGGAGTGGCGATCACCACAAACTCAGTGCCCGGAGCGCGGAGCAACTCGTAGGTCGCGGTGGCCCGCTCCCGGAACCCGCCGAACATGGTGTCGAAAGCCTGAACGAACGCCGACGCGTCAGCCAACATCTGGCCGCCCAGGATCGTCGAGATCGCCCTGGTGAACAGCCCGAAGCTGGCACCCACCAGCCGGCGCACGCCGCGGCCGCCGGCCCGCGCCGGCGCGGACAGTAGCCGGATCATCCGCCCGTCGAGGAACGACGACAACCGCTGCGGAGCGTCCAGGAAATCCAGAGCGGAACGCGATGGTGGCGTATCGACCACGACGAGCTCCCACTGGCGGGCCGCCACCAGCTGTCCCAGCTTCTCCATCGCCATGTACTCCTGGGTTCCGGAGAACGACGAGGAGATGGCCTGGTAGAACGGGTTGGCGATGATGATGGCGGCCCGCTCCGGGCTGGCGTGCGCCTGCACCATCTCATCGAAGGTGCGGCGCATGTCCAGCATCATCGCGTGGAGCCGCCCACCGGCCGCCTGGATCTCCGCGGTGGGGGCCACCAGGCGAGGGTTGTTGGTCAGCTCCGGTAGCCCCAGCGCCTGAGCGAGGCGTCGAGCCGGGTCGATCGTGAGTACCACCACCGATCGGCCTCGCTCGGCTGCTCGCAGCGCGAGCGCCGCAGCCGTCGTCGTCTTACCCACACCACCCGCGCCACAGCACACCACGACCCGAGTGGCGCTGTTGTCCAGCAGCGCGTCGATATCGAGCGGAGTCGGCGAACTCATCGCACCCCCTGCCTGAGCAGCGCTTCGGCGAGCTCGTAGACCCCGCCGAGATCCACCCCGTCTCCGCCGGGTTCGGTCAGCTCCGGAAGCTCGATCAACGGCATGCCGGCGTCGGCGAGTCTGGCGCGGGCGTGGCGCTCGGCGTCCACCCGCATCGCATGTTCCACGGTCTCGGCGACCAGGCCGTCCAGCACGGCCGGGTCCAGATCCAGGCGTGCGGCGAGCAATCCGGCGCGGATCCGATCGGCGGGGATCTGCCCGTTGGCCGCGGCGGTCACCGACTGGTCGGGCAGCCGGGATGGCCGCGCCCGGTTGACCAGCACGGCGCCCGGACGCAGGTCCGCCAAGTCCAGCTCCCCGACGGTGTCCAGGGTTTCGGCCACCGGCATGTCCTCCAGCAGGGTGACCACGTGTACCGCGGTGTCCGCGGAGTGCAGCAGCCGCACCACGCCCTTGCTCTGGTTGTGGATCGGGCCGACCTTGGCCAGATCGGCCATTGCCCTGGTGACGTCGAGAAACCGCACCACCCGCCCGGTCGGTGGGGCGTCGAGCACCACTGCGTCGTAGGTGCGGATGCCGTTGGTCGCCCGGGTGGTCGCTTCCTTGACCTTGCCGGTGAGCAGCACATCACGCAGCCCCGGTGCCAGCGTGGTAGCGAATTCGATCGCGCCCATCCGGCGCAGTGTCCGCGCCGCGAAGCCCAGGTTGTAGAACATCGTGAAGTAGTCCAGCAGAGCTTCCTCGGCGTCCACCGCCAGCGCCCGGACCTCGCCGCCGCCGGGAGCGACCGCGATGCGCCGCTCCTGGTAGGGCAACGGTGGGATGTCGAACAGGTGCGCGATGCCTTGCCGTCCCTCGACTTCCACCAGCAGCGTTCGGCCGCCCCCGCTGGCCAGGGCCACCGCCAGCGCAGCGGCTACCGTCGTCTTGCCCGTCCCGCCCTTGCCGGTGACGACATGCAGGCGAGCCCGGACCAGCTCATCGGACCACATACCGTGAGCCTAGGCGGCCGTGCCTCGCGCTTCAGCGCACCGTCGAGCAGTAACTGTCAGTTACCTTGCGGGAAGGACCAGGGCAGCGTGCGGCGGATGTGGCCATTGGGATGCGGACACCCGAATGCCACTGATGAACGGTGCAGCGGCATTCGCTAACGTGCTCGCCCATGACGACCTGGGAGTACGCGACCGTGCCGCTATTGACCCATGCCACCAAGCAGATCCTCGACCAATGGGGAGCCGACGGCTGGGAACTGGTCACTGTTACGCCTGGGCCGACGGGGGAGCAGCTGGTGGCCTATCTCAAGCGCCCCAAACAGTGAACTGGTCGGGCCGGCTGATCGAGCTCGGGCTGGTGTTGCCGCCGGTAGCCGCGCCGGCCGGCGGGTACCTGCCTGCGGTGCGCAGCAGATCGCTGGTGTTCACCGCCGGCCAGCTGCCGCTGGTCGACGGGGTGCTCGCGGCCACCGGCAAGCTCGGTGCCGAGATCGACCCTGCGCGGGGTTATGAGCTGGCCCGAACCTGCGCGCTCAACGCGCTGGCCGCGGTGGATGGACTGGTCGGCCTCGACGCGGTGGTCCGGGTGGTGAAGGTGACGGGGTTCGTCGCCTCGGCACCCGGGTTCACCGCTCAGCCCGCTGTGCTCAACGGGGCATCCGAGCTGCTTGGGGAGGTATTCGGTGAGGCAGGGGCGCATGCCCGGTCCGCGGTCGGGGTCGCCGAGCTACCGCTGGGAGCCCCAGTCGAAGTCGAGCTGGTCGTCGAGGTCTCCTGAGCTGCAGCCCGCCTCCAGCGCATGATCGTGGTTCAGGTGCGTTGCGCGACATGTCGTGTCGTCCCTGGCACACAAACTATGATCAAGGTGGCCTGCCTAGGCCTCAGTGCATCGCGATGCGCACGGGCGGGTTAGCGAGCCCGGCGGGCGAGACGTTGGGGTTCGAGGATGAGCACGCTTTTGCCTTCCAGGCGCAACCATCCTCGCGCGGCGAAGTCGGCGAGCGCCTTGTTCACCGTTTCCCGGGAGGCGCCGACCAGCTGAGCGATCTCCTCCTGGGTGAGGTCATGGGTCACTCGAAGCATGCCGGCCTCTTGGGTGCCGAAGTCGTGCGCGAGCTGCAGCAGCGCCTTGGCCACCCGTCCGGGAACATCGGTGAAGATCAGGTCGGCGAGCATGTTGTTGGTTCGGCGCAGCCGGCGAGCGATCACCCGCAGCAGCTGCTCGGCGATCTCCGGCCGCTTGGTGATCCACTCTCGCAACGCGGGGCGGTCCATGCTGACGGCTTTGACCTCCGTCACCGTGGTAGCCGTCGACGTCCGTGGTCCTGGATCGAAGATCGAAAGCTCGCCGAACATGTCCGAAGGCCCGAATACCGCGAGCAGGTTCTCCCGGCCGTCAGCCGACTTCCGCCCGATCTTGACCTTTCCTGACTGGATGATGTACAGACGGTCACCCAGTTCGCCCTCGGCGAAGATGATGTGCGCTCGTGGGAAACTGACCGGTTCCAGGGCGGTTCTCAGCGCCTCGACTGCCGACGGATCGACACCCTGGAAGATGCCAGCCGTGGCCAGGGGATCGGTCACCGCGTTCCTCCAGCTGCTCCAATGCCACCGATCACGTTGGGTGGAGTCTAAAGCCGTTGGCGGGCGCGGCGTGAGGTGACTAGGCCGAAGTTGCGTGAGCCGCGGTTGGGCAGGGCCGTGTCGGGTAGCCGACGCAACTTGAACAGTTCCAGCGCGCGACCGATCCCACTGCGGAACAGCGCCCGCACCTCGTCAGGTCGAGCTGCTTGCAAGAACTCCTCGACGTCGTTCTCTTGCACTGTGAGGTGGCGCAGACGGCTCTCCAGCCGCTCCATTCCGAGCGCAAAGAACATGAGCAACACGGGGACTGCGGCTACGAACCAGACGGTCATGGTGCGGAGAATCCTGCCGTATCACCCGACCAGATGTGTGCGCGGGGTCGCGTGTCGGGCGTGTCGGACGAACCGACCTGGCCCGCCGGCGTGAGGCTGGGCGAGGCGGACCGCCGCCGCGTCCGTACCCTGTGGGAGTGCCAGCTCGGTCGCGCCGGTCCTTCGCTGCGGAGAGCCATCTTGCGCTGGTTCGGCGAGCCCGCCGGATGGATCGCGTACTGGTCGTCGCCTACCCGGACGCACACTGCGAACTGGAGTTCCAGACGCCGCTGCAGCTCGCCGTCGCCACCATCCTGTCGGCGCAGAGCACCGACAAGATGATCAATCAAACCACGCCTGCGCTGTTCGCCAAGTACTCCAGTGCCAGGGACTACGCCGCTGCCGATCGGGATGAGCTGGAGCAGCTGATCCGGTCCACCGGGTTCTACCGGAACAAGGCAACGGCGCTGATCGGGCTCGGTGCAGCGCTGGTCGAGCGCTTCGGCGGCGAGCTGCCCGGCAAGATCGATGAACTGGTCACGCTGCCGGGAATCGGGCGCAAGACCGCCAACGTGATCCTCGGCAACGCCTTCGGCGTGCCCGGCATCACCGTCGACACTCACGTCGGGCGGCTGGTGCGCCGGTGGGGGTGGACCGAGCACGAAGATCCGGTGAAGGTTGAACACGCGATCGGCGAGCTCGTGCCGAAACGGGACTGGACGATCATGTCTCACCGGGTGATCTTCCACGGACGCCGGGTGTGCCACTCTCGAAGACCGGCCTGCGGGGTATGCCCGTTGGCCGCGGACTGCCCCTCGTATGGTCTCGGCCCTACCGAGCCCGGGATCGCGGCCGCACTGCTGCGCGGGCCCGAGGCGCCGCACCTGCTGGCGATGGCCGGATTGCCCCCCGACCTGGCAGCCGATCCCGGGTCAGAAGTAGGTTTCACCGGGTCGACCCGGTGAAACCTACGCTGCGCTGGGTGCTGGTGACGGCGTTGCTCGCGTCAGCGCTCTTTGTCGCACTCTGGCCTCGAATATCCGGGCCTCGGGCGTCCGGGTCCCAGACGACCCCCACGGCAGCCGCTCAGCTCGGTCAACCAGCCCGGCCCGCCGTTGAGGCGCTGCCCAGCATCGAGCAGTTGCGGGCCCGGGCGGTTCTGCAGCCGTGCCCGGCCGCGCACCCAGGCGTTACTCGGGGGCCGCTATCGGGCCTGGTGTTGCCCTGCCTCGGCCAGGCAGGGGCGGTCGACGTGGGGGCCGCGTTCGCCGGCCGGCCGGCGTTGCTCAATCTGTGGGGGCCGCTGTGCCAACCGTGCACCCAGGAACTGCCGGCACTGGCCGCCTACGCCGCCGAGCCTGGCGCGGTTACCGTGCTCGGTGTCGAGGTCCAGGGGCTGCCCGAAGGAGCGCTTGATCTGCTACGCGCGCTGAACGTGCACTACCCATCGGTCAGCGATCCCGACGGCAGGCTGCGCGCCGCGTTGAGCGCCCCACCGGTACTTCCGCTGACCTACCTGGTCTCCGCCGACGGCCGGGTCAGCCAGCTCAACCCGCCAGAGGTACTGCGCAGCCCGCAGCAGGTGCGCGCTGTCGTAGAGCGGTACCTCGGCCCCGGAACCGCCAGATGACCGGACCGATCCCAACGGGCGCCGCCAGGCCGGTGCCGCTGGAAACGGGACCCCTGGTCGATCCCAGGTCGCTGCCCGGATGGCTCGATCTGCTGGTACGCCGCACCGCCGAGATAGGACCCGGTGATCTCGGTCGGATCCCGGTGCCACGGGTGGGCGGCCGGCCGGCCGCGGTGCTGGTGCTCCTCGCCGAGGACTCGCGCACCGGTGAGCCGGATGTGCTGCTGCAGGTGCGCTCGCAGGACCTGTCCGCGCACCCCGGCCAGGTCTGCTTTCCCGGCGGTGCGGCCGAAGACGGTGACGACGGTCCGGTTGCGACGGCGCTGCGGGAAGCCGTCGAGGAGGTCGGAATCCGCGCCGACGATGTGCGGCCCATCGCGGTGCTGCCGCAGCAGTACCTGCCGCCGTCGGATTTCGTCGTCACGCCGGTGCTGGGTTACTGGGAGCGGCCCGGAGCGGTCGCCCCGGTGGATTACCGGGAGACCGTTGCGGTCGCCCGGGTGCTGCTGCGGGTACTCGCGGACCCGTCGAACCGGCTGATCGTGCGCGGCCCAAGCGGGTACCCGTACCCCGCGTTCGTGGTACCTGGGATGCTCGTCTGGGGGTTCACCGGTGGGTTGCTGGCCGCACTGTTGACAATGGGCGGCTGGGCACGGCCCTGGGAGCCGGCGGCTGAGTACGACCTGGACGTCGCAAGGCGGCTGGCCGAGCGGACCGAGGTGATCCGGTGAACTGGGTGGATGTGCTGGTGCTGGTGCTGGCCCTGCTCGCCGGAGTCTCCGGCGCCCGGCAGGGGATGGTGACCGCGGCGGCGTCGTTCATCGGGGTGCTGGCCGGAGCAGTGATCGGGGTGCGCATCGCGCCCTCACTGATCGAGAGATACCAGGGCCCAGAGGTCCGAGTCGCGCTCGGAGTGTCGATCGTGATCGTGCTCATCGCGATCGGCGAAACGCTCGGTGTGTTGTTCGGCCGGGCGGTGCAGCGCCGGATCGACGCTGAGGCGCTGCGCCAGGTGGACAGCTTCCTGGGCGCGGTGGTGCAGGGTATCGCTGCTCTGGTGGTCGCCTGGCTCGTTGCGCTTCCGCTGTCGAAATCGTCGGTCTATACCGGGCTGACCGGGGCGGTGCGCGACTCGTCGGTGCTGCGGATCGTGGACACCGTCATGCCCGACGTGCTGCGCGAACTGCCCACCGAGCTGACCAGACTGCTGGACGTCTCCGGGTTCCCCGACGTGCTCGCACCGTTCTCGCCTACCCCGATCACTGATGTCGGGCCGGCGGATCCGATGCTGCTCAACAGCCCGATAGTGCGGCAGGCCAAGGTCAGCGTGCTCAAGGTCCGTGGCCGGGCGCGCTCGTGCTCCCGAGCGCTGGAGGGAAGCGGGTTCGTGGTGGCGCCCCAGCGGGTGATCACCAATGCGCATGTCGTCGCCGGTACCGACCAGGTCCAGGTGGAGATATCCCCGAACCACACGCTGGACGCCACGGTGGTCAGCTATGACCCGGAGGTAGACGTCGCGATTCTGAAGGTACCTGGATTGAGGGCGCCGGTGCTGCCACTGGCCGCGAAGCCGGCTGTCTCAGGGTTGAGCGGGTTGGTACTCGGCTACCCGCTCGATGGGCCCTACACGGCCTCTGCCGCCCGGGTTCGGGACCGCATCCACCTACGCGGCCCGGACATTTACAACGCGTCGACCGTGGTCCGCAATGTCTACACCGTCCGCGCCGTGGTACGCAGCGGCAACTCCGGCGGCCCGCTGCTTGACGGCTCCGGCGAGGTACTCGGCCTGGTGTTCGGAGCCGCCGTCGACAACGACGAGACCGGGTTCGTGCTCGCCGATGACGAGATCTCCAGCCAGGTCGCGGCCGCACCGAACCAGAACAGTGAAGTCTCCACCGGTAGCTGCGCATCCTGAGTCGCCTGCGTCAGGGCATGCGTGCTCACCGACGGCGTTGGCTCCCGACCTGGTCACCGAAGTCCGAGAAACACCGCTGGAGCTTCGCCGGATCCCCGCCCGACTGCTGGTTGCACTGCTGGTAGTTCTGCCCAGCCGGCGAGTTCAACAGCGACGCGAACAACGCAACCAGCCCGATGGCCGCGAGCAGCCCGATGACGCCGAGCACGACTCCGGCGACTGACAGGCCACCGTTGGTTGCTTCGCCCCGCTTGGTTCGGGCCCGTCCGAGCAGCCCGAAGATCACCGCGAGGATGCCGAAGACGAGGCCGCCGACAACCGTCCAGAACAGCACGAGCGCGAGCAGGCCCAGGACCAATGCGGCGATCCCGAAACCGTTGCGGGGTGGCGCGGCGGTGGCGCCATAACCGGGACCCCGGCCAAACCCGGGTCGGTTCTGGCCGTCGCTCACCGGCGGGCGGTGCTGGTCGCCGTCTCGTGGATTCCCCGGCCCGTTCATCCCCTACACCTCACCTGATCGGCGCCCCTGGTCCGACGATGATCGCACCGATGCCCCAGCCGCGCACACCTCAGCCTCCGCTCGTCCGGTAAGTGAGCCGCCCTCCGGCTCCCGAACTCAACAGCAGCGCTGTCCAAGGTCGCCCCAACAGCCCTACGGTTGAGTTCGGGAGACTGAGAGCGTGGGGGTCCGGGCGGGATGATGCGTGGAGCTCTGGTGGTGGCTGCGGTGGGGGTGCTCGGGGTTGCCTGCGCACCACAGGGTGCGGTGGCCGACGCGAGAACCGTCGACATGTGCACCATTCTGACCGACGCTGAGCTCAACCGACTCGGTGTCCGGCCGGACACCCGCGAGACGCTGGATCAGTTCGGCTCGGTCGGCTGCGAGTGGGTCGGCAAACCCCTCAGATTGAGCCTGGAACGGGACAAGGAGACCGTCGCTTCGTACCGGTCGCGTCAGCGTGGCCCGGCATTCATCACCTTCGCCGAGAATGAGGTCAACGGCCGCGCTGGGCTGACGTTCGCGGTGGACCGTGACGGCGGCACCGACTGCGAGCAGTTGATTGATGGCGGCTCGGTATCGCTGGTGGTGCATGTCGCGTCAACGTTGAGCCCGGATGGTCATCCGATCGATGCGTGCCCGGAGGCGTTGCGGATCGCGCAGCTGATCGAGCCCCGGTTGCCGAAAGTCTCGTAGGCTCGGCAGATGGACTACCGCAGCCTGGGGCGCACCGGCATGCAGGTCAGTCCCCTGTGTCTGGGGGCGATGATGTTCGGCTCGTGGGGGGAACCCGACCATCAGACCTCGATCGGGATCATCCACCGCGCGCTGGACGCCGGTATCAACTTCATCGACACCGCCGACGTCTACTCCCAAGGCGAGTCGGAGGTCATCGTCGGTAAGGCGCTGGCCGGCGGCCGCCGCGATGGCGTGATCCTCGCTACCAAGTTCCATTTCCAGATGGGCGTGCCGGTGGACGCTGCCGTCGGGTGGACCGGCGGCGACCCGGACAAACGCGGTAACTCCCGCCGCTGGATCGTTCACGAGGTCGACAACAGCCTCCGGCGCCTGGGCACGGACTGGATCGACCTCTACCAGGTGCACCGCCCAGATCCCGACACCGACGTCGAGGAGACGCTGTCCGCGCTCACCGACCTGCAGCACCAGGGCAAGATCCGCGCGTTCGGTTCATCGACCTTCCCGGCGCACCAGGTCGTCGAGGCGCAGTGGACGTCGCAGCAGCGGGCGCTGGGCCGGTTCGTGACCGAGCAGCCGCCCTACTCCCTGCTCGTCCGTGGCGTCGAGACCGACGTGCTGCCGGTGGCGCAGCGCCACGGCATGGGCGTGCTGCCATGGAGCCCGTTGGCCGGCGGGTGGCTGACCGGCCGCTACCGCAAGGGTCAGGACATGCCGACGTCGCAGCGTTCCCAGCGCATGCCCACCCGCTACGACCTGTCCAACCCTGACAACCAGCGCAAGTTCGACGCCGCCGACGCCTTGGCCGTGCTCGCCGAAGAGGCTGGGATCTCCTTGATCCACCTGGCGCTCGCCTTCGTGAGCCAGCATCCCGCGGTGACGGCACCGATCATCGGCCCACGCACGATGCAACACCTCGAGTCGCAACTCGGCGCCGTCGACGTCACGCTGTCTACTGACGTGCTTGACCGCATCGACGAGATCGTCGCGCCCGGCGTCACACTGTCGCGTTCCGACGCGGGCTACCTGCCGCCGGCCCTGACCGACCCGTTCCTACGCCGCCGCCGCACCACCTGAGCTCGCGCACCAGCACGGACCGTGACGTCGCCGCGCGCCAACCTGAGAAGGACCCAGTACTGCAACGGCACTTGCGGCCACCTGCGCTCAACGCGCCGCCGTCTGGGCAAGATGATCACGGCTTGGGTGCCTACGACGACAGTGGGTGTCACCGTAGGCACACAAGCCGCGATCAATCCTTGCTGAGGGAGTTCCGGCGGCCAAGCACCGAAGGATGTGCCGCTGCAGTATCAGCCGGATAGGCCCGACCAAGTCGGTGCGATCGAGTCAAGTGTGGTGTTCCCGCCGGGAGGTCCGGCCTGCTGAGTCTCGACCGCCCTGCATGCGCCGAGTTCGACAGCAAGGCTGTCGGCTGTCGACCGAGCAGCCTTGCTGTCGAACTCGATGCACAGAGTGCGGAATCAACCGGACCGCGATCGGCTCCCCGATCAGCCATTCAAGAACGTACAACGCCGAGCCGCTGTGCTCGGCGTGCCAACGGTCGTCCCGCGAGGCGGCGGCCGGGGCCGTCCCGGTCTGGTTGTGGGACTCCGGGCCCATG
>JALYTS010000149.1 GCA_030854185.1 Actinomycetota bacterium | reverse complement strand
GCCGCGACCAGATGACTGGTCGTGGTCTTGCCGTTGGTCCCGGATACCAGGACGACTCGCCGTCCCGCTGCCAGGTGTCGCAGTGCGTGCCGGTCGAGGACCAGCGTCACCCGCCCACCGATGATCGACCCGGCGCCCAGGCCCAGCCGCCGCGAGAGCCCCGCGGTCACCAGCCCCGCGTGCACGGCGGTGCGCGTCCACCACCCCAAGCTGAGTTGCCCGGACGGCGCGGTTGCCACCGGGCCCACTCCGGGTGTCTGCACCACCATCGCCCCCACCCTAACCACTATCCCTGCCCAACAATGTGCCGACGCGCGACGGCACTGGCGGCAGTATTCCCTACCCGGGCAGCTTCGGTTGGGAGGCCCGTTCAAGGTCCTGTTGTACCTGCGATTCGGGTGATACGCGACTGCCGGGTGATTCCCTGCCGGGTGATTCCCTGCCCGGCAATTCCCTGCCGGGTGATTCCCGACTGTGGGGTGATTCGCCACTCGCGTCGGTAGCGGGGGCTTCTCCGGTGGCCAGCAGCCATACCCCAGCCAGGGTGAGTGTCAGCCCGGCGGCTTGGGCTACGGCCATCGGCCCGGCGGCGAACGACTCACCGAAGACGATCGCGCCGAGGCTGACCCCGATCACGGGGTCGATCACCATCATCGCCGCCAGCGGGCCACCGAGCGGACCTGACTGGAAGGCGGCCTGGCTCAGCAGCGCACCCAGCAGGCCGCAGGCCAGCGCCGTCCACAGCTCCCAACTCGTCGCCAACCCCGGGAGCCCGCCGTCGGCCAGAATCTGACCCCAGGTCTTGACCAGCGCCGCTGATAGCGCGAACACCGTCCCGGCGGCGGCGCCGAAGCCCAGCGACCGGGTTCGATCCCGCCGAGCGAAGGCGACGCTCAACGCGGCGACGGCCACGATCGCCACCAGCGCCAGCCCCGGTAGCCAGTCCGTGATGCTCTGCGGATCTCGGGAGTCCACAGTCGGTTGGACCGCCAGAAAGACCGCCAGACCACTGATGGTCAGGAGTGCGGCCAGCAACGCCCGGCGGCTTACCGGGTGGCCGAGGACGACCTGCAACGGCAACGCCACGACCAAGCCGACCGTCAGCAGCGGCTGGACGACCGACAGCGCTCCGAGGTTGACCGCCACCATGTGCAGCGCTACCCCGGCCACTTCGGCCACGATCCCCAGTAGCCACAACCGTTGGCGCGCGACATCGATCAACAGTCCAGGGTTCAGCGGGAACCGTCGGCGTACCTGGTTGGCCCCATGATGCTGTAGCACCGAGGCGGTTCCGAAGCACACCGCGGCCACGAGCGCCAACACGACTGCGACTGTCACAACGCCCCTGAGCCTACAGGGTGTAGGTGAACGCAAACCTCAGGTGCCTGTGCCCTACGGTGCAGGCAGCTCCTCAATCTCCACATCCGGATCGATCGCGCGCAGTGGGTCAGGATCTGCGGTCAGGACGGCCAACCCGCGTGCGATCGCCACATCGACCGTGTGCGCGGCGACCACGTCCAAGTGCCCGGCCTCGTGGGCCGAGTGGGCGTTCGACGGCTGCCACCAAGAACGCCCGGCCGTACACGGATCGGCCGGTGGCGATATCAACGATCGCAGTAGAGGTCAGGACCCTGCCGCTCACGACGCCTGCGGATGCTGCGTGACCCGCTCACCGAGCAGGGCACGACGGGCATAGGCCAACGCGAACCATCCGGGCTTCCAGGGCGCCTTCGGCATACTCTGACACGCTCGCCGCCCCGGCGCGTTCGGCGGCGGCCTTAAGCTCCGTTCCTCTTGCCGCTCATACGCTGAGCCTAAAACGCTCATACGCTTGGCTCATGATCGAGGCCTAAGTCCAACAACCAGAACACCCCTGTGCCGGTGTGCTCATCGAAGGGCAATCTTCGGCGGGTCGGCGGTGTCAGAGTTCTCCTGCCTGCCACCGCTGAATTTCCTCATCGAGGTCGGTGTCGGTGCAGGCGGGCGGGTGCGCCGCCAGGTGATTGATCCACTCCGCCAGCACCGGGCCCACGTCGTGCGCGGTGTCCTCGGTGATCGCCTCGTGCACGGTGAAGAACGCGAGCACACCACCAGCGGCCACATCATCGTGGTCGCAGCGCACGCACAACCCGACCGCGCGGTGCCCGGACACCACATGCCCGTCGGCCCGGGTGAACGAGTGCGGAATCCGCACGGTCAGCACCAGCGGCCCGGAGCAGCGGTGACAGGTCAGCTCACCGGTGCTCTCGACCTGGATCTCCGGTATCCGCTCAGAGGGCAACAGTGATTCCCCGGATGCTCTTGAGTTCGCCCAGCAACGCCGAGGACACCGTGACGGGATATCTCTCGATGGCGATCTCGGTCTTGCGGGCGCCGTGGCAGAGCAGGATGTGCAGCCGGGTTTCGCCTTTGTTCGCCTCCAGCGCGGAGCGCAGCTCGGCGGCCGCCTCGGAATCCAGTTGGCTGGCCTCGACGCGCAATACGAACGGCGGCGCAGCACCGGGTTTGTTCTCGGCGTCGCTGATGTCCAGTGGTATGACCGCCGATCCGAAGACCGACATCTTGTCATCCCGCCAGTTGACCCGGCCCTTGATCGCTACGGCGGTGTCGGGGATCAAATCCTCGGACAGCACGGCGTAGGACTTGGCGAAGAACAGCACCTCCATCGAGGCGTCGAGGTCCTCCAGAGTGACGATGGCCCAGGACTCACCGTTCTTGTTCACCCGCTTGTCGACCGAGGCGATCATCCCGGCGACCACGACTTCACCCTCCTTGGGTTCCTCATCCAGGAGGGCGGCGATGGGCTTGGGAGCATGCTTGCGCAGAATCCGCTCGGCCCCGTCCAGGGGGTGCGCGGAGACGTACAGGCCGAGCATCTCCCGCTCGTAGGCCAGCAGCTGCTTACGCGGGTACTCCTGCGGATCGAACTTCAGGTGTGCCAGCGGGGAGGATTCCGGTGTCGCGCAGGCGCCCCCGTCTCCGCCGAACAGGTCGAATTGGCCCCTCTCCTGCTCGCGTTTAAGCCCGATGACCCCATCGACGGCCACCTCATGCACCTTGATCAGGGATAGGCGGGTGTGACCCAGGGAGTCGAATGCGCCGGCCTTGATCAGCGATTCGATGGTGCGCTTGTTGCAGCACACCAGCTCGACCTTGTCCAAGAAGTTGGTGAAGGAGGTGAACGGGCCCTTGGCCTGTCTGGTCTTGATGATCGACGCCACGACATTGGCGCCGACGTTGCGCACCGCACCCAGCCCGAACCGGACGTCGCTGCCCACCGCGGCGAAGCGCAGACCGGAATCGTTGACGTCCGGGGGCAGGACCTTGATCCCCATCCTGCGGCATTCGGCGAGGTAGACCGCGGACTTGTCCTTGTTGTCCCCGATCGAGGTGAGTTGGGCGGCCATGAACTCGGTCGGGTAGTTGGCCTTGAGGTACGCCGTCCAGTAGGAGACCAGGCCGTAGCCGGCGGTGTGGGATTTGTTGAACGCGTACCCGGCGAACGGGAGCATCACGTCCCACAGGGTTTGGGTGGCGTGGGCGGAGAAGCCCTTGCCCGTCATTCCCGCCCGGAACCGTTCGAACTCCTTTTCGAGGATCTCCTTTTTCTTCTTGCCCATCGCGCGGCGCAGCAGATCCGCCCCACCGAGGCTGTAGCCGGCCAACTGCTGGGCGATGGCCATGACCTGCTCTTGGTAGACCAGCAGGTGATAAGTCTCGCCCAGGATGGGCTCCAGGGCGTCGCGGAGCTCGGGGTGGATCGGGGCGATCGCCTGACGGGAGTTGGACCGCTCGGCGTAGTGCAGGTGGGCGTTGGCGGCCATCGGACCGGGCCGGTACAGGGCGAGCACGGCGGCGATGTCACCGAAGTGCGTGGGTGCCAGGGCACGGAGCAGCGAGCGCATCGCGGCGCCGTCGAGTTGGAACACCCCGAGGGTGTGGCCGCTGGCGAGCAGCTTGTAGGTGGCCTCGTCGTCCAACTCCAGCGTGGCGGTGTCGATCTCGCGGCCGTGGTTGGCGTTGACCGCCTCGACAGCGTCGCTGATGACAGTCAGCGTTCGTAGGCCTAAGAAGTCCATCTTGAGCAGGCCGATGTCCTCACACGACGGGTAGTCCCAGCCGGTGATGATCGAGCCGTCGTCGCGCATCCACAGCGGGATCACGTCCAGCAGCGGCTGCGAGGACATGATCACCGCGCAGGCGTGCACCCCGGCGTTGCGGATCAGGCCCTCCAGCCCGCGGGCGGTGTCCATGATCTTGCCGACCTGCGGGTCGGTCTCGGCCAGCGACCGCACCTCGGTGGCCTCGGTGTAGCGCGGGTGGGCCGGGTCGAAGATGCCGTGTAGGGGGATGTCCTCGGCGGCCACCGCCGGTGGCAGTGCCTTGGTGATCCGGTCGGCGATGGAGAAACCGGGCTGGCCGTGCAGAACGCGGGCGGCGTCTTTGATCGCGGCCTTGGTCTTGATCGTGCCGAACGTGATGACCTGCGCGATGTTCGCCGCACCCCACTTGTTGACCGTGTACTGCATCACCTCCCCGCGCCGGCGCTCGTCGAAGTCGAGGTCGATGTCGGGAGGCGAGACCCGCTCGGGGTTGAGGAACCGCTCGAAGATCAGCGAGTGCTCGATCGGGTCGAGGTCGGTGATCTGCAGGATGTAGGCCACCAGCGACCCGGTCGCCGAACCTCGACCCGGCCCCACCGAGATCTTCTGCTGCTTGGCCCACCGGACCAGGTCCCCGACCACCAGGAAGTAGCCGGGGAACCCCATCTGGGAGATCACGCCCAGCTCGTGCTCGACGCGGTCGAGGTATGGCTGGGCCATCCCGTCCGGGAACCGTTCCGGCGCGTACTGCTCGACCTCGCGGCGCAGCAGCAGGTCTTCGGTCTCGCCCTCGGCCAGCGGGAACCGGGGCATCCGGTCGACCTCGGCGTAAACCTCCGCATACGACCCCACGCGCTCGGCGATCAGCAAGGTGGTGTCGGCGGCACCGGGTACTTCGGTGTCCCAGTAGCCGCGCATCTCCTCCGCGGACTTCAGGTAATAACCCTCGCCCTCGAACTTGAACCGGTTCGGGTCGTCCATCGTCTTACCCGACTGCACACACAGCAGCACCTCGTGTGCCGTTGCCTGGTCCTGGGTGACGTAGTGGCTGTCATTGGTGGCCAAGGGCGGCAGCCCGAGCTTGCGGCCGATGTCGAGCAAGCCTCCGCGGATCGACCGCTCGATGGGCAGTCCGTGGTCCATCAGTTCGAGAAAGAAGTTCTCCGGCCCGAAGATGTCGCGGTAGTCGCTGGCAGCTTGCAGAGCCTGTTCGGTCTGGCCCAGCCGCAGCCGGGTCTGCACCTCACCCGACGGGCAGCCGGTCGTGGCGATGATCCCACCGGCATGCTGGGCGATCAGATCGCGGTCCATCCGAGGCTTGCGATACATACCTTCGAACGAGGCCAGGCTCGACAGCCGGAACAGGTTGCGCAGCCCGGTGGCGTTCTCCGCGAGCATCGTCATGTGGTTGAACGCGCCCGCACCGGAGACATCACCGCCCATGCCCGCCTCGTCGGTGGAACGCTGGTGCAGCTGACCCCAGAACACCGGCTTCTTGTGGTAGCGGCTGGCCGGCGCCACGTACGCTTCGATCCCGATGATCGGCTTGATGCCGGCGGCCTTGGCCTTGCGGTAGAACTCCGCCGAGGCGTACATGTTGCCGTGGTCGGTCATCGCCACCGCGGTCATCCCCAGCCGCGCAGCCTCAGCGAACAGCGGACCGACCTTGGCCGCACCATCCAACATCGAGTACTCGGTATGCACGTGCAGGTGGACGAACGAGTCAGGCACGACTCTCCCTCGGCGTTCGGCGGGGCCTACTCCCCAGGACGTCCGTGGTCGCGCAGGGTTGTCGCGCAGGGTTGTCGCGTAGTCGCGGAGAGTTGAGACCGCTGCCAGCAGGCGTGGTTAGGCGCGCGCGGGGAGTCGGTAGGTCAGCTGGTGTCTGTCCGCGGCAAGTATTGCCCTGCTGACCTCGACGGATTGTCCGTCGGTCGTGTACGTCGTGCGGATCAGGATGAGCACGGGGACACCTTCGGCGAGCCGCAATGCCTGTCGATCCGCGGGTGTGGCGGCCCGCGCGCTTACGCGTTCCTCGAAATCGCCCAGCTCCAGGCCGAGTCGTTCCAGGGCGGCGACGGTGCCGCCGGATAGTTTTCGGGGTTCGGCGATCGGTGTTCCTCGCACGAGATCGAGTGGGTAGTAGGAGTCCGCGAGTTGCACCGGTTCGTCCTCGAGGAGCATCACCCGTCGACGCACTATGACGGTGGAACCGGGCTCAACACCCAGCAGGCCGCCGATATCTTCGGGAGCGGCGACCTCGCCCACTTCCGTGAGCTCCTGGGTGCCCCGCATGCCGAGGTGCGCGGCCTCCGATCGCCATGATCCGCGAGGTTGGTCACCGACCTGAGTCACGTAGGACGTCGATACGTGCATGACCGGGCGCGGGGTCCGCACGAAGGCGCCGCGCCCGTGCTCGACCGTCACCAGACCCTGTGCGGCGAGCAACCGGACGGCTTTGTTGATCGTGGTGCGGTTGAGCCCGTACTGCTCGGCCAGCGCACTCTCGCTCGGCAGCGCTTGGCCGGGCGGGTACTCGCCCGCAACGATTGCTTCCCGTAGATGATCGGCTACCTGCTGGTATCGAGCTACTGGCGGAGTGGTCAATGGAGCACACCTTCTTGGGTTGACAGCCTGACTGCACCTAGTCCAACACACGGCACGTGCCACGTGTTCCTTGACTGCCGTCGATTGATGATGCATGCTCCAACTCACGACACGTGCCACGTGTAATATGTTGGGAGTTTGTCGGACACCCTTTGGGGGTTTGAGCTATGACCTGCACACTTGCCCAGTCACGCGCTCCCGTCGTCCCTGGCGAACGGGCACGGGCTGATGACGTGATCGAGGTCGATGGGCTGCGGCTGCGCTGCGTTATCGGGATCAACGGTGAGGAGCGCCGGGACCGTCAGGACGTGCTGATCAGCCTTCGGATCGGGACCGATGCGCGTCCTGCAGCGGCTATCGATTGTAAAGATGCGGTGTGGAACTACCGCACAGCCACCAAGGCGATCATCGTCCATGTCGAGTCTTCGACATATCTGACGGTTGAGAGGCTCGCGTCGGAGGTCGCCCGCATCGTTGTGGTCGGTCACGCGGCGCCCTGGGTTGAGGTGCGCGTGCACAAGCCCGGTGCGCTGCGGTTTGCCGGCAGTGTCGGTGTGGTCATCCACCGACGTGCTGGTGACTTCCCGGGTACCCCGCAGACCCAGACTGTCACGGCGCTGACCCGCGAGCGGGAGAGTGGTCAGTGAGCCTGCCGGCGGGGCGGCGGTTGCGCGTCGTTGCCGAACGCCACGTCCGTGATTTGGATGCTGCTCGTGCAGCAGCCGCTGCCTTCCTGGCCGCCCTGGGCATCGATCTGAGCCGGGAAGCCCTGGCTGAGACGCCCGCGCGGATGGTGCGGGCGTATGCCGAGTTGCTCACTCCGCGCGAGTTTGATCTGACGACCTTCGACAACGACGAGGGATATGAGCAATTAGTGCTGGTGCAAAGTATTCCGTTCCGGTCGTTATGCGAGCACCATGCGCTGCCGTTCATCGGCACCGCCGATGTCGGCTATCTCCCTGGCAAGCGGATCATCGGATTGTCGAAGCTCGCGCGGGTGGTGGAGTTGTTCGCTCACCGCGCGCAGGTGCAGGAGCGGATGACCAAGCAGGTCGCCGACTGGCTCGCCGAACACCTGGCCCCGAAAGGGGTGGGAGTGGTGCTACGCGCCGAGCACCTGTGCATGACATTACGCGGCGCACAGGCCGCGGGCACCACGACCGTGACCTCGGCCCTGCACGGGTTGCTGCTGAATGATGCCCGCGCCCGGCAGGAGTTCGTCACCCTCACCCATCCCACCCGCTGAACGCTGAGGAGAAGGATGCTCTCGACGATCGAGATCGGTCGGGGTGAGTTCGGTTTCTCAGCCGCGCACGCCGGACTACACGATGGCGAGTTCGAGCCTCTGCACGGTCACACCTTTCAGGTCACCCTGCGGTTGTCCGGCATCCCTGCCGATGACGGCATACTGATCGATTTCGGCGAGGTCAAGGCCGCCTTGCGGGAGGCGATAGCCCCGCTGCGTCGCCGCACGATGATGCCTGGACGTGCTCCGGAGGTACTGATCACATCGGAGAACAACACCGTGGCGCTCGTCGCCGGTCGGAAGAGGTACGTTCTGCCCGCCGAGGATGTCGTCGTCCTACCTCTGGTCAATACCACCACCGAGGCCATCGCTGGATACCTGCTCGATCGGGCCTTGCCCTACCTGCACGGCTATGGCCTGACCACCGTAGAGCTGGAGGTCTCCGAGGCGCCGGACACCTCGGCCACCGCACGCTTCGTCTTCACCTGACATGACCTCCATGAACCCCACCGACGACTGGAACCCCGCGGTCATCTTGTGCCACCGTGACCGCACCAAAGCGTTACTCGCATACGCGATGGAACGGCAGATCACCGGCCATGGGTGGCCACTCGACCGGCCGGGGGACGGCCCGTGGGATGTGTGGTGGGTGTGTTACCGCGCCCAGCGCATGGCCACTGAGTTCGGTCTGGACCCGCGTCACACCGCCGATCGCTGCGAAGTCTGCGCCGTCGACGCCAGCAGGCTGGCCTTCTATACGCCGCCCTCGCACCCCCAAGGGGCACCTCGAGGATGGTGTACGTGCCTGCTGGATTGGGCACGGTCAATGCGGCGACCCGGTCCCGACATCATCTGGCCTGGGTGGCGGCTGACCGTGAGCATGGTCAAGCCCGGCAGCGACCCGGCCCTCGTGCGCGAGCTACTTGTTGAGGGCCACGACGTTGTGGGTGAGATCCAGCGACGCCTGACCCCGGCGGACGTGCGCCGGTTGTACCCCGACGCCTACGGGCGGGAGTATGTGGCCCGTAGGGACGACTACCTCACCTCGGCTCCGGTCACGGTGTTCGTCCTTCTTGCGTCACTCTCGGCGATCGGGAAGGCCAAGGACAATCGAGTAGGGGGCGGGGTTGCCCCGCCCCCTCTCACACCACCGGACATGCGGGCCCGCATCCGGCGGTTCGTCAAGCCGTTTGGTAGAGACGCTGCCAGGTCTGGCTGAGGGTCTTGAGGCCAAG
>JALYTS010000228.1 GCA_030854185.1 Actinomycetota bacterium | reverse complement strand
GCGCATCGCGCCGGGTACGCAGCCGGTCGCGGTGTTCGGGCAACGTCGCGTCGGCGGCGTCGAGCAGGTGGCAGGCGGCGAGCTGCTCGAGCACCGGCCCGGACAGCTGCGCACGCACCGCCGCGGCGGTCAGCCGCTGGATGAGGGTGGCTTCGGCGCGCAACCAGCCGACCCGCAGTCCACCCCAGAAAGTCTTGCTCAACGTGCCGACAGTGACCGCCCGATCAGCCCGGGCGAACAACGCGTAGGGCGCGCCGGGCGCGCCGTCCAGGCCGAGTTCGGCGAGGGTCTCATCGACCAGCGCGACGGTGCCCGACCCGTGCAGGCCGGCCGCGAGGCGCCCCCGCTGCTCGGCGTCGAGCAGCAGGCCGGTGGGGTTCTGGAAATCCGGCATGAGGTAGGCCAGCCGGGGGCTGGTCTGGCGAGCTACCCGCGTGACGTCGGCCGCAACGGCGCCGGGATCCGCGGCGTTGACGGCTACTGGCACCGGCTGGGCCCGGCTGGCCCAGATGGCGTCCAGCGCGTTCGGGTAACTGGGGTGCTCGATGAGAACCCGGTCGCCCGGACCGATGAGCACCTCCAGCGCGACGGTGATGCCGTTGAGCGCCCCGGCCGTGATGAGGATCTGCTCGGGGCTGGTCGCCACGCCGCGCACGGTGTACCGCTCGGCGATCCGCGCCCGCAGCTCCGGCAGACCCGCCGGGTGATAACCGTGGCCGGGTAACAGCCGCGGGAGATCGCGGAGTGCCGCGGTGAACGCGGTGACAATCTCAGGCGGGGCCGCCGGGGCCGCGTGGGCGAGATCGATGACCCCTGCGATGGGCTGCGCCGGCGCCCAGGCACCGTATGCCGGCCCCTGGGGGAGGGATGTCCAGGTCCCTGCTCCCTGCCGGGCACTGGCCCAGCCGTCGTCGCGCAGCCGCCGGTAGGCGGCGGTGACGGTGGCCCGGCTCAGCTGCAGCTCAGTGGCGAGCGCCCGTTCGGCCGGCAGCCGGATACCGACGGCCAGCCGGCCATCCGCGACGAGTAACCGGATACGCGCGGCCAGCGCCGCATACCGCGGCGGACGCTCTCCGGCCAGCTCTCCTACCAGCGCCGCCAGCCTCGGAACGGTGCTGTCAGCCATGCCACTGACGACGGATTGGACTGTAGTTCACGGTCCAATCATCGTCCATACTGGCTAGGTGCGACAAGTGACCCCGGTGCCCTCCCTCGCCCGCCCGCGTCGACTGGGTCGACGGCTCGTCCAACTCGCCGCGGGATTGGTGCTCTACGGCATATCCATGGCGCTGTTAATCCGTTCCCGCCTCGGCAACATGCCGTGGGACGTGCTGCACCAGGGTCTGGCCAGGCACCTACACCACTCGATCGGCACGGTCACCATCGTCGTCGGCGCGATCGTGCTGCTGTTATGGATCCCACTGCGCGAGAAACCCGGCTTCGGCACGGTCAGCAACATCGTCGTGATCGGGATCTCGGTGGACGCCGCGCTGGCCTTGGTGCCGGAGGCGGATTCCCTGCCGCTGCGCGCGCTGCTGGCGGGTGTGGGAATCGCGCTCAACGCGGTGGCGACCGCCGCCTACATCGGCGCCCGCCTGGGTGCAGGCCCCCGCGACGGCCTGATGACCGGCCTGGTCCGCCGCACCGGCGGGTCGGTGCGACGGGTTCGCACGGTCATCGAGATCGCGGTCGTCGCCACCGGCTGGGCACTCGGCGGCACCCTCGGTATCGCCACCGTGCTCTACGCCCTGGCGATCGGCCCCCTGGTCCAGCTACTCCTCCCCCGCTTCTCGGTGGCACTTCAAGAACCACCAACCCACGGCTATCCGTGCCAGATCTCGTCCAGGGCGACAGCGAACTCCCGCGCAGCCTCGTCTGGATGCAGCCGTAGCCGAGACATCGCCAGGTGATAAACCTCGTCGTCGGTACGCCGACCGATCACCCAGACCACAACTACCGAGCCGTCCAAGTCGACCCGGTAGACGATGCGGTAGTCACGATCACCGATCACCAGCTTGCGGAACGTCGTCAGGTTGCCGCTGAGCTTGCTGCCGAGGGGTGATCCGCGCTTCTCGGGTTCGGTCTGAAGCTTTTTGAGACTCTTCAAGACTATGACGCGCGCGGCACCGTCCAGGTCAAGGAGGTCCTCACGCGCATCCTCGGTCAGACGAACCTCGGCCATCTTCCCAGCGCCGCCTCAGTTGTCGTCAGCGTCAAGATCGATGCCGAGCTCGGCAGCGACCTCGTCCAAGCTGTACCGCCGGCCGCTGTCGGTAACTGTTCGGGCCAGTGCCACGCTCAACAGGCGCAAGTCACCCTCGAGCTCCTCAAGCCGGGCAAGCCGCTCAACGGCATCGATGCCGACCACGGCGGCGACGGCCTTATTGTTTCGAAGCACCACTTGCG
Source organism: Actinomycetota bacterium (assembly GCA_030854185.1). Taxonomy (GTDB): domain Bacteria; phylum Actinomycetota; class Actinomycetes; order Mycobacteriales; family Pseudonocardiaceae. Next base: position 297 of record JALYTS010000228.1, on the reverse strand, counting down.
TCCGCCCCTGCGCGGCGTCTTGAATCAGCCGCGACACGCCCCGGTTGCTTGCCTCGGTCACGCTGATCAGGTCTTGAGTATCGACGTTCACTTCTGGTTCCCTCCCGCAATATTACCCAGGATTCTACCCAGAAATCGCGTTGACGCGCCAGACGATCCTCCCGGGCAATCCCACGAAGAGCCTGCGCCTGTGTCAAGCCCCACGTTGGCGGCGGCGGCGGCGAAGGGCGAGCCAGACCGTCGTCTGGAGGTCGAGTCGGTGGTGGCCCAGTCATACAGACGCAGACCATGCGCGCC
>JALYTS010000059.1 GCA_030854185.1 Actinomycetota bacterium | reverse complement strand
GCGCCCTGGTGCTCGGCCTGAGCCTGCCCGAGCAGTACGTGTCCCGGTCGGCGTTCGCCGAGCCGGCGCTGCAGGTCCTGCTGTTCGGCGGGCTGTGCCTGCTGATCGACTCGCTGACGCTGCGCGCCGACGCGCCGGTCCTGGTTTCGGGCTGGCGGCGCCTGGTATCGGTGCGCGCCTGGTCGCACCCGGTCACGCCCGAGCGGACGATGGCGGCCCTGGGCGGCCTGGCGCTGGGCCTCGGCCTCCTGGTCAGCCTGGACTCGCTGATTTACCTGCTCCCGCTGATCCCGTTCGGCGGCCTCCTGCTGGCGGCGAGACAGGGGCGGCACCGACGCTGCTGCCCGGCGGCCGGCCGGTCACCGACCCGGTGGCCCGCGCGGAGGTGGAGAGCGCCTGGGGGGTGATGCTGTCGGGCCAGCCGGGGCGCGACACCGACGGCATCATCGCCGCTGCCGCCGCCGGGCAGCTGGGCGGGCTGGTCATCGGCGGTGTGGACCCCGCCGACCTGCCGGATCCGCGGCTGGCCGAGCAGGCGCTGACCCGGGCTCGGTTCGTGGTGAGCCTGGAGATGCGGCCTTCGGCGGTGACCAGGGCGGCCGACGTCGTGCTGCCGATCGCGTCCGCGCTGGAGAAGGCGGGCAGCTACCTGGACTGGGAGGGCCGCCGCCGGGAGTTCGGCACCACGATCAGCTCTGGGATAGGTCCGGCCCGGGGGGGCGGCGCGACCATGCCGGACTGCCGGGTACTGGACAGCCTGGCCGTCGAGATGGACTTCGATCTGTTCACCCAGACCCCGACCGCGGCGTGGGCAGGGTTCGCCGCGCTGGGTAGGTATGCCGGATCCCGGGCGGACTCCCCGCAGGTGGCAGCTGCGCCCGTCCCTGAGCTCGGCGAGGGCAAGGCCTTGGTGGCCACTTGGCGGCGGCTGCTGGACAACGGGTCGATGCAGCACGGCGAGCCCCATCTGGCCGGCACCGCACGGACTGCCGTCGCGTTGATGTCCGCGGCCACCGCGACCGAGCTCGGGGTGCACATCGGTGGCCCGGTCACGGTGTCCACCGAGCGGGGATCGCTGACCCTGCCGGCCGCGATCGCTGACCTGCCCCCGGGCGTGGTGTGGGTCCCGGGGAACTCCGGACCCGCTACCGTCCGGAGCAGCCTCGCCGCCGGCCACGGCGCCGTGGTCACTGTGCGCAGCGGCAACGGCGCTGTGTCCAGCACGGCAGGGGCGGCCGGCACGGCAGGGGCGGTCACAACGGCGAGGGGAGGTAGTTCATGACGCCCACCGAAGCACTGCTCGCCGACGACCCGCTGTGGTTGATCATCCTGAAGGTCGTCGTGATCTTCGCGTTCCTGATGGTCATGACGTTGTTCATGATCTGGTTTGAGCGCCGGGTGGTCGGGCGCATGCAGCAGCGGCCGGGGCCCAACCGGGTCGGGCCCTTCGGGTTGCTGCAGTCCCTGGCTGATGGCCTCAAGCTGGCGTTCAAAGAGGACATCATGCCGGCGATGGCGGACCGGGGGGTGTTCATCCTGGCCCCGATCATCTCCGCGATCACGGCGTTCACGGCGTTCTCCGTGATCCCGATCGGTGGTGAAGTCTCGATCTTCGGTGAGCACACCGTACTGCAGATCACCGATCTGCCGGTCGGGGTGCTGGTGGTGCTGGCCTGCTCGTCGCTGGGTGTCTATGGGATCGTGCTGTCCGGTTGGGCGTCGGGCTCGCCCTACCCGCTGCTGGGCTCACTTCGATCGGCGGCCCAGGTGATCTCTTACGAGATCGCGCTCGGGATGTCGATCGTCGCGGTGATCCTGTACTCGGGTTCGCTGTCCACCGCGGACATCGTGGCCGCCCAGGCGAACCAGTGGTGGTTCGTGTTCCTGCTGTTCCCCAGCTTCGCGGTGTTCTGCATATCGATGGTGGGCGAGACCAACCGTGCGCCCTTCGACCTGCCCGAGGCGGAGTCTGAGCTGGTCGGTGGTTTCCACACCGAGTACTCGTCGCTGAAGTTCGCGCTGTTCTTCCTCGCCGAGTACGTCAACATGGTCACCGTCTCGGCCATGGCGACCACGCTGTTCCTCGGCGGCTGGCACGCCCCCTGGCCGCTTGGCGGCGGCGTGTTGGACCGCGGCTGGTGGGGCCCAGTGTGGTTCATCGGCAAGCTGCTGACGTTCCTTTTCGTGTTCGTCTGGCTGCGCGGCACCCTGCCCCGGATGCGTTACGACCAGTTCATGGCGCTCGGTTGGAAGGTGCTGGTGCCGGCCAGCCTGGTGTGGATCGTGCTGGTCTCCGGCGCCAGGGCGCTGCGTGGTTCCGCTGTGACGCCTGGCGAGATCCTCGTGGTGGGCGGCTTCGTACTGGTCATCCTGCTGGTCGTCGCCTTCCTGCTGCCCCAACGGCAACCCGAGGAACGCACCCACGAGGTGCAGACTGCGGGCTCGGACTACCCGCTGCCACCGCTGGACCTGGTGGTGCCGTCACCGCCGCCCCGGCGCGCCGCAGTCGGCGCGGGCGTGTCGGGCGCTGCCGCGGCGGGCCCTGCCGGCTCGACAAATGGCGGTCAGCCGGCTAGGCAGGAGGAAGGTCATGGGACTACTTGATCCGGTCAAGGGCTTCGGTGTCACCTTCTCGACGATGTTCAAGAAGGTCGTGACCGAGGAGTACCCCGAGGTCAAAAAAATCACCGCGCCGCGCTATCACGGCCGCCACCAGCTCAACCGGCACCCGGACGGGCTGGAGAAATGCGTGGGCTGCGAGCTGTGCGCCTGGGCGTGCCCGGCGGACGCGATCTACGTCGAGGGCGGGGACAACACGGAGGAAGCCCGCTACTCCCCCGGGGAGCGCTACGGCGAGATCTACCAGATCAACTACCTGCGGTGCATCGGCTGCGGCTTGTGCGTCGAGGCGTGCCCGACCCGTTCGTTGACCATGACCAATGAATACGAGGTCGCCGACGACAACCGCCAGGACCTCATCTACACCAAAGAGGATCTGCTCGCACCGCTGCTGGCCGGGATGGAGCAACCCCCGCACCCGATGCGGTTGGGTGATTCCGAGCAGGACTACTACGTGCAGGGTCCGAGCCTGGAGCGCCGTTCGGGTGCGGTGGGAGAGGAGCACCGGTGACCGGGGGCACTGTCAGCATCGGGGAGGCGATCGCGTTCTGGATCCTGGGCCCGCTCGCGCTGGCCGGTGGTCTGGCCATGGTGTTCGCCCGCAAAGCGGTGCATTCGGCACTGTGGCTGGCCCAGACGATGCTGTGCCTGGGCGCGCTGTACATGGTCCAACAGGCGCCGTTCCTCGGTTTCGTGCAGATCATCGTCTATACCGGCGCGATCGTGATGCTGTTCCTGTTCGTGGTGATGCTGGTGGGCAACGAAAGTGTCGACTCGGTAATCGAGGTGCTGCGCGGTCAGCGGGTCGCGGCGGCACTGGCCGGGATCGCGCTGGCCGTGCTGCTGGTGTCGATGCTGGGCCGGGCCTTCGTCGGGATCACCGCGGTCGGCCTGGTGAAGGTCAACACCACCGGTGGGGGCAACGTCGCCAATCTCGGCCGCCTCCTCTACACCGATTACCTGTTCCCGTTCGAGCTCACCTCGGCACTGCTGATGACCGCCGCCGTCGGCGCGATGGTGTTCACCTTCACCGAGCGCACCAAGGAAGGCAGGTTGACCCAGCGCGAGCGGGTGGAGGCCCGGATCCGGGGTGGGCGTCCCTCCCCGCTACCGGGTCCTGGAGTGTTCGCCACCATGAACTCGGTAGCTACCCCCGCCCTGCTGCCGGACGGTTCGGTGGCCCCCGAGTCGCTGTCCGAACTGCTCGAGTCCACCGACCGCGATCGTCTGGACGTCGATGTCCGCAGCGTTGTCAGCGCCGGCGCGGACCCGGACGCCCGCGCCCTGCGTGGGCCGGTGTCATCGGCTGCCGCTGACCAGGAGGGGCAGGAGTGATGGCCCGACCCCGCAAGCAGGTCTCAGCGAGGATGGCTCGACCCTGCAAGCAGGTCTCGCGATGACCCCGTCGTACTACCTGCTGCTGTCTGCGCTGCTGTTCACCGTCGGCGCCGTCGGTGTGTTGGTGCGCCGCAACGCGGTGGTGGTGTTCATGTGCATCGAGCTCATGCTCAACGCGGTGAACCTGACCCTGATCACCTTCTCCAGGATCAACGGCACCCTGGACGGCCAGATCATGGCGTTCTTCGTCATGGTGGTCGCGGCCGCCGAGGTGGTGGTCGGGCTGGCCATCATCATGGCAATCTTCAAGACGCGCCGATCGGCCTCGGTCGACGACGCGAACCTGCTGAAGTACTGAGCGAGTCGAATTCGCCGTCTTTGGCGCCGAGGCGAAACGCGGTCCATTCCTGCTCGTCGTAGACGAGTTCGGTACCTGTCGAGGTTTCGCGGACGGTCCAGGAACCGCGCCGGGCCAGGACGGTGACGGCACCGTTGGTGTTGGTCAGCTGATCGGAGATGACCTCGTCCAGCCAGCGCGTCCACTGCTCGCAGGTGAAGCTGATCACCGGACTGCCGTCGATCTTGCTGTGTCTGATCTCCACGCCATCGTGGGCGAGGTCGACCTCGACGCACCCGTCCTGCTGGTCTGAGTACGTCGACTTCCGCCACCCGGCGCGGCGGTGTGCGATGGGCATGGGGTCCTCCGGAATCAGGTCAGCGCGGTGAGGCGAGCGCGGATCGCCGCCACAGTGTCGGCCGGTGAGAGCGCGATCTCACGCAGCTTCGTGACGATCCGAGTGTACCCGCGACCTGATCTTGGTCCTGGACGTAGACGGCGCCATTGACGATCTCGACATAGGCGATGGACTGCGCTTGGGCGAAGTCGAGCAGTTTGAACGGGCCGACCCCCCGTCGTGGAAACCAACGGATGTCGGCAGCACTTGGATCTCCACGTTGTCTCGTCCCGCCATGGAGATCAAGTGTTCGAGTTGGCGCCGCATGACAGCCGGACTACCGATTGGCCGGTCGAGCACAGACTCCTCGATTAGGGCGAGGAGATGCAGCGGATCGTTCTCCGAGTCCAGCCGCCGTTGCCGGTCCATGCGCAACCCCACGACCCGTTCGGTGTGGTCGGGCCGCACGCGACCGCCACCGGCGGTGACTCCGCGGGAGTAGTCACTGGTCTGCAGCAGAGCCGGGACGACGAACGTCGCCGTACCCCGTGCCCGGACATCGCCGGCGTCGGTGTGCGGCCGGTGACCAGCTCCGGCCGGACTGTCGATGAGACCAGCCATCGGCTCGTCTGTGACCTGCTACGCGGGGTCCTGCGCCGGGCCGCGCAGACCGGACCCGGCGCCGTCGATGGGGTCGGCTCGCTTCTGTACCGGGTCAGCGCGGTGTTGTACATGTTGCTGCTCGATCACCCGATCGACCGGCGGGGCCGCTGCCGGTCCTGCCGACGCCCCGGCGCGATGATCGGACTCCGACGCCGACGCTGCCTGATCCATCTGCGGGCCAGCTACTGGCTGCTACGCCAACCCGATAAGACCCTGCTGTTCTCCCGCCTGGCCGACGACCTGGGACCGGGCACCCCGTCCGAGACCAGGGCGGGACGGCCGGACCTCACCCACGGCGCGCCAGGCGAGCCCTCCGACAGCCGGTCGCGCCGTGTCTCACCACCCGATCGCCAACCACCAACCCCGGAGAGGTCGCTGGTGATCACCGGAGGCATGCCATGGCCGAGGTGAGCTACGACGTCGATGCCGCCCCGCCGGCGCGAGTGGCTGCGGCGTCGCGGGTGCGCGAGGTGCCCGATCCTCAGTTTCCCACCAAGATTCCGGCTGGCCGCCGGTCGAGCACCCTCGTGCCCCCAGTTCCCGGCGGCCAGTCGGAACCCACCCCTGAACCCGCAAAGCCGAAGGGCGACCAGACGCTGTGCATGGCCTGCCTCCTCGGCGCGATCTCCCCGATGCTTGCCCCCGGCCCGAAAGGCCCCCCGTGAGCGCCCCCAGCGCCGGTCGCCCGATGATCGACAGCTCAGCTGCAGCCGCTCAAGCGCTGTGTGACTACTTTCTGGCCAACGCTGAGCGCGGCGACCACGGCGCCAACGACGAACTCATCGCCGAACTGGTCCGCCGCATCCGCGCGGGGCAAGTGATGTCTGTTCGTGCAGATGCAGTACCAGGGTCAGCGTCTGCGGCCGGTGACTGAAGTGACCACCGAGCCGGGCGAGGCCACGGCTAGGCTCCGCCCGGTGGCTACTGACACCGCCCGCGAGGGCGTGCACTCGGATCAGGACGTCGACGAGCTGCGCGACGCCATGGTTGACGAGGTCATCGTGGACCGAGAATGGGTGGGCTTGGTGCCGCGCGAGGTCGAGGCCGCGTTGCGGACCGTGCCCCGGCACTTGTTCGCGCCGGAGGTGTCGCTGGAGGAGGCCTACGCCGATCGCTCCATCGTCACCAAGCGCACCGAGCACGGCGCCTCCATCAGCTCGGTCACCGCGCCGCATACACAGGCGATGATGCTGGGTCAGCTCCAGGTGGCGCCCGGTCAGCGGGTTCTGGAGATCGGGTCCGGTGGTTACAACGCCGCGCTGCTTCGGGAGCTGGTCGGCCCGGAGGGCTCGGTGACCACGCTGGACATCGACCCGGAGATCGCCGACCGCGCCCAAGCCTGCCTGACGACCGCGGGCTACCGCGATGTGCGAGTGGTCTGCGCGGACGGGGAGCCCGGTGCGCCGGAGTACGGCCCGTTCGACCGGATCATCGTCACCGTGGGTACCTGGGACATCCCGCCGGCGTGGGTGGAGCAGCTCGCCGAGGGCGGGCGGCTGGTGGTCCCGCTGCGGACCAAGGGGCTCAATCTGTCGTGGACGCTGGAACACGCCGGCGGATACCTGGTCGGCTGTGACCCCATGCCGTGCGGGTTCGTGCCGATGCAGGGCCTCGGCAAAAACCGGAGCCGGTCGATCTCGCTTCATGGCGGCGAGGCCAGTCTGTGGGTGGGCGAACAACAGGTCGATGCCACGGCGCTGAGTGAGGTGTTCTCGACGCCGCGGGCACAGGCCTGGTCCGGCGTCACGGTCCGCAAGCGGGAGAATTTCAACGACTTGGACCTGTGGCTGGCCAGGCTGCCGGGCTTCTATCTCCTTTCGGTGACCCAGGACGCCGTCGACCGCGGGCTGGTCTCCCCGACCTGGCCCATGTCCACTCCGGCGTTGGTTGACCGAGGCAGCAGCCTGGCCTACCGGGCCAAGCTCCGGCCGGTGGACACCGACGGAACCGTGCGGGAGCTCGGTGCCTACGCCCACGGCCCCAATGCGGCCGAGGCCGCAGAGCGGTTCGTGGAACAGATCCGGATCTGGGACCGGGACCACCGCCACGGCCCGGGACCACGCCTGCCGGTGCACCCGGTAGGCACCCCCGACGCCGAGCTTCCGAGCGGGCTGGTTGTCGATAGACGACACACCAGAATGGCGATCTCCTGGCCGGACCTAACCGACCGGAACTACCCCTGATGAGGAAAGGAAGGAGTCCGTGATGGATGCCATCACCCCGTCCGTCCCTGACGACGAGTTTGACCTCGACGTGCAGTTCGTGGAGTCGGACCTGGAAGTCGCCGCGGGCGATTCGGAGGACTGCGAGCGCACCGACGATGGGTGCGAGAACACCGTAGGGTGCGAATAGTTCACCGTGCGTGACGCTCCGGCGGGTGCACACCAGCCGGTCGCGACGTGGGAAGGCGGACGATGGCCGCTCAGTTCCGGTGCGTGGACGCGGCCGTCGTCCGGGTGGCTGTGTTCGGCAGCGAGTTGGACCTGCCGCCGTGGCCGGATCTGACCAGCGACACACCGGAGCACGTGCGGGAGTGGCGGTGCTGGCTGGCGCGGGTGTGGGAGCGGGACGCGCTCGTCGAGGCTATTGAGCTCGCCGCTCAGACGCCTGCCCGTGATGGCGAACAACTTGGGTTTCGTGCGGGGAGACCGGCTGGTGGTTCCGTGCCAGCAGCCCTCAGGCGTTGCTGGAAAGGTCAGGCCGGTCGATGTGTCGGTCCGGTACACCGAGGCGGTTCAGACGGTGATCCATGCCGCTCGATCACCTGTCACCATCGGCGATCTGATCGCCAAGCTGGCCGCCGAGCTTCCCGGAAAACCGCTGGTGAAGATCGAGAAGATGCTGACCGAGCTGGTGTCCTGCCGAATCCTCGTCACCAGCCTGCATCCCCCCATGGTTGTCACCGACCCGCTGGGCCACGTCATCGACCAGTTGGTCGCCCTGAAAGCCGGTGCTGCGCCGCTGCCCATGGTGCGGGAGCCGCGCGCGATCAGTGGCCAGTTGTCCCGGCACGATCAGTCGTCTGCACCCGGCGTCCGCCGCGCTGTTCGTGCGTCGGTGTCGCGGCAGATGTCGGCCGTCTGTGATCGCCCCGAACCGTCCCTCGCGGTCGATCTGCGGGTCGACTGCTCGGTGGTCCTGCCGCAGGCCGTAGCCCGCGAGGCCGAGGCCGCTGCGTCGGCACTGGTGCGGCTGACACCTCATCGGTTCGGTAACCCCGCTTGGCGGGCCTGGCACACCAGATTTTTGGAGCGCTATGGGTCGGGCGCGGTGGTCCCGGTCGGTCAGGTCGTGGACGCCGACACCGGGCTCGGCTACCCCGCCCGCTACCGCGGCTCCCTGATGACACCGCCCGCGCCGCCTGCGCTGGCCCGGGACCGCAAGCTCCTGCACCTGGCCCAGCAGGCCGCGCTGGACGGCGACGGCGAGGTGGTCCTCGACGAACACGTGCTGTCGGAGCTGGCAGCTGACACCACCGGAGCACCACCGACCCATGGTCCGCCGCACACCGAGCTGCGTTTCAGCCTTCACGCGCCGACGACGGACGCGCTCGACCGGGGAGAGTTCACCCTGGTCGTCCTCAGCGCGGCACGCCAAGCTGGAACCACGACAGGGCGTTTTCTCTACCTGTTCGAGTCCGAGGACCGCGACCGCATGGCCCACGCGTTCAGCGGCCTGCCCACGCTCACCCCCGGATCGCTGCTCGCGCAGGTGTCCTGCCCACCTTTGTCTCCGCGGACCGGGAACCTCGCCCGGAGCCCTGCGGTGTTCCCGCCGATCCCGCTCGGCGAATACCGCCCAGACGCCGCTGCGCAGATCTCCTTGGACGACCTGGCGGTCAGCGGCGCCGCCCGCCGCATGTTCCTGGTCTCCCTGTCGCGGGGCCGAATCGTCGAACCGTTGATGATGAACGCCGTCGAGTTCCGCCGCGCAACTCATCCGCTGGCCCGGTTCCTCTGCGAGATCACCACGGCGCGCGCAGCCGCCTGTGTCCCGTTTGACTGGGGAGCCGCCAACGGTCTCCCGTTCCTGCCGCGCGTCCGGTACCGCCGCACCGTGCTGTGGCCCGCCAGCTGGCACCTGTCGGTCTCTGACCTGCCCGGGTCGCGTACCTCCTGGCGGGAATGGTCGCAGGCCTGGGGCGGGCTGCGGCGCAGATATCGCATCCCGGAAGCGGTCCATCTCGGTGAGAACGACGTTCGTCTTCGCCTCGACCTGAACGAGCCCGCGCACCTCGCCTTGCTACGCATCCACCTGGACCGGACCGGCAACGCCACCTTGGCCGAGGCGCCCGACCACCACAGTTACGGATGGACAGGCGGGCATGCCCACGAACTCGTCGTCCCGATGGCGGCAACCGACCTGCCATCGGCGCCACCATCCGCTCGGCAGGCCGGGTCGATCCGGGCGACCCACCACCCAGGACATACGCCCGGCAGTTCAGGATGGCTGTACGTGAAACTGTACGGGCACCTGGACCGGCAGGCCGACATCCTCATCGCCCATCTGCCCGATCTGCTGTCGGTCTGGGAACACGGCCCCGCAGACGACTGGTGGTTCCTGCCCTACCGAGACCCAGAGCCGCATCTGCGCCTGCGTATCCGGCTTTATGACGCCCGCAGCTACGGGTCCGCCACCCAGCGTCTCGGGGCCTGGGCCGATCGCGTCCGGAGCCTCGGGCTGCTCCGTCACATCGTGCTGGACACCTACTACCCCGAGGTCGGCCGGTACGGCACCGGTGCGGCCATGCGGGCAGCCGAGGCCGTATTCGTCGCCGACTCGGCGGTGGCCATCGCAGCGCTGACCATCACCGTCAGCGGCACCCCACACCCGTACGCTCTCATAGCGGCGAGCTTCACCGACCTGGCTGCAGCCTTTACCGGCAGCCTCAGCAGCGGCCTGAGCTGGCTGACCGACCACGTCAACCACCTCCCGGCCCCAGCGCTCGCCCGCGAAATCTACGACCAGGCGATGCGCCTGGCAGATCCCAGCGGCGACTGGGCCGCCCTGCGCGCGCTGCCGGGCGGCAAACAGCTCGCCTTGGCCTGGAGCCGACGACGGTCGGCGCTGGCGGCCTACCGCGCCCACCTCAGCCCGGCGGATGGGCCCGCGCCCGATCCGGTACTGGCCTCTCTGCTACATCTGCACCACGCCCGGATGGTCGGGATCAACCAGGACTCCGAACGGATCTGCCTTCGGCTGGCCCGCTCCGCTGCGCTCGGGTGGGTGGCGCGCCACGAAAGGAGCGGGCCATCGCCGTCGACCAGCGCCACCCTCACGCCGCTGCTGCCCTAGCGGCTCGGCTGGCCTGCCCCTCCTCGACGTCGGGCCGAAGGGGGCATCCCCAGTCGTTGGGCAGCGGCGCTGTGGGGGTGGCTGTGTTTCACTCGAACGCGCGGCTGCCGGGCTCGGTGGCTGGGAGGTGGCGCACACCTGGCTGGCAGCCGCCGCACACGACGACATCAGCGCAGGTCGCAACGCCGCACTCTTCTTCGGACCGGCCCTGGCCTTCGCCCTCCACGCCGCTGCCGACCGGCCGAGACGGTATGAGCGGGCTCTGGAGTCGCTGGACGCCAGGGTCACAGCCGTCACCCGCCGCCGCCTCGATCAGGCGCACGCACGTATCGACCGCGGGGACCGCCCAGCGCTCGCCGAGTTCGATCTCGTCAACGGGCTTACCTGTTACGGCACCCCAGGAGTGGCACGCGCCAAACAACTCGCCGGCCAGGCCACTGCCGACACCGACCGTCAGCGCATGGCCGAGCAGGCTGCCAGATCTCGCCGAGCGGCTGCTGACCCCCAACCCCCTGGTGCGGCCATCGGAATCCTCGAAGGCGAAGCTGGCCTTGCCCTCGCGTTATCCACAGCCGCCGCTGACGAGCCGCCCGCCTCCCATTGGGATACCTGCCTCTTGCTCAACTAACCGGCCTTCGTAGCGATGCGAGAACCTACCGACCTGCGGGCGATCAGAGTGCCGGCTCAGGCTACGACCGGCGTTGCTTACCGGGTGCGACGAGGGGGTAGTGGTTTGCTACGGCCACCCCCCTAAGCTAACGGGAACGTGACGACGTGGTAGCCGGTGCTGCCTCGGTGCGCTGGCAGGCCTGCTTGCTCATACCGACGAACGGAGTGCCCGGCATGACCGAGGTCTTGCCTCCCGTGACTGCCGCCGTTGGTTCCGCTCAGTATGCCTGGCTGCTCGTCGCGCTGCCGGCTCTCGGCGCGCTGGTGCTGCTGGTGGGTGGCCGCCGCACCAACGCCTGGGGACATCTGCTGGGTTGCGCGACCGTGCTCGCGGCCTTCGGCTACGGCGTGGCCCTATTCTCCCAGACGCTGGGTTTCGACCCGTCGCAGCGCACCCGGGAGCTGGGGCTGGGCACCTGGTTCGCGATCAACTCCCTGCAGGTCAACTACGGTCTACGGCTCGATCCCCTGTCGCTGACGTTCGTGTTGCTGATCACCGGCGTCGGCGGACTGATCCACCTCTACGCGATCGGCTACATGTCCCACGACCCGGGGCGCCGACGGTTCTTCGGGTACTTCAACCTGTTCGTCGCGGCGATGCTCGTGCTGGTGCTGTCCAACAACTTCGTCACGCTCTACCTCGGTTGGGAAGGCGTGGGCCTGGCCTCCTACCTGCTCATCGGCTGGTACCAGGATCGGCCCAGCGCCGCGACGGCGGCGAAGAAGGCGTTCCTGATGAACCGGGTCGGCGACGTCGGCCTGGCCATCGCCATCTTCCTGATCTGGCGGTCACTGGGCACGGTGCAGTTCTCCGAGGTGTTCGGCCGCGCAGGGGAGATCGGCGGCCCCACCCTGCTGGCGATCACTCTGTTGCTGCTGCTCGGGGCCTGCGGCAAGTCCGGTCAGTTCCCGCTGCAGGCCTGGTTGCCCGACGCGATGGAGGGCCCGACCCCGGTCTCGGCGCTGATCCACGCCGCGACGATGGTGACCGCTGGGGTGTACCTGATCGCCCGGTGCAGCCCGCTGTACAACCTCAGCCCGAACGGCCGGCTGGCCGTCGCCGCGGTCGGCGTGATCACGCTGCTGATCGGGTCGATCATCGGCTGCGCCTACGACGACATCAAGAAGGTGCTGGCCTACTCCACGGTCAGCCAGATCGGGTACATGATCCTGGCGGTCGGGTTGGGACCGGCCGGTTACGCGCTGGGTATCGTGCACCTGCTCACCCACGGTTTCTTCAAGGCGGGCCTGTTCCTCGGAGCGGGTTCGGTGATGCACGGGATGCACGACGAGATCGACATGCGCCGGATGGGCGGGCTGGCGCGGCACATGCCGATCACCTTCGTCATCTTCAGCTGCGGCTACCTGGCGCTGATCGGGTTCCCGTTCCTGTCCGGCTACTACTCCAAGGACGCGATCATCGAGGCTGCGTACGCGGCGGGCGGTGCCGCCGGCGGGGTCTTCGGCACCCTCGCGCTGCTCGCCGCGGGGCTGACCGCCTTCTACATGACGCGCCTGATGCTCATGACGTTCTTCGGCGAGGAGCGCTGGCGCGACCTGCGCAGCGCCGACGGCCAGGAATACCACCCGCACGAGTCCCCTGCGGTGATGTGGGTGCCGATGGTGCCGCTGGCGATCGGTTCGCTGATCGCCGGCTACCTGCTGACCTCGGGCGGACGGTTGGCACGCTGGTTGGAGCCCTCGGTGGGCGCGCTGGCGCCGGCGGAGGCGACGTTCCCGCCTGCGCTGGTGCCGATAATCACGGTGCTGGTCTCCGCGTTGGGTGTGTTGGCCGCCTGGCTGTTCGTCGGCCGCAACCCCGTGCCGGTGGTCCGGCCCGAGCGGGTCTCGTTTCCGGTGGCGGCCGCCAGGGCCGATCTCTACGGCAACGCGATCAACGAGACGCTCATCGCGCGACCCGGTACCTGGCTCACCCGGGCGCTGGTGTTCGTGGACAACAAAGGCGTCGACGGGGTGGTCAATGGCACCGCGGCACTGCTGGGTGGCAGCTCGGGCAGGTTGCGCCGGCTGCAGACCGGCTTCGTTCGTAGCTACGCCCTGGGCATGCTCGGGGGCGCGGTCGTGGTGATCGCCTTCCTGCTGGCGGTGAGCTACTCATGAACGTCGTGTCGGCGGGGGGCGGCCTGCTGCTGGCGATGCTGCTGCTGCCGATGGTGGGCAGCGCGGTCGTTGCCCCGATGCGCTCGACGCCGACCGTGGCCAAGGTCACCGGGATGGTCTTCGCGCTGGGCGAGCTGGTACTGGCCGCGCTGGCCTGGTCGGCCTACCAGCCCACCGGCGGGCGCCTGCAGCTGATCCTGTCCATCCCGTGGATCCCGGCCTTCGGAACGCGCTTCGCGCTCGGTATCGACGGCATCGCCCTGGTGATGATCGCCCTGGTGAGCGTGCTGGTACCGATCGTGATGGGCTCCTCCTGGGCCGAGAAGCTGCCCGAGGACCGAACCCCGGCGGGCTTCTACGCCCTGCTGCTGGCCCTGCAGTCGTTGCTGATCGGCGTCTTCGTCTCCACCGATGTGTTCCTGTTCTACCTGTTCTTCGAAGTGATGCTGGTGCCGATGTACTTCCTGATCGGTCGCTTCGGCGGCCCGCGGCGGCAGTACGCGGCGGTGAAGTTCTTCCTGTACTCGCTGCTCGGCGGTCTGGTGATGCTGGGTAGCGTGATCGGGTTGTTCGTGGTCAGCGGCAACCGGCTCGGTCACGGCACGTTTGACTGGGCATCGCTGGTGCGCATCGCCGGCAGCGTCCCGCAGAGCACCCAGATCTGGCTGTTCCTCGGGTTCTTCGTCGCGTTGGCGATCAAGGCGCCGCTGGTGCCGTTTCATACCTGGCTGCCCGACGCCGGTGCGGAGGCCCCGATAGGCGTCGGTGTGCTGCTTGTCGGCGTGATGGACAAGGTCGGCATCTACGGCTTCCTGCGCTACTGCCTGCCGCTGTTTCCCGCCGCATCGCGGGCGTTGGCCCCGCTGGTGCTGGTGCTCGCCGTCGTCGGGGTGCTCTACGGCGCGCTGCTCGCCGTCGGCCAGTCGGACATGAAGCGGTTCGTGTCCTATACCTCGGTGGCGCATTTCGGCTTCATCGCGCTGGGCGTCTTCGCCTTCTCCACTCAGGCGCAGGCCGGCGCGGTGCTCTACATGGTCAACCACGGCATCTCCACCGGGATGCTGTTCATCGTCGTCGGGATGCTGATAGCCCGCGGTGGCTCCCGGTTGATCAGCGACTACGGTGGCGTCGCCGCCTTGGCCCCGCTGCTGGCGGGGATGATGCTGGTCGCCGGGTTGTCCTCCCTGGCGCTGCCCGGCACCAACTCCTTCGTCTCAGAGTTCATGGTGCTGGTCGGCTCCTTCCCGCGCCAGCCGGTGTACACGATTCTGGCGACCACCGGGATGATCTTGGCTGCGTTGTATGTGTTGTGGTTCTACCAACGGCTCATGCAGGGTCCGGTGCGGGGCGCGGCCGTGGTGGGGCCGCTACCCGGGCCGGGGACCGCGACGGCGCCGGAGGCTGCCGCCCAGCGGCAGCGCGCCCGGTTCCCCGACCTGTCGATTCGCGAGATCGCTGTGCTGACGCCGCTAGTGGCGCTCATCCTGCTGCTCGGGCTCTACCCGCAGCCGGTGTTGAATGTCATCAACCCGTCGGTCGGGGCCACGCTCACCGAGGTCGGCCTGTCCGACCCGGTCGTCGGGCAGGGAGGTCGCTGAGGTGCTCGGCGGTGGATTTCAGGCGGGACTCGTGACGCAGGTGCCGCACGTGCAGGCGCCCACGGTCGACTACGGGGCGATCGCCCCGGTCCTGATCGTGCTCGGGGCGGCGTGCCTGTCCGTTCTGGTGGAGGCCTTCGTGGCCCGCTCGGCGCGATGGTCGGCGCAGGTCGCGCTGACGCTGCTCACGCTGGGGGCAGCGGGTGCCGCGCTGGGTGTGCACCTCTACTCGTTCTCAGCCGGCGTGCGCAACGTGGTGACGTTGGCCGGGACGATCGTCGTCGACGGTCCCGCACTGTTCTTGTGGGGCACGCTGCTGGCGTTGGGTCTGGCAGCGGTGCTGCTCATCGCGGACCGAACGGTGGAACCGGGGGGCGCATTCAGCCCCGACGCCGCGGTCCGTCCGGGCACCGCTGCGGACCGGGCACAAGCCGGGGGCGCAGTCGGCACCATGACCGCGACCGTGATGCAGACCGAGGTCTTCCCACTGTTCTTGTTCTCCCTCGGCGGGATGATGGTCTTCCTCGCGGCCAACGACCTGCTCACCATGTTCGTCGCGCTGGAAGTGCTCAGCTTGCCGCTGTACCTGATGTGCGGGTTGGCCCGGCGCCGCCGGCTGCTGGCCCAGGAGGCGGCGGTCAAGTACTTCCTGCTGGGAGCTTTCAGCTCGGCTTTCTTCCTGTACGGAGTCGCCCTGCTGTACGGCTACGCGGGTTCGGTCACCCTGTCCCGGATCGCCGAGGCGTCAGCGGGCAGCACTAGGCCGGACACGTTGCTGTTCGGTGGGCTGGCGCTGCTGGTGATCGGGCTGCTGTTCAAGGGCTCGGTCGGGCCGTTCCACACCTGGACGCCGGACGTCTACCAGGGCGCGGCGACGCCGGTGACGGCGTTCATGGCGGCGTGCACCAAGGTGGCTGCCTTCGGCGCGATCCTGCGGGTGCTGACGGTGGCATTCGAGGGCACCCGATGGGAGTGGCGCGGCCTGCTGTGGGGTGTCGCGATCGTCTCGATGGTGATCGGCGCGGTTCTCGGCCTGACCCAGACCGACGTCAAGCGCATGATCGCCTACTCGTCGGTGGCGCACGCCGGATTCCTGCTGGTCGGCGCCATCGCGTTGACCGCCCAAGGCCTGTCCGGCACGATGTTCTACTTGCTCGCCTACGGCTTCACCACACTCGCGGCATTCGGTGTCGTCACCCTGGTGCGCGACGCGGATGGTGAGGCCACCCACCTGTCGCAATGGGCCGGGTTGGCCAAGCGGTCCCCGTTGACGGCGGCAGTCTTCGCCTTCCTGCTCTTCGCGCTTGCCGGGATCCCGTTGACCAGCGGGTTCACTGCCAAGTTCGCGGTGTTCAGCGCGGCGCTGGCGGACGGGATGGCGCCGCTGGTGATGATAGCGCTGGTGGCCAGCGCGGTGGCCGCATTCTTCTACCTGCGGGTGGTGGTGTTGATGTACTTCAGCGAACCCGCCATCGACGGTCCGACAGTGAGCGTGCCCGGGGCCTTCACCGCCGCCGCGATCACCCTCGGAGTAGTGATCACTCTTTTGCTCGGCGTCGTGCCCACCTTCGCCCTGAACTGGGCCGCTCTCGGCACGTTCGGCTCCTGATCGGTGATGAGCAGGTCGACATCTGAGCAGCTCGCCGGCGTGGAGCTGGCCGACCCCGCGCTGCGCGCCGTCCTGGAGCGCGGCCTGACTCAAGTGGAGGAGCTGCTGCACCGGGAGGTGCAAAGCGAGTTCCGCTTCCTCACCGAGGCTTCGCTGCACCTGGTCGACGCCGGCGGCAAGCGGTTCCGGCCGCTGTTCACCCTGCTCGCCGGCCAGTTCGGGCCGGACAACGGGCGGCCGCAGGACGTCGTGCGCGCGGCGGCGGTCGTGGAGCTGGTCCACCTCGCAACCCTCTACCACGACGACGTGATGGACGAGGCCACCATGCGCCGGGGAGCGGTGAGCGCCAACGCCCGCTGGGACAACACCGTCGCGATCCTCACCGGCGACTTCCTGTTCGCGCACGCCTCCCGGATGGTCGCCGACCTCGGACCGGACGCGGTGCGGATCATCGCCTGCACCTTCGCCGAGCTGGTCACCGGCCAGATGCGCGAGACCATGGGTCCCGCTGAGGGCACCGATCCGGTGGCGCACTACCTGGCGGTGATAGCGGAGAAGACCGGCTCGCTGATCGCCACCGCCGGCCGGTACGGCGCGATGTTCTCCGGCGCCCCCCAGGAGCGCATCGACGCGCTGCGCCGGTTCGGCGAGAAGATCGGCACCGTGTTCCAGATCTCCGACGACATCATCGACATCGCCTCGCCATCCGCCCAGTCCGGCAAGACGCCGGGAACCGATCTGCGGGAGGGCGTCCGCACCCTGCCCATGCTCTACGCGCTGGCTGACGGCGGTCCTGGGGTCGACCGACTCCGCGTCCTGCTGGCCGGGCCGCTGACCGACGACGCGCTCATCGCGGAGGCCCTGTGGCTGCTGCGCGAGTCACCCGGCCTGGACCGGGCGATGAGCACCCTGCGCTCCTACACCGACTCCGCTCGCGCCGAACTAGCTGTCCTCCCTCCCGGCCCAGCCCGTGACGCCCTTGCGTCGGTCACCGACTACCTAGCCGCCCGCACCGGCTGACCCGGTCTCGCCTCGCGATCCCTCCAGCGTTGTCACTGTCCGTGACCTCCGGAGAAGGACTGTTGTTTCGTACGCAGGTGCCGCAGATGGCAACTTTTCGCTGAAAGTTGCCTCCAGCGGCACCTGTGCAAAAGATCTATCCGTCTCTTTCTGGGACTGGTCGGACTGGTGGGGCCAATGACACCAGTGAGGCCAGCTGGGGGGCTGTTTCGTAGGTCACCGCGTCGGCGTGTGTGGGCATCGTGGCGGTGGCGCGCAGGGCGGCCTTGGTAGCGATGACGAGGTCGCGGGGAGCCGTAGCTGCCCGGCGTGCGAGGTCGACAGCGGCGGCCACGACCGCCTCGTGCGCGGCGGCGGAGCGGGGTTCACCGTCGACATCCACCAGTCGGTGGGCCAGGCCGGTTCGCACGGCATCGTGGGCGTCCAGCGGCTCGCCGAACAGGGCCATCGCCGCGGTGGTCTGGGGGCCTACGGTGCGCTGGGCCAGCCACGTCATCCCGCCGCCGGGATGGATGCCCAGCGCCAGGAAGCGCGCGTCGAACAACGCGCCCGGGCCGACCAGGCGCAGGTCGCAGGCCAGCGCCAGGTTCAGCCCAGCGCCCACCGCAGGCCCATTGACGGCCGCGATGGTGGGCACCGCGGCATTCGCGACGGCGAGAAAGCCGGCGTAGATGCGGCGCAGGTCAGCCTCGGAGCCTGACTGACCAGCAACGGCCAGCGCGCCCAGATCACCTCCGGCGCAGAACGCGGGCGGCGCGCCGGTGATCACTATGGCGTGCACCGACTCGTCGTGGTCGTACGCCGCGACGGTTCGGGCCAGCAGGTCAGAAAGCTCGAGGCTCAGCGCGTTGCGCCGGGTTGGATCGGACACCGTCAACACGGCCACGCCGCCGTGGCGCTCCACAAACACGTCCATGCTGGTGAGTCTGTATCAGGGTGTCGGCATCTTATGCAGCGGCCGTTCCAGCAGGGTGGAGAGCACCACGGCGGAGACCGTCCGCTCCACGATGTCCACCGCCCGCAGCCGCTCCAGCGCGGACTCCAGGTGCGCGATGCCGCCGGCGCGCAGGTGCACGATCGCGTCTGCCGCACCGGACACCGTGTAGGCCGCCACCACCTCGGGTAGCAGGACCAGGCCGGCCCGGATCTCCGACGGCGCCACGTTGCCGCGGCAGTGCACCTCGACGAAGGCCTCGATGCCCCAGCCCAGCGCGCTGGGGTCGACCACAGCGGTGAAGCCGCGTAGGACGCCGACATCGAGCAGCCGGTCGACCCGGCGCTTCACGGCGGGAGCGGACAGTCCGACGATTCCACCGATCTCCGCGTAGCTGGAGCGGGCGTCGGCTACCAGTCGCGCAACGATCTGCTGGTCAATCGAATCCATACGCAATAGTCTGTCGGTGTTTCAGCAAAAATACCACATTGAGAGCTGAGCATGTGGCTCGGTACAATCGAATCATGTCATCGGCTGTGCAGTCACCAGCGCTCACGCGGGTCGGCACCGCGCGTCGCTACCTGATGTGCCCGCCGCGCTACTTCACGGTGAGCTACCGAATCAACCCCTGGATGGACCCCCGCCAGCCAGTGGATGCCGCCCGGGCGATGGCGCAGTGGACCGCCTTGGCGGACATTTATGGCGCGCTCGGGCACATCGTCGAGCTGATCGATCCCGAACCAGGCCTGCCGGACATGGTGTTCGCGGCCAATGCCGGCACCATGATCGATGGGGTTGTCCTGGGAGCCCGGTTCCGCAACGCGCAGCGGGCCGCGGAGGCCGAGCACTACCGGCGCTGGTTCGTCGCGCACGGCGCGCGCGAGATGGTGATGCCCAGCGCGGTCAACGAGGGTGCCGGAGACCTGATGTGGACCGGCTCGCTGCTGCTGGCCGGTACCGGGTTCCGCACCGAACCGGCGGCGCACGCCGAGGCGCAGGAACTTCTCGGCGTGCCGGTGCTGTCGCTACAGCTGGTCGATCCCTACTACTACCACCTCGACACCTGCCTGCTGGTGCTCGACGATTCACCGTCCGCCCCGCTGATCGCCTACTACCCGGCGGCGTTCTCGCCCGCCTCACGACGGGTGCTGGCCCGATCGTTCGCCGACGCGGTGATCGCAACCGCGCCGGACGCGGCGTGCCTGGGACTCAACGGCGTGTCCGACGGCCGCTGCGTGGTGCTACCGCGCGAGGCTGTGGAGCTGGGGCGCGCCCTGACCGTCCGCGGCTTCGAGCCCGTGTTCGTCGACGTCTCCGAACTTCGCCTGGCCGGTGGCGGCCCCAGGTGCTGCACCCTGGAGCTGCACGGCTCCGGAAAGAGCTGAGGAACCCCACCCCCGCACGGCGCGTTGGACTGATCGGAGCCCGAACACACCGGGGAGGCTGACGCACCGTGCACAACCACGTCAACGGGCTGAAGACCGCATTGCTGCTCGGCGGGATGTCCGCGCTGGTGGTGCTGATCGGCTCGTTCTTCGGCCGTAGCGGCGTGTTCATCGCGCTGGTGTTCGTGGTCGGGATGAACGCCTACTCCTACTTCAACTCAGACAAGCTCGCATTGCGCACCATGCACGCTCGTCCGGTGTCCGAGCCGGAGCAGCCCATGATGTACCGAATCGTGCGGGAATTGGCCACCGAGGCGCGCCAACCGATGCCGCGGCTGTACCTCAGCCCGACCCAAGCACCCAACGCGTTCGCCACCGGCCGCAACCCGCGGCACGCCGCGGTGTGCTGCACCGTCGGGATCCTCGAGTTGTTGAATGAGCGCGAGCTGCGCGGGGTGCTGGGTCACGAGCTGTCGCACGTCTACAACCGCGACATCCTCATCTCCTCCGTCGCGGGGGCACTTGCGGGCATGGTCACGGCACTGTCGAACCTGGCGATCTTCGCGGGCCTGTTCGGCGGCGGCAACAACGACCGTTCCAACCCGCTGGCCATGATCCTCATCGCGCTGCTTGGCCCGATCGCGGCCGGCATCGTGCAGATGGCGGTCAGCCGGTCGCGGGAGTACCAGGCCGACGCATCCGGGGCGGAACTCACCGGGGACCCACTGGCACTGGCCAGTGCGCTGCGCAAGCTGGAGCGCGGTACTGCGCTGGCGCCACTCGCCCCTGCGCCTGCCGTGGTCGCGCAGTCGCACCTGATGATCGCCAACCCGTTCCGGCCGGGCGACGGTGTCGCGCGGTTGTTCTCCACCCACCCGCCGATCGCCGACCGGGTGCACCGCTTGGAAGAGATGGCCCGCCGCCAGCTGCCTTGACGCGGCTCAGATGGAGCGGGCGATGTCCATGACGTACTGGCCGTAGCCCGATTTCGCCATCGATTGGCCCAGCGCGTAGCAGGCGTCGGCGTCGATGTAGCCCATCCGCAGCGCGATCTCCTCCAGGCAGGCGATCCGCACCCCTTGGCGGTGTTCGAGTACCTGGACGAACTGGCCCGCCTCCAGCAGCGACTCGTGCGTTCCGGTGTCCAGCCAAGCGAACCCGCGGCCCAGATCGATCAACGTCGCCCTTCCTTGCCGCATGTAGTGCGCGTTGATGTCGGTGATCTCCAGCTCGCCGCGCGCGGACGGGGTCAGCGAGCGAGCGACCTTCACCACGTCGTTGTCGTAGAAGTACAGGCCGGTGATCGCCTTGGTCGAGCGCGGAGCTGCCGGCTTCTCCTCGATGGAAATCAACTTGCCGGCGGCGTCCACCTCACCGACGCCGTAGCGTTGCGGGTCCTTGACCGGGTACCCGAACAGCACGCAGCCGTCCAAGCTCGCCACACACAGCCGGAGCCGGCTGGAGAAGCCGGGACCGTAGAAGATGTTGTCCCCCAACACGAGCGCGACCGGGTCGTCGGCGATGAACTCCGCGCCGATCACGAAGGCCTCGGCGAGGCCGTTGGGCTGGGCCTGCTCGGCGTAGCTCAGCCGCAGCCCTAGCGCAGCGCCGTCGCCGAGCAGGCGACGGAACAGCGGCAGATCAGCGGGCGTCGAGATGATCAGGATCTGCCGGATCCCGGCCAGCATGAGCACCGACAGCGGGTAGTACACCATCGGCTTGTCGTACACCGGCAGCAGTTGCTTGCAGACGGCCTGGGTGATCGGGTACAGCCGGGTACCACTGCCGCCGGCCAAGACGATCCCCTTCACCGGCACCAGTATTAGCGGTAGTTGGTGAACTGCAGGGCGACGCCGAAGTCGCGGTCTTTCAACAGGGAGATGACGGCTTGCAGATCGTCTTTCTTCTTACCCGACACGCGGAGCTGATCGCCCTGGATCTGGGCCTGCACGCCCTTGAGCTTCTCTTCCCGGACCGCCTTGGCGATCTCCTTGGCCTTGTCCTGGCTGATCCCCTGCAAGATGCGTCCAGTGGTCCGGTAGATCTTGCCCGAGATGGCAGGCTCGTCCACCTCGAACGACTTCAGCGAGATGCCCCGCTTGACCAGCTTGCCCTGGACGACGTCGATGGCGGCGCGGCAGCGCTCCTCGGTCTCCGCCTCGATCGTGATCGCCTCGTCACCGCTCCAGGTCGCCTTCGCCCCGGTGCCTCGGAAGTCGAACCGGGTCGACAGCTCCTTGACCGCCTGATTGAGCGCGTTGTCCACCTCCTGCCGGTCGACCTTGCTGACCACATCGAACGACGGATCCGCCATCGCAGCCTCCTCCCGTTGAGCCGGTGCCGACCTTACCCGCCAGGCCCGCTCCGCCCCGACGTCACAGGCTGTGTATCGTCACTACCGGCCGGTGCACCCGGCCTCCAGGCGGGTTGCCCGAGCGGCCAATGGGAGCGGACTGTAAATCCGTCGGCTGATGCCTTCCAAGGTTCGAATCCTTGACCCGCCACGCAGTGCCAATGGCACTTGAGCTGCGATGATGTGTCGGGATCTGTCGTTGGGAGTGACGATCGGTGTCCCCGTGGCTCCCTGCGGCACACCGTTGGTCGCCGCTGCATCTGGCACGGATTTGGCACGGCCGGTTGCTGGTGGGCTCGACCTATGACACTCACTGATCTTGCACGCTGGGGCTGTGCGGCATCTCGTCGACCTGGCGCCAGCCCGACCACACGGGTAGCCCGGGGGCAAGCCCTCAACAGAACCGGTGCGTGCGTCGTCCGGCTCTGCCCCTGGGCTGCCGTGTGGTGGCCGCGCTGATCAACGGCAATACTCGTCGATGGTCAGCGTCGCATCTCGTTGTTGAGCATCATTTCGCCCGCTGGGACGGCCCACAGACGGCCCCAGCGCGGGAACCTGCCCATGGTCACTGGCTTGTGCGGGCTGGTGGTGGGTACGCAGATAGGGCTCTTGAGCGTGCGCCTACGTCCAGGGTCTCAGCGCAGCGAGCTGTAGCAGACAGTGCGGTGTCCCGGCGGGGGCGCCCGTGTGCCACGCTCGGACGCGATCCCCCTCCGTGGCTGAGGGAGACAGCCGGCTCGCCGGCACAACCTAATATCGCTGGCTGTCGCAGATCCGACCCCACCCTGATCGCCCTCGCGAGTACGTCTGGCTCGACAACCGCGACGAGCGATTCACTGCCGGCATCAACGCGCTCGTCGACGGACTGGAGCGGACCCAGCACCCAACACCACCACCCACCTGACCCACACGTCACGACCAACCGCCGCGGCTCCCAGCGTCCGTCAGCGGCCAAAGTGCTGTTACCCGGATCCCATCCCCTGCGATAGCATGCTCCCCGCCAGCTCTTTTGAGAGCGACGACGTCGGGAAGCGGGTTCGGAAGCGTTCGTCGCAGTGCTGGCCCGTGTGGGCGGAGATTAACAGGCGGCCGGCGATGTCTGCGGTGGAATGCCTGGCGATCACCTCACGGCCGATGTCGCGCTCGCGAGACGTCAAACCGTACGCCACCAGCAGCAGGCTGATCAGCTGATCGCCGGTTGCGGGCTCGATGGCGACCGCGATCTGGTCGTCGTCCCCACCGATTAGCGGGCTAGCCTGCAAGACGGCCCACTGGCCACGAGTCCCGCAGCCGCACACGGAAACAGTAGCAGGACATCTTCCGACTGTGAAATCCTTCACTTCGTAATGTGCAAATTGTTGACTGGATCTCAGAAATGCGGACATTGTGGAGAATATCGGCGTGCGGGTCGACGGGGCGGCATTGACGCGCTGAAGGTCTTGAGGCCTTACCGACGTGGCACAGTCGACCACCGACAGTGTGCGCCCAGAACTACTGATTCAGGGGGTGGCGGTATCTGACTTCTTGACTCCGCACTTTTACGATCCCATTGTCACACCGGGCACGCGTTACAGCCTCACTGGGGCGTTGAAGGCTCCTCGGCAGATCATGCCAGGGAGCTACATCTCGTGGGTCAACCCCGAGAGCGATGACTGGCAGCAATTGCGATGGATCGACCCGAACGGGGAGCCGAGCATTGTTGATCTCGGCTCGGCGCAGGGTACGAGCCTGCGCGCCTGGATCGATGACGCTCTATCTCCCGATGCGACGCCTCGCGGGCTTGTCACCGATCGTCGACAGCGCCATACCCGCGATCCTCCTCGGCGCCGGGCCCTCGCCCGGCCACCACCAGGCTCGGGCTTCCCCTTGGTCAAGGTCAAGTGTGGGTGTTCCTGTGGCAGGTCCGGCCGCTGGGTTCGGCTGCCCTGCATGGCGCCGAGTTCGATAGTGGTTGTTGTCGGGCGCGGGTACCCTGATCACAACGCTCGCCAAGGAGGTCGCGATGTCGGTGGACATGCCACGTCGCGTCGGGTGTCTCGATGACATCCGCCGTCATCGGGACGAGATCCTCGCGATCGCCGAGAAGTACGGCGTACGGAACATTCGAGTGTCCGGTTCGGTAGCCCGCGGCGAAGCGGACGCCGACAGTGATCTGGATCTGTTGATCGATGTCGATCCGGGTCATGGGTACTTCGACATGGCGGGGTTCGCGTTACAGGTTGAGGACCTGCTCGGGGTCTTCACCCAGGTCGCCACGGTGGGCGGCTTTAAGGTCCGGATCCGGGACCGGGCTCTGGGCGAGGCCGTCGCAGTGTGAGGAACGACCGCGAGCGGCTCGCCGATATTTTGCTGGGCGCATGACACTCGTTGCTGGTGTCGACTCGTCGACGCAGTCGTGCAAGGTGGTGATCCGCGACGCGGAGACCGGCGAGTTGGTCCGGCACGGGCGTGGCGCACACCCGGACGGCACGGAGGTACACCCCGGCGCGTGGTGGACAGCGCTGCAGACGGCGCTGAACGAGGCCGGCGGCCTGGTCGACGTAGCCGCGGTGGCCGTGGGTGCGCAGCAGCACGGGATGGTGTGCCTGGACGAAACCGGCCGGGTGGTGCGGCCGGCTCTGCTGTGGAACGACACCCGATCCGCCGGCGCTGCCCTCGATCTGATCACCGAGCTGGGGGGCGGCGCGGCGTGGGCGGAGGCTGTCGGCGTCGTACCGGTCGCGTCGTTCACCGTGACAAAGCTGCGCTGGCTCGCCCAGCACGAACCCGCCGCGGCGGCCCGGACGGCGGCGGTCTGCCTGCCGCACGACTGGCTGACCTGGCGCCTAGGCGCTGATCCGGCTCTGCAGGCACTGCGGACCGACCGCGCCGACGCCAGCGGAACCGGCTACTGGTCGGCCGCACACGGTGCCTACCGCCACGACCTGCTGGTGCGCGCGCTCGGCCAGGCCGCCGCCGTCCCGCAGGTACTCGGCCCGTCCGAGCCGGCCGGCTGCCTGGCCGAGGGCGCCATGCTCGACGGAACCGTGCTCGGCCCGGGCACCGGCGACAATGCCGCCGCTGCCCTCGGGCTCGATACCCGCCCGGGTGACGTGGTCGTCTCGATCGGCACTTCGGGGGTGGCCTGCTCGGTGACTGACGCCCCCGCCGCCGACCCGTCCGGCACGGTAGCTGGATTCGCCGACGCCACCGGCCGGTTTCTCCCGCTGGTGGCCACGCTCAACGCGGCTCGGGTCCTCGACGCCGTCGCCACGATGCTCCGCGTCGACCACGAGGAACTCTCCAGGCTCGCGCTCTCGGCTCCGCCCGGCGCCGGAGGTGTCGTGGTGGTGCCGTATCTGGAGGGAGAACGGACCCCGGATCGACCGGACGCCACCGGGGCCGTTCATGGACTGCGCCTGGCGACGGCGACCGCGGCGCACCTGGCCCGCGCTGCTGTCGAGGGGTTGCTGTGTGGCCTGGTGGACGGGATCGACGCCCTGGTCGCGACCGGTGCCCGGGTCGAGCGGGTATTCCTCGTTGGTGGGGGCGCGCGGTCGGCCGCGGTCCGGCGTATCGCACCCAGTGTGCTGGGCCGCCCGGTGCTGGTGCCGCCACCGGGGGAGTACGTCGCCGACGGGGCCGCTCGGCAGGCCGCGTGGGTGCTCAGTGGAAACGCGGAGCCGCCGCCGTGGGGACGCGGGGGAGTCGAGACCTACGACGGTGACGTCGTCGAGGCGATTCGGGCCCGTTACGCGGAGGCGCGGGAGCTCACCGTGGCGAGGCAGCACTAATGAAGGGACCGTACATGCAGCCGCTCAATGCGCGATCGTTGTCGTCGCTGCCCGCGCCATTGTCTGCAGCTTTCTATACAGTGCCGACACCGACTTATCACCGGGATCGGGTACAGCCGGGCATCGTGCATTTCGGCGTGGGCGGGTTTCACCGATCGCATCAGGCCATGTACCTCGACTGTCTGATGCGCGATGGTAAGGCGTTGGACTGGGGGATCTGCGGGGTCGGTGTGCTGCCGTCTGATTGCAGGATGAAAAACGTGATGGCGGCGCAGGATTGTCTCTACACCCTGGTGGTCAAACATCCCGACGGATCTTTCGAGCCCCGGGTGATCGGCTCGATCGTCGAGTACCTGTTCGCGCCGGACGATCCGCAGGCGGTCATCGAGAAACTGGCCGACGAGCACACCCGGATCGTGTCGTTGACGGTGACCGAGGGCGGCTACAACTTTCACGCCGTCACTGGGCAGTTCGACGCGAGCAACCCCGATGTCGCGCACGACCTGGCGCCGGGAGCGGTTCCGAAGACGATATTCGGGCTGATCACCGAGGCGCTGGTCCGGCGGCGCCGGCGCGATCTGCCGCCGTTCACCGTGATGTCCTGCGACAACATCCAGGGCAACGGTGACGCCGCGCGGCGCAGCTTCGTCGCTTTCGCCATGCTGCGGGAGCCGGAACTCGGTGCCTGGGTCGAGCAGCAGGTCCGTTTCCCGAACTCGATGGTCGACCGGATCACCCCGGTGACCACCGAGGCCGACAGGGCCGATATCGGTCGGCGGTTCGGGATCGACGACCAGTGGCCGGTCGTCTGCGAGCCCTTCACGCAATGGGTGTTGGAGGACGACTTCGGTGCTGGCCGCCCGCCATGGGAGGACGTCGGTGTGCAACTCGTCACCGATGTAGAACCCTACGAGCTGATGAAGCTGCGCCTGCTCAATGCCAGCCACCAGGCGCTGTGCTATTTCGGCCATCTCGCCGGATACCGGCTGGTGCATGAGGTGTGCCAGGACCCGCTGTTCCAGCGTTTCCTGCTGGCGTACATGGACCGGGAGGCGACGCCGACCTTGCAGCCCGTCCCCGGGATAGACGTGGCGGAGTACAAGCAGAACCTGATCGTCCGCTTCTCCAACCCGAATGTGCGGGACACGGTCGCGCGGCTGTGCGCGGAGAGCTCCGACCGAATCCCGAAATGGCTCCTTCCGGTTATCCGGCGCAACCTCTCCACGGGCGGTGAGATCACGCTGTCGACCGCGGTCGTGGCCAGTTGGGCACGTTATGCGGAAGGGACAGACGAGCAGGGGCAACCGATCGAGGTGGTCGACCGCTTGAAGGACACCCTGATGGCCAACGCACACCGCCAACGCGAGGATCCGCTCGCCTTCATCGCGAATCGGGAGGTGTTCGGCGACCTGATCGATGACGAGCGCTTCACCACGCTCTACCTCGCAGCGCTGGCGTCACTGCATGCGCACGGCGCACGAATCACCCTGGAGAATTTCCAATAACTATCACCGGATTGTCAGTTCGAGCTCAGCGCAAGTTGGGTGAGTTTCCCACAGCACGTGGTAAGTCGTGGTTTGGGCCTCCTGGATGCGGTGCACCGAAGATGACGGCATGACGAACAGATGCCGGATGGTGTCGGCCTCGGCCATGACGATACCTCCAGACCGATGATGCTGACGGGTGCGCTCACCGCAGGACTCTGAGGGCGAGCACGCCGGGCTGTTCGAAGAAGACGCGTACCAGTTCCCGCCCCTCGATCCGGGCAATCTGGCCACCGTCGCCCGCGTCACGAGCCGCACTCAGCCCGCGAGCGACGTTGGGGCACTCGCCGTCCACCGAGATGCCCAATGCGATGTCCTCCGCCGCTGCATGCAGCCGCAGCTGGGCGGGGAAGCTGTCCTCGAAGCATGACCGCCGGGATACCAAGCCGGGACATCGCCGACCGTGAGGACATCGCCGGCCTGGTGACCGCCTTCTACCGGTGGGCATTCGCAGACGACAGCCTCGGTCCGATCTTCGTCGACATCGCTCAGAGCTCGCCAAATCCAGGCGACCCGCGGCCGCCGACTCGATAAGCCGGCGGCCGCGGGGACAATGTGCACAGACGCTCGACGCTACGGAGCACGGTTCTCGTTAGCCGATCGTTCGCGTTTGCCAGGAATCGACAGCTCGTCGTTTACGCTGTCCGGAGATTTCGGTGTCTGTGCCCGAGTGTAGTGGCGGTATTGTCGGTGCCTTGGTCTAGAATTGGGTTATGTCGACGGCTGCGGTGTGGCAGGGCAGTGATGCCGAGTTGCTCGCCGAACTCGGCGCATTGGAAACCCGGTTGCATGCGACGTGGGCGCAAATGCTGTCGGTGATCGCCGAGGTCGATTCCCGAGGCACCGCCACCGCAGTGGGATACACCAACACAATTGATTTGGTCCGTGCCGTCGGGCGGGTGACTCGGGGCGAGGCCCGGGCCCGGATCGCCGCCACCGCCGACGTCCTGCCCACCCGCGGATTGGGCGGCGCGGTGGTGGAGCCGCGGTTGCCGGCGACCGCCGCGGCAG